>CAYSJO010000838.1:0-14815 GCA_964431285.1 uncultured Planctomycetaceae bacterium
ACGGTATGAAAAGACCGCATTGAACTTCGGTGGTATCGTTCGCCTGGCGTTCATTCAGCGGTACATGCGAGCCATTTTCTAATACGCGTCGTTTTCACACAGAGATTAGAACAGCAATGACAGAAGGGTCCCAATGGCACCGGAAATACTGAGGAGAAGAAACGGATTGCGCAACTCTGACAATCACAGCAGGAGAGAGCCCGTAGTACCCCTGACGGGTGAGGCAAACCAGATTACAAAATGCCACACCGCCAACGTGTAACACATAAGACTTGTAAAGAATGGGGACCAGAGAAACGGTGTGAGGAGCTGCACTTCACAAACCGACTGATATTCAGTCATCCAGTAGTCAGTCAACACAAGTGAAAGGTCAACTGCCTGTACCACGTCTCCGGTCATGAGGAGATAGAGCGGAACTTCGATGAATTCGTAAAGGGTGTAGGACAGCGTCACATCGACAGCCAACAGTAGAAGGATAGCCGTGAATGGCTTCCCAACTGCCCATCGCAAGATCACCCGTGTCTCGATTAGTGATGCGTAATCCGCAATCACGTTTGTAACGATGTAGGCGAGCAGGAAGCCAGGTTGCAGTTGGCCGTCTCTTCGTCCACCAATTGTTCTGTTACGCTTTCAAGAAACTCTGTGCCAGAGATCGCGAAACACATTACGGATGCGAATGCCATCGAAAACGCAGATACAGCGGCTGAACGACCGAAGCATTTGAGTGACAAGTGCCGCTCACCGAAGAAACGAACGAAGAAGTCATTGATACGAACGTGGCTTCGCTGGAGGAGCGCACTACTGTTTTCGGCGTCCATGTCAGCGGCGAGGTCTCGAATCGCATCCTTTGTGCTTTGTATGTGTTCTCAGCGGAGAAAGACGTCGAGCAGCGTTCCAAATACGCCGAGTGCCACAAGAATGGGCAACAAGACTTCCATGATCGCACTCCTGATGTGTGCTGGTCTCTAACGACCCGGATCGTCGGATTGGGCGTTTGGTCGAGTGACTTGGAACTAGAAGTCGACGCGGACTGCAGCATAATCATTCCAGGGACTTGCAACAATGCCTCAGATGTCTCCGTGCGAGTACACTGAAAAGCAGGTTGATATTTGTGTTCTCTGTTGTCCACCTGTTTCGTCTGGTGGTGCCACAATACCTCAACTATTTCCGATTGAACCACAGCCCTCTCAGAACCGGACGTGCGCCGTTAACGCATCCGGCTCTCCACCGGCACGTGGCCGCAGGTAATGTGATTCGCACGCTCAGACACCGGTGATCTGCCGCCAATTGATAACGAAACCCTTCCCCATTCATAACTCAGTCAGCGAATGGATGTGCTGGACTTAATGGTGGTCGGGCTGTCGCAACCGATAGTCGCATGCGATTGCCGCAACTAGTATGGCGAACGTGAGCAATGCCGCCATTGGCACGGGCGAGGAATCAACGTCTTCGGGCGGCGGGTCTTCGGCGATCCCGAGCTCAGACAGCGCCAATGCGCACTTCTGACGAACCCAGTTGGTGTCGTGACGCAGTCCGCGTTGAAGCATTGCAACATTGGCCGGTTTGCTGGCACGTTGCTTGAGATACTGGATGCTGGAATACCGGTATTGCCCGGCATCAGCTTCCATCACGGAAGTGCGTCCACCAGCTCGTTGAAGCTGCGGAAGATCAAGTCGCTATCGGAGCCGGATGTGTCTCCGAAATACCAGTCACGGCCTCGGTTACCAATCATGACATCCGTGGCTCCGTCGTCATGGACCGTTGTTCCAGCTTCCAGTCTGATCCCGTTCAGGCTGCCAGTCCCGGAACGAATGGTGTTGATGCGATTGTTGTAGCTGGTTCTTGTCGTCCACTCCGTCAGAAGGGCGGTCAAGGCGGCATCGTCGTCGTCGTAAATGGTCGATCCGCCGATCAGAATGTCGTCGCCGTTGCTTCCAACGAGCCAGTCTCCTCCACCGCCGCCAATCTGGATGTCCCGGCCACGGCCACCATGCAGATAGTCGAAGTCATCTCCTCCGACCAGAACGTCGTGTCCGTTGTCGCCGTAGATCCAGTTGTTGCCATTGCCGCCACGCAGGATGTCGCGGCCGTTGCCACCGCGGATGTAATCGTTGCCCGCGCCGCCATGGATAACATCGCTGCCGTTGTTGCCATTAATGACGTCATTGCCGTTGCCGCCATTGATAACATCGCTGCGACGTCCGCCCGACGCCACATCGTTGCCGTCGCCAAGCTCGATCGTGGAACCCCGGTAAATGCTGCCATCCAGATACACCTGGTCGTGGCCGGCCACGACGTCGACAGAAATACTATCCACGTCCGATTTGCCAAATACATCGTACGTATACAGGTCCGTGGAGAAATTGTAGGTAAAGACGCTGATATTGCGGCCCTGGCCGTAAAGTGACACATAGTCGTTGTCGCCCGTACCGATGACGGTCAGGACTCCACCGTCCAGGAAGACTCCAGAGTCTTCCTGATCATCGTTCGTAATTGTACTACTGGCGGAATCAGCCGTGATCGTCGCTCGCACAGCACTGGACAACGTGACGGTAAACGTTTCATCGGGCTCGATGTCGTCATCGCCCGCGACAGTGATCTCGATCTGCTGCGTCGTTTGACCGACTGCAAAAGAAACTGTGCCGCCTGGAAGATCGCCGCCAAAGTCATCAGCGTCGGCATCACCTGAGACAGCGAAACTGGCCGTCGCCGTTCCGCTGGTGTCACCAGTGCGAGTGACGAGGAATCGGAACACAGTGCTTTCGCCCGCGTTACCTTCCGTCTGGCTCGCATCCAGCGCCGAAATAGAGAGGTTCGAGTCGTCGTTGGTGATCGTACTTGTGGCCGTGCCCGTAACAATCTCACCGTTGTTGGCATTCGACAGACCGACCGTAAAGGCCTCGTCCGCTTCAGCGAGAGTATCGCCGCTGACATTGATCGTAATCGTTTCGTCCGTGTCACCGACTCCGAATGTCACCGTTCCCGACGGCAACACGCCGCCGGTAAAGTCTGCGGCATTCGCTCCACTGGCCGACGCCAGCACGTCAAAGTCCACAGTCGTTTCCAAACCGGTGAAGCCGGAACGCGTGACCTGGAACGTGAACGCTGTCGAGCCAGAGTCACCCTCCAGACCGCTGGCCTGGTTTACCACGAGAGTAATGTCGATGTTCACGTCATCGTTAAGAATCGTTCCATCAGCTGTTGCGGTTGAGATTTCCGCGTTGCCGGACGGATTGGCGAGTGTCACGGTGAATCCCTCGTCGGGTTCCACATCGGAGTCGTCACTCACATTGATCGTGATCGTTGCCGACTCATCACCGTCAGCGAACGTGAGCGTTCCCGTCGGCAGGACTCCGCCAGTGAAATCACCGCTGTCCGCCGCATTCGTCCCGCTTCCCGTCACTGCGTAACCCACCGTCTGCGGCCCAGCCGTGCTGCCAGTGCGAGTCACTGTAAATGTGAATGCGGTGGAGCCAGAGTCGCCTTCACTTTGTGACGCGTTCGTGGCCGCAACGCTCAGGTCCGTATCGTCATTCGTAATCGTTCCACTGGCGGATGCAGACCCGAGTGTGGCTCCGTCCGTCGGGTTGGAAAGCGTAACCGTAAAGTCTTCGTCGTCCTCAACGTCGAGATCACCCGCGACGTCAATCGTGACAGTCTGTGAAGTCTGACCGGCGGTGAAATTCACGGTACCCGTGGGAAAGACGCCGCCGGCAAAGTCATCCGCCGTCGCTCCGTTTCCGGTCACACTGTAAGAGACTGACCCAGCGCCGCTGGTGTCACCAGTGCGAGTGACCGTGAACGTGAACGCCGTTGATCCGGCGTCGCCCTCGGCCTGGGTGGCGTTGTCCGCCGCAATGGAAATCGAGGTGTCATCATTCTCGATCGTTCCACTGGCTGACGCCGTACCGATTGTCACCCCAGTCGAAGGACTGCTGAGCGTGACCGTGAAGCCTTCGTTATTCTCGACGATGACATCTCCAGCGACGTCAATCGTGATCTGCTGTGTTCCAACCCCGGGATCAAACGTGAGTGTTCCAGACGGCAGTGATCCCCCGAAATCACCTGCGTTTGCGGCGTTAGTTCCGCTGCCAGCCGCGACCCATGCCACCGTGCCGGTTGTACCCAGATCACCGGTTCGCGTGACGTCGAAGGTAAACGCCGTCGCACCGGAGTCACCTTCCGCCTGTGTGGCATTCGCCGCGGCGATTGAGACACTCGATGACGGGGCATCCACAGACACGGAAACGTCAAGCTGATAGAGCTGGATGGCATTCTGTGCGCCGGTGATGCGGATATGGAAGTTGCCGGCTGCAGTTCCCAGATCGAAGCTGCTGATCGTCTCGGTGTCTCCGATTCCGTTCGCGTTCGCTGTCGCCAGAACCGTTCCTGTGCCCGACAGTATCTCGACGGTCAGATCGCTCTGGCTGCCAGCGTTGAAGGGCGACTGTGAGCCGTTCTGCCGTCCCTGAGAATACGTCGGCCCGACTGGATCAACTGAAACACTGACTGATGCGTTGGCCTCAACGCTGAAGCTGTAAACATCGGTGTCGGAGTTGTCATCAATACTGACGAAACCAGTGTCCGTGGCTGCGACGAACGTGTCACCAGCATCGGCCCCGATCGTGACAGTTGCACCATCAGCAATCGAGCCGAGTCCTGTCGCAGTGGCGACCGACTCGTTGCCATTCTCAAATTCGAACGCGTCACCGTAAAGCCGCTGGGCACCAAGGATGTCGTCAAGCTGCGGTCCGTCAAAGCTGGAATTGAGTGACGGCTCCATGAGGAACTGTGCGTTATTGGAAACCACGTGACTCAATCCAAATCCGTGCCCCGCCTCGTGAGCGATGACATTTCTCAGTCTGATCGAATCATTGCTGGTGTTGCCGTAGAACGAGTCACCCGTGTCGATGACCATTTCCCCGTTGTCGGGAAAGAAGTTGTAGGCCAGCACTCCGAAATTGCCGTCGATGTTGTGTCCACCGATGCGGACGTCGCCACGAACTCCAGCAATGCCAGGAGCAGCCGTGGACGAACCACTGAAATCGGCACCGTCATCGTTCGGCTCGTAGACATAGTTGAGACCGGATACCGCACTCCAGCGATCCAGACCACGCTGGATTTCATCGAACCATGGCTCATTGGTGAGATCGCCATCTCCCGGGCTGTTCGAACCGTAAATCCCTGCCAGGAACGCGATCAGGTTGCTCGGTGCAGCGTCCTCGCCATTGAAGCCGGGAATGTGCGTCCCGTCGTCGGCAATGCTCCACGTCAGAGTCGTTGGATCGCCCTGTCCCAGTCCGCCACCGGTATTCGTCGCTGTGTTCCCCCAGCGATCATCGGCGTTGAACTCGGCTATTCCCGACTCGCCCGCATGATCTTCGCCCGATTCGTCCTCGTGATCTTCTCCAGATTCATGTGCATGATCATGGGCAAGATGTTCGTCAATAACGGACTGCGCGGTTCCAGGAGCAAACAGAACATCAACGTGTGTTAGAAGTGCTCGGTTTTCGAGTACCTCAGACGAGTCGCGAGTGACCAGCGACCGGCGTCGGTCACGGCCGCGCAGCATGCAGGCGAGTAGTGCTTCACTCTGGGATCGTGTGTGTGTGTGTCGAGACGTTGCGCGAGCGGGCCCTGTGAAAGCCATGCGCGGACTCCAGAATTGAGTTGTTGGTCGCGTCGTGCGAGAGAGATGTGATGGCAGCCGTCCTAGCCGCGATTGAACGGATTGTCTGTTAGCATGTGGCGTGCCGACTTTAGGAATTCTTCTCAAAAATGCGGTAATCCGTGAAATCAAATGTGCAGACTGTGACGGCGTCACATCTTTGGTGGTGCAATCTGCGCGGTGCTGTTGCGACACGCCGCGCCTGCGCTGCGAATTGCGGCACGAATGCATGGCCCGTTGTCTGGAAATCTGCGAGACGCGAAAAGGATGGGAACTTTTCTGCGACCGCAACGCTCGCGTCTAACCGCGCGCTGTCTCTCTGACGAAAGCCGACGAGATCAGCTCAGTTCGAGTTCTTCCAACCGGCGGCGTCTTCGCCGTCCAGTCTCAGCGTGAGGCACTTGGCACTGCCTCCCGCTTTGACGAATTCCCACAGCGGGGTTTCGAGGGGCTCATAGCCGCGCGATTTCAGAGCTTGATGCAGCTTCGGACAGTCCGCGTTGGTGACGACGCTTTCTCCCACCACAACGGCGTTCGCTCCAAAGGCGGCAGCCTCGTTTTCGTCCAGTTCAATCAGATCGGCAATACCCGCGCGAAGAACTTCCTGCCCGTAAGCGTCGAACGCTCCGGGAAACCAGATCGCCTGACCTGGGGACAATGGACAGAAGCAGGTATCCAGGTGATAGAACCGGTTGTCGACCAGTTCAAGCGGAATCACCTGCTCGCCAATCTGTTCTGCTACAGAATGCAATGCCAGTGCCGTGCTGCGAATCCGGTATCCGGAATACAGTGTGTCGCCGCAGAACAGAGCGTCACCGGCTCCTTCGAAGAACAGATCGTCATCGAGCGTCTCGACACAGAAGCCCAGTTCTGCGAGATGGTCGCCGAAATGTGATTCCTCACCCTGCCGCTGCTCGTGCCGGAATCGGGACAGCACAGCTTGATCCCCGTAGATCAACGCGGCGTTGGCTGTGAAGACCAGGTCGGGCAACCCAGGCGCGGGTTCAACCATCTCGATCGTCACACCGAGCGATTCGAGGATGACGCGCAGGGCCTCCCATTGGTCGACGGCCATCTGGTGATCGACCTGGACCTCGCAGTTCATCCACGGATTGATCTCGTACTCAATCCTGAAGAACTCAGGCGGGCACATCAGAATGCGCGGGTTTGTCGTAGCCGCATTTATGCGGCTCGGTGTGGAGTGCGGTGCTGTCAATGGCCTGTATCCATGGAGCCGCTGTCGGGGCCGACGGCATGAATGCGGTTACTACGAATCTCGCTCGATCTCTGCGGCTTTAAACGCCGCAGACATGTTGCGATAGCAGACCTGAGCAGCCTTAACCGGATCATATCCAGTTTTGCTCCAGACCTGACCACTGACTTCACACGAGATGTCCCCGGTGTATCCACCGTCATCAAATGTTCGCAGCAGCGATGTGAAGTCGATCGTTCCGGCCGCGCCCGGCAGATCGAACCGCACACGACCGTTCTCCTGAACCGCGTCCTTCACGGCGACATGAGCCGTATACGGCAAGGCCTGCCGAATCGAATCGAGCAGCGGGATGTCTCGAAACGCGTAGTGGCTGTAGTCATAGACCATTCGCACCCACTTCGTTTTGCCAAGCTGGTCAATAAGCCAGACCGATTCCGACGGCTGTGACATGCCTCCGCCCCGATGCGGCTTGACGCAGGTCACAATTCCGAACGACTCCCCCAGCTCCGCCCAGTGCCCCACGCGATCCCGGAACATTGACTTCTTCTCGTCCCACTTGCCGCCGCCCAGGACAGTCTGAACGACTGGCGGTGTCCCGGTGTCGGGGGCCAGTTCCGCGGCCATCTGGTAAACGTGTAGGAGTCGGTCGAGTGACTTTTCGTGCTCGGAATCATCAGCCGACGGATAGACATGCTCCATCAATGACGTCAGCTTCAGGTTTCGGTCGGCCATCCGCGAGCGGAGACTGTCTCGTCGCACAGCCGAGGTCCGTTCCGGTGCAAAGTCCCAGCCCGGCCACACGGTGATCTCAACCGCGTCATAGCCAGTTTCGGCGATGACATCGATCGCCCGCTCAGTCGGCAACGTCTTCATTCCATACGTGCTGAACCCGAGCGTCATGCGTTCCGGAGTGTCGGCTGCAGATGCAAGCTGCGCGCCGCCCGCCAGAGCCAACGATGCACCCATGAATTCCCGCCGTGTCAGTCCAGTCGTCATCTGGTTGCTCGCAATCAGGCTTAAGGTGATTTGTTTCGAGTGAACACACTGGATCGTCAATGTGCTGCTGCGTCTTCCTACTCCCGTGCATCGTCAACGGCGACCGTCGTGGGCAGGCCGGTCAGCTCCCGGTGCAGGAGCACTACTCCCACGACGGCCGTCGTCTGAAAGACAGCTCCCACGATCGGGATCAGCATCAGTCCTGTGACGACAATTCCCAGGCCGACTGTCGCGCCGATCCACTGCCTCGCAAATGCCTGCCGAATCCGCCAGCGCTGACCACGAAGTTCCAGCGGATAACCGAGAAATTCTGCGCCCAGAATGCACGCGTCCATGTACAGACCGATGACAACCGCCGCGATCGACCCAACGACGGGAATCAGGTGCAGAAACAGGACCATCCCGTTGATCAGCAGAAGTTTGGAGACGGCGCGCAGCGTGTCAGTCACCTGGGCAAACACCGGAATTTCAGCAAGTTCGTCGGGCTTCGAACCGAGGGCCAGCTCGACGTGAAAAGCCAGTTTGCTGAAGATCCAGGCACAGACGACGCCCAACAGCAGCAGATACGTGACGAAGCCCAGAGCGAGTGTCAGCAGAACGATGCAGACCAGCCCCGTCCATTTGACGATGCCTGCCCACCAGGCGATCGGCAATGCCGTCTGGTACGAGTCCCACACCATCCAGCCAACGTAGAACGACGACAGCCACACGACGAACGTCACGACGATGTTGACCAGAATCGGCCAGACTCCGTAACGCCATAGCGCCGGGTGGTTGTTCAGAAACGCAAAGCCATCGACCGACGCCGAGATTCCAGAGCGAAAGTGTTTGACGAAGCCCGTCTGACTTTCTGTTTCCAACGCTAACCCTCCGCCTGAAACCGTTTGCCGCCACTTCGGGCACGCTATCCCAGAAGATGAGGCGCCGCAATCAGCTGAACTGCAGCAGTCGCAGTCCAGCCTGGCTGACTGTGTCTCTGAACGCGGACGATTACAATCGCTGGCCCTGCATCGTGAATCAACTGGGAGTATCCAACATGCGAATGCTGTTCTGCGTCCTGACTGTATTGGCCGTTGCGTCTGGCAATCCTGCCCAGGCCGCACCGCCAAATATTGTGATGATCATCTCGGACGATCAGTCATGGACCGACTATTCGTTTCTTGACCATCCCCAGATCAGGACGCCGAACATCGACCGTCTGGCCGCGGAATCGCTGACCTTTACTCGCGGCTACGTCCCGGACAGCCTTTGCCGTCCATCACTTGCGACGCTGGTCACGGGCCTGTTCCCACATCAGCACGGGATTGTCGGTAACGATCCACCTCCGCCCCCGGCGCTTGCAGGGCAGAACAAAAGTCAGGTGCGACGCGATCCCCGCTATCTGCAACGACGCAACGAATACCTGCGACACATCGACAAAGCGCCGCGTGTCGCCGAGTTGCTTAAGGCCAAGGGCTATCTCAGCCACCAATCCGGCAAATGGTGGGAAGGCCATTACACACGCGGCGGATTCACACATGGCATGACTCACGGTGATCGCACTCGAGGCGGTCGACACGGTGACCTGGGCCTGAAGATCGGGCGAGAAGGCATGAAGCCGGTGTTTGAATTCATCGACATGGCGACGGAAGAAGAGAAGCCGTTCTTCGTCTATTACGCCCCGTTCCTGCCACATACTCCGCACAACCCGCCCGAGCGGTTGTTGTCAAAATACCGCGACAAGACCCCGCATCTGCCGCTCGCAAAGTACTGGGCCATGTGCGAGTGGTTCGACGAAACGGTCGGTCAGCTTGTTGACTTTGTCGATGAGAAGGGCCTGGGTGAAAACACACTGGTCATGTACGTCACCGACAACGGCTGGATCAACGATACGAAGGCCAGTCGATATGCCCCACGTTCGAAACGTTCTCAGTATGAAGGCGGGACGCGAACACCGATCATGCTGCGTTGGAAGGGGAACATTGAGCCGCAGATGGACAAAACGCATCTGGCCAGTTCCATTGATTTTGTCCCCACGATACTGGCAGCTGCAGGCCTGGGAACAACATCGAAAATGCAGGGCATCAATCTGCTCGATGAAAAGGCTGTTGAGGGCCGCAACCACATCTTCGGTGAGATCCTGGAACACGACATCCAGCATATGACTGACCCGATCCCCAGCCTGCGTTTTCGCTGGGTGATCGAAGATCAATGGAAACTGATCGTCCCGCACGCTGGACGGGAGCCAAAAGCCCCCGTGGAACTGTTCGATGTCCTTGCAGATCCTCATGAGACAAAAAACATGGCCGCAGATCACAAGGCGCTTGTTGATAGACTGACTTCGAAAATCGATCAATGGTGGGACGTCAGCGGTTCGTTGTAACCGCCGTTCGAAGTTCAACGAAGAGGCCGTAACCCGAGTTCTCGACGCTGGTCGTTCAGCAATGCAAACGCTCGAGGTTCACGCTTCAAGAATCGGACGAACTGGGATGTTGTGACGCCGGACCGTTCTGCAGCCAGTGCCGTGTCCCAGTCGGCGTCGCTCAGCCGATTCAGAGCTTCGGCCAGTAGACCCGGAAAGTCGGTGTGCGTTGGGTTGATGGAGATGCGGCCCTGACGTGTTCGGCGTTGCCACAGTTCGCTGGGTCGGGCGTCCCGATCCATGGGCGTTCGCACCTCAAGAGCAAGATTCACCCGCAGTCGGAAAATCGCGACGACCCGATTGTCTGCGTGCCTGCGTCGTTCATTAGCTTCGGATGAAACGCCGGAGGCCAGATGTTTGAAGATGACGGCCGTTTCGACCCGGTTGCGATGCTGACCGCCCGGACCGGATCGCCGGGTCCGGGATTCGGTGCATTGTTTCAGCAGCTCGTCCACCTCAAGCGTGGCAGGATGTGAATCCGTCATGTGTGACAGCGAAGAAGTGTGAAGAGTGTCATGTCCGAAAAGTCGCTGTTGTCACAAATCGCAGTAGTCACAGCATTTCCGTTTAGCACACAAGTGTAGCATTGTGCATTGGCCTTGGCGTATTCCGCAGCGCTTCATGGCCGAACAACAACACACCAAACACCGATTTTGACCGACACGTGCCCCACTGACCGCTTAGCATGTGCCTATACTGGTTCACTTTATGTCGTATTGGGTTGGTTGTGCGGCAAGCCGTACCAGCTGTTGGCACCGTGATTGCACGCGTTCCAGATTCGTGCGCTCTCCTTCCAGCTTCCCAGCCCCAACTCACTCACAGATTCGCGGAGTCGTGATGGATCAGTCGCAGGGTTTCCACGCAGTCGTCCCGACATGCACGGCTTCAATTCGAGAGATTCAGGATCGTCTGGCCGAGTTGCTGGACGATCTGGAGTACGCGGATCGCGATCGTTTCTCAGTCCAACTCGCGGTTGAGGAAGCGCTGGTGAATGCCCTCAAACATGGAAATCGTCGCGACGTTGATCGCTCGATCGAAGTGCATTGCCGCGTTGGAGCCGAAGTGATTCGAGTCGAGATCGTGGACGAAGGCGATGGATTCGATCCGAGCGAAGTCGAGTCATCGTGCGAAGAGGGCAACATCCTGACGCCCCACGGGCGTGGATTGGACCTGATGCGGCGTTTCATGGATCGAGTCGAATTTTGCGGTGTGGGCAACCGAGTCGTGCTTGAAAAATCGCGCAGTGAAGTCGAGGTTGCCTGCGTCTGACAAATCCTGCCAGCTCCCGAAATTAAGGGCGAAGCGTCAGTAATGTACTGGCGCTTCGTCCTTTCTTCGTTTTCCGACTCTGTGAGAGTTCGGCTCACGAGGCGCGGGATTTTCGGAATCCCAGGTTTCTTTGCGCCCGGGCCCCTCGCGTCGTGAGATTCGCTTCAGCAGAATCTCCCCGCTAGCGAACATTGGCCCCCTGTTGGAGGCCGAGTCATGGAATCTGAAGAGCGTTAAGGAGAGCAGAGATGTTTGAGTCGGCCATTTTCGATCGTGGCGCTGACCTGCGAGGCACTTATCCGAGGGACATCAATGAAGAGGTGGCTTGGTTTGCTGGTCAGACGCTCGTGCAGTTCCTGCGAAAGCGGCTGAATGATGAAGCGCCGCGGATCATTGTCGGTCGCGACGGCCGGGTTTCCTCACCAGCAATTTATCGCGCGTTGATCGAGGGGATCTCCGCGCGAGGTGGGGTCGCAATTCCCTGCGGTCTGGCTTCGACAGATCTTGTGCAATGGGGTGTTGGAGAGCAGGTTGGTGGAGCGGTGGCCGGGACGATGGTGACTGCGTCTCACAATCCGAAGCAGTACAACGGAATCAAGTCGGTCGTGCTGGACAAGGGACGCAATGTGCTGGACCCAATCTGTCCCAATACTGATCTGCGGCCGTGTCTGGCCGAAATTGCCGGGTTGCCGTCCGCCTCGACTGCCGGAATTGCTCCGTTTCCGGAAGGCACGGGTAACGAACTCCGTTCGCAGTTCGTGTCCGCAGCATGCACACAGGCGACGCGACTCAGCGAAGCCACAGGCAAGATCGTTCTTGATCCGGGCAACGGCGCTGCGGCGATCTTTCTGACACCGCTGAAGGCGGAACTTGAGCGACTGGGCGCGAGTGTCGAAGTTGAAGCCATCGCGGCAGAGATCGACGGGACGTTTCCGACGCGTCCGTCCAATCCCGGATTGCCGGGTGCGGTTCAAGGACTGCAGGCCGCAGTCGTGAAATCGGGAGCGGCGTTCGGAGTCGCATTTGACGGGGACGCTGACCGTGCCTTCATGGTTGATGAGAAGGGCGAGTTCGTGCCGGGCAGTCAGATGCTGGCGGCCCTCGCCGATGCAGCGATTCGCCAGAAAAAAGCGGCGGGCGTGGAGCGATGTCCGGTCGTGATTCCGGCTGTCTGTTCGTGGAAAGTGATCGAGACCATTCGCGCGGCGGGAGGCATCCCGGTGATGAGTCGCGTGGGACAGGACTCGTTGCGCACGGCCGCCATGCAGACGGGCGCCGTCTTCGCCGGTGAATCGTCGGCGCACTTCAATTTTCCCGATACGTACATGCTCGATTCCGGGTTGTTCGCCACGATGACCTTCTGGAATCTGTTGATTGAGTTTGGAAAAACCGCATCGGAACTACTCAGCGACTTCGCCATCTGGCCGACGAGTGGCGAGACGAATCTGCGAATCGAAAGTGATCGCTGGGGCGAAATCAGCAAGATCATCATCGGCACGCTGGTCGAGACCTACGGCTCTGCGGAGCGTAATTGCTTTGTGTTGCCGCTCGACGGAGTGGGTGTCTACTCGACTGGCACATCCGGCAGCGAAAGCGAAGTCTTCACCGAGGACGGCGAGTTCGGATCGGTCTATCGAGTGATTGCCGACGGCTACACGCCAGACTGGATGTTCAACGTGCGTGCCTCAAATAACGAGCCGTTGCTGCGGCTGAATGTCGAATCGCAGGTTGCCGATCAGGTGCCGGAAATCCTTAACGAGTTGATCGGCACTGTTGAACAGATCTGCCAGAAAGAGGGTGCCGGAGTCGGTCGTGACGAATGACGAAGCGACTTCGTCAGGCGAGAATGTCGTTGACCACTCGGCCGTGAACGTCGGTCAGGCGGAAGTCGCGGACTGAGTAGTGATACGTCAGACGCTTATGGTCGAAGCCATGGTGTACAAATACATAAAAATGGAGTAAGCATGGGGTATCCGGAACTGTCCGCTATAATGGTGGCGTCGCGAGAGTTGCCCGAAACCAAGGCAAGTAAGTGAGTTAAGTGTCTCGGGAGTGTTCGCGGATCTGGTGACCGCCCCGGGCTTCAAACCCGGTGTGACCCCTGAAAAAGGGGCCAGGTGGGTTCGATTCCCATCCACTCCCGCTGAGCGGTTTTGATCGCTCCCATGAACACTCCCGTATCCTGCCGCAACATGTTGCAGGGTCGGGAGTTTTCTCATTTCTGACCGCGTGTCGGCTTCGCCTGATTGCGACGCGATTCGGGACGAATCTGGCGCCTGCTGCACCGCATTCTGCACCGCCTTGCCTGCAGCCTTCAGAATGTCGGCCTGCGACACTTGGATGTAATGGCGGTGGGCCACCTTTGGCGTGTTGCCCATGATTGCGCAGACGACGTGCATCGGGTTCTCACGAGCCAGTTCTGTCTGCCGACTTGCCCGCAAGTTGTGTGTGATGCGCGGCCACGGTCGCAGGCCGGCACGCTCCCGAATCTTCTCCAGTCGCTTTCGGACGTACGCTCCGTTCGGGCTGCGGTACTTCTGAAGCACGAACTCACAGCCCTCGTCGTTCAACTCCGCAGCGTCGAGCAGGTAGGGCCGCAGTTCATCGAAGATCGGCACCTGCCGGCTCCGCTTTCCCTGTTTCTGAGTTTTCGGGCTGCGGACCGTCATCAGGTCGTTTGCCCAATCGATGTCCGACCATCGCAGCAGTCGATGCTCACTGGGACAGCGCAGCCCACCGTAGCGGCTCAAGGCCACGATCAGCCGCATTTCCGCGTCGGGGCAGGTGTCGATCAACCGCTGTGTTTCCTCCCGCGTCACTTCTGTCTGGCGATCGTCATTGCCGACCGAACCCGACACCAGTTCGGCAAACGGGTTTTCCGGCAGCAGTTTCCGACGGACTGCGACCGCGAAGAAGTGCTTCGCGTAACCCGTGTATTTCCGGACGGTCGCATCGGCCAGATCTTCGTTGACCAACGATTGACGCCACTCTGCCGCCATTTCTGCCGTGACGCCGCTCAGTGAGCACTCAGGCGAGAAAGCGACCATCAGGCGATCTGCGACCTGCCGCCACGCACGCAGCGTCTCAGGCTTCACATCAGACCGCGAATCGAGATAGCGGTTCAGGAACCCTGTCAGCTTCGACTTCACTCGTTGCTCAAGCAACCCGAGCACAGCCAGGCGGCCATGCAGCTCATCGCTCAGGTTTTCGAGCCACAGCGTCAGCTCAGGACTGCGCTGCAGACCGTTCTGAATGCAGGTGACAAGTT
>CAYSJO010000839.1:0-7645 GCA_964431285.1 uncultured Planctomycetaceae bacterium
GCCGACAGAACTCACCCACCGTGCCGTCCCAGCTCTCGACCCGCAGCAGCCGAGCCCGCCACTGCTCCCACAGACCTCGATCGATCGTTCTTGCCATTACCAGGTCTCCCCACTTCAAGAAAGAAACCCGGCACACTACCGAACCTGTCAACAATGGCTCTCATGAACGCACACTGTTATTTGGTTCTTCGCTCTGTTCGGCCTGCGGCTCGGACCTTTAAAGTTAATGAGTTAACTTTATGGCCCCGCACGGTCAAGTGGCGCAGGAGAATGCACGCCGCGTTAAAATCCTGCGACGCCCCACTTGAGCTGAGTTCAGTCGCCTTGTTCGAAGGATAAACCAATGCTTCTCAGGACAGCTGCATCGTCTGTTCTTCAAGCCACAACCCTTGCTCTGGCTTTGGTCGTATGGGCGACCGGCGTGCAAGCGGAGGCCGGCGTGTTGAACTTGAATCTCCGTACGCGATCCGAGGTGGGGGATGAGAGTGGTCGTTTACGGGAAGTCACGACACCTTCCAGGTGGGAGGCCAAAGAGACGGCGATCTTGATTTGCGATATGTGGAATGACCACTACTGCCGGAATGCCGCTCGCCGGGTCGCAGAGATGGCTCCGCGTATGAACGAAGTGCTGAACAAGGCCCGGCAACAGGGGGTACTGATCATTCACTCGCCGAGTGGCTGCATGAACAAGTACGAAGGCATGGCGCAGCGAAAGCTGGCTCAACAGGCGCCGAAGTTCGAAACGAAGATTCCGTTACAAGGCTGGTGCTATCTGAACGACAAACACGAAGCCGCCATGCCGGTCAATGTCGAGCAGCCCAGCGACGATGACGGCACGATCCGCAAAGCCGTGCGGTTCTTTGACCGGCAGATCGAGACGCTGAAGATTAAGGAAGGTGATGCAATCACCGACAGCGCCGAAGCGTTTTACCTGATAAAGCAACGCGGCATCAAAAATATCATCATTATGGGCGTGCATACGAACATGTGCGTGCTTGGCCGTCCTTTCGGCATTCGCCAGATGGTCTATCAAGGCCAGAACGTCGTGCTGATGCGAGACATGACCGACACGATGTACAACCCGCGCAACGCGCCGTACGTGAATCACTACACGGGGAACGATCTGGTCTTCGAGCATATCGAACGTTACTGGTGCCCAACCGTCACGAGCGCCGACATTCTGGACGGCGAGTCTTTTCGTTTTCCCGGCGATCAACGAAAGCATCTGGTAGTCGTGATGGGCGAGGATCTGTACAAGACGTCGGAAACGCTTCCGCCGTTTGTGCTAAAGCATTTTGGCCGTTACTTCAAGATCACGTACGTCTACGCCGACAGCGAGAATCGAAACAACATTCCCGGCATCGAAGTTCTGGACGCCGCCGACATGGCGATCTGGTCCGTCCGCCGCCGCGGCCTGCCGAAGGCTCAGCTTGATGTGGTTCGCAGGTACCTGACTGACGGCAAACCGCTGGTCGCGTTGCGAACCACAAGCCACGCCTTCAGTCTGGGCAACGGGAAAGTCAGTGAAGGCCTCGACCAATGGCCGGAATTCGATCGCGAAGTTCTCGGCGGTAATTATCAAGGCCACCACGCCAACGACGCTAAGACAATGACGTGGGCTCTCAAAGATGCCGCCGGTCATCCGATTCTGGCAGGGGTGCCGACGGAAGAGTTTCGCGTATTTGGTTCGCTTTACAGGAACGCTCCGCTGCCAACGACAACTGCTCCATTAATGCTTGGTCGGATCGCGGAATCCGACCAGCCAGAGCCCGTCGCCTGGACCCATCAGCGTCCCGGCGGTGGGCGTGTCTTTTACACGTCGTTGGGACATCCAGAGAGCTTTGCAGTCCCCGCCTTCCGACAACTGCTGCACAACGCCGTCTATTGGGCGGCAGGCATGCCCGCGCCGTCCGTGCCTGCGAAGTAGTTGAACGTTGGGCAGTCGACTGACTCCTGCGTCAACGACTTCTGGAATCATGCAGACAGTGAGTGTGGTATGAGCGAATGGCAACGCTCTGACATTCATTATCCTGGCATGACGGTGTCCGACATCGAGCGGTCGTTCGCCTTAGCGCACACACATGTAGTGCTTCTTCGATGACATCCCGGTAACGTGTGCCGGGCAGCAGGTGTCCGAGAGTTTTCTGATTCGGGACGGGCAGAGTGCCCGTGCGACAGAGTTTCGAAACAGCCTGATTCGCTCTCCTCTACTCTGCGGAACTCGACGCTTTGGAAGCAATATGCATCTCTCATCAGGATTGAGTTGGTCGATCATCGTTGTGTGCATGGTTCCCAGTCTGCTCACCGGCATCATACCACCTGCGATCCAGGCGGCGGACGATCTGCGGGTTCTCCCGCTGGAAACAGACGACGAACCGCAACAACCGAATTGGCAGCCCGCGTTTCTGCAGGCGGCTAATGGCAAATGGTCGGCGAATTGACGAGGGTCGGGGGTTTCGAGTCGGATGAGCCTACTGAAGACCAACTCTGCGATTCGGACGGCGCTGGACCTTCAAGTAGTAACAGACTGGTTGTCGATCCCAGAGCGGTCATCGTCATGAAAGAATCTTCGTCACGACTTCTCCGTGAACATCGGTCAGACGGAAATCGCGACCTGCATGACGATACGTCAGCTTCCTGTGATCCAGCCCCAGCAGGTGCAGGATCGTCGCGTGGAAATCGTGCATGTGGACGGCGTTCTCTTCAACGCGATTGCCGATGTCGTCGGTCTGGCCATAGACAATCCCGCCTTTGACGCCACCACCGGCCAGCCAGCACGAAAACGCAGCCGGGTGATGGGTCCGGCTTTTTGTCCCTTTGCCATCCTGAGCCCACGGACTGCGTCCGAACTCAGTGCAAAAAACGAGCAGGACATCGTCAAACAGGCCTCGCTGTTTGAGGTCACGTATGAGCGCCGCGATGGGCTGATCGACTCGTCGCGCGTACTTCGCATGTGTGCCTACGTCGCGGTGAGCGGCATCCCAGTTGTCCCTGCAGGCTCCCACGGCGTCGATAATCTCGACGAAGCGTACACCGTTTTCGATCAGTCGCCGAGCCATCAGGCACTGCGCCGCATAGGACGTCGAGTCGCTGGACTCGGCCGCATAAAGATCCAGCGTTTGCTTCGACTCCTGGCTGAGGTCCAGGACTTTCGGAGCGAGGTCCTGGAGGCCCTTCGCCGTTCGAAACGACTGCAGTCGCGTCGCGAGTTGTGAATCGTTGTTGCGTTCGCGCAGGTGCTTGCGGTTGAGTGACTCCAGAAGCCCCAGTTCCAGTTCTTGAAGCTGTGACGCCGATGCCGGCTTCAGATGCGGCAGAGGTTCATCGCCGGGATGAATCTGAACTCCCGAATGCACGCCGGGCAGAAAATTCGCGTCCCAGATCTGCGGTCCGCTGTACGGTCGGTGTTCAGAAATCACGACGTGCGAAGGCAGGTTCGGGTTAAACGTGCCCAGGCCATAGCTCAACCAGGACCCAAGGCTTGGCATGGCGACGGACGTACTTCCCGTATGAAGCTGCAACGTCGCCTCGCCGTGATCCCGATGGTCGGAGTGCATCGAACGAATCAGAGCGACGTCGTGCATGACCTCTCGAAGATGCGGAAAGAGATCACTTACGTCCGTGCCACATTCTCGATTGGGCCTGAACTTCCACAACGGAGCTTTCAGAAACCGCTCAGCCGCCGGCTGGCCGGAGACGGGGGCGCGAAGCTCGGGCCCGATCGAAATGTCGTGTTCGCGAATCAGCCGAGGCTTTGGATCGAACGTGTCCACGTGCGAGTAGCCGCCGGACATGTACAGCACCACAACCTGCTTTGCTCGGGGCGAATGATGTGGAGACGGAGCTGCCTGCGCCAGTGAAGCGGCCGAAGCTGCTCCCAGGGACGCCTGCAATGCCTGTCTTCGAGTAAAATGTGGTTCGAGCATCGTCATGATCACAGAAACTTCTAATCGATGAAGAAGAATTCGTTGCTTGTCAGCACGGCCCGGCATAGTGCAACAAGTTCTGCCGGCGCGTCCGCTGTGTCGCCTCCAGGTCGGGATGCCGATCGATAGCCCGTCAGGAACTCTCGAAACGATTCTCGCTCAGACTCATTCGATTGCCGTCCGAAGGCGAGTTCGCAAAGTCGAGAGATTCGGGAATCGTCGGAGTCCGCCTCGGAAACCAGTCTCGACGCCAGCGCCCTCGCCTGGTCACGTACGAATTCGGAATTCATCAGGAACAGAGCCTGGGAGGGCACACTGGATGCGCCGCGACTGGATGTACTCGAATTCCGATCCGGCCCGTCAAACAGGCCGAAAAACGAATGGCGAAACAACCGCTGGGTCAGCAGGTAGACGCTGCGCCGATTACTGGGCAGTTCTGCATGAAACGGGCTGTTGAGGCTGAACCGGCTTTTGTACCACGGTGCGATCGAATGAGATTCGCCCTGAGTACGATCGAGCTGCCCGCTGACAGCCAGCAGGCTGTCGCGGATCGATTCCGCATCAAGTCGCCGCCGCCCGAACCGGGCTAGGTAGACGTTCTCCGGATCGGAAGCATTAAGTTCGTCTGACACGCCAGACGAACTTAATTGATAACTCTCCGTGAGCATGATCCGTCGATGCAGCTTCTTCAGCGACCACCCTTCCCGGACAAACTGTTCGGCCAGCCAGTCGAGTAATTCCGGGTGAGAAGGCTTTGCTCCCTGCCGTCCGAAATTGTCTGGCGTGGCAACGAGACCTCTCCCGAAGTGCTGTTGCCAGATTCGATTAACGATCACTCGCGCCGTGAGAGGGTGCTCTTGTCGAGTCAACCACCGAGCCAGTTCGAGACGTCCCGAACCGGACGTGATTCCTGGTGGCTCAGTGCCGTCGATGGCCTGAAGAAAACGTCGCGGAGTTTTCCTGCCCTGCCGTCCCGGATGGCCACGACGATGAATATGTGCGTCGTGCGGTTCCCCTTCGGAAACGGCGAAGACGAATTCAATTTTCGGATTCTCGGCCAGACGTGTTTTTTCTTTCCTGATCCAATTCAGACCATGCAGCATCAGCTCACGAAACTTTCCGTCACGAAACTGGAGCAGCTCCTCACGGCGTGTTTGGAGCGTCTTAAGCTTCTCCGGCGCGGGCTTCGATTCGATTTGCTCCGAAACGAATTCGAACTCAACGAGCGTTGGCTTAAGCCACGGTCGAAAGTGGTTGTTGATCTGATATTCGTACCGGGTAATCAGACGCCAGTACTGCTCGGCTATTTCGAACGTCCTGGGATTAGGAATGGCCGGTGACAGTGCCGACGGTGACTTTTCATTGGACATACCCATCCAGGGATAAACAGTGCTTTCAAAGATTCCGTACAGGCCGTAGTAGTCCGTGTTGAGCACTGGATCGAACTTGTGATCGTGGCATCGCGAACAGCGAAGTGTCAGTCCGAGGACTCCGCGCCCGACCGTGTCAATTGTATCCTCGATCGTCAGATGAATGTCATCCTTTTTGGTGTTGCCGAATCGACGTGACAGTGCAATGAAGCCCGTTGCCACGGTAAGCCCCCTCACCCTCTGTTCATCCTGCACGTCTCGCGCGATCAGGTCGCCCGCAATCTGAGCTCGCACGAATTCGTCGAACGGCAGATCATCATTGAGTGAATCGATGACCCAGTTTCGGTAGAGCCACGCCGTTTGAATGGGGATGTCGCCAACGTCCCCTTGTGTGTCCGCGTAACGAGCCACGTCCAGCCACAACCGTCCCGCTCGTTCTCCGTAGTGCCGCGACGTGAGCAGCCGGTCGACGACCTTTGCAAAAGCGGCCCTGTCGTTAGCCGTATCAGCCAGAAACGCGGCGACTTCTTCCGGCGAAGGTGGGAGACCGACCAGATCAAATGTGGCACGACGAATCAGCGTACGCTGTTCGGCCCGCGGTACGGCAACGAGACCGGATTCCCGGCGAGAATGTTCAAGAAATCGGTCGATACCGGAACGACTCCACCGAGGAGCATCGACACGCGGCGGCTCGACGACCTGACGCGGAAAAAACGCCCAGTTCTCGACCGGGTCGAGCGTAAGTGCTCGCTCTTCGTTGGCAGAATCTCGGGGTGACGCAGAGACCAGTGGATCACCGTCTTGTTGCGGCCAGACGGCCCCTTGGTCAATCCAGCGAGCCAGCGCCGTTACTTCCGCACGCGATAGTGCGTCTGCTTTCTCCGGTGGCATTCGAAGGACTTTGTGAATCCGCTTAGTCGCGTGAATGAGAAGGCTGTCTTCTGCGCGGCCAGGGATGATCGCAGGGCCGAAGTCGCCTCCGTCAAGCAACGCCTTTCGCGAGTTGATCGACAGCACGGATTCAGAGTCTGCTTCGCCCGTGTGACAGTCGCCGCATTTTTCGATCAGCAGCGGTCGGACTTTCAGCTCAAAAAATTCTTCCCTCGCCGCAAGTGATGACGACGTTCTTGTCGGTTGTTTCATCGCCGACAGTCCTGCCGTGTAGTGCTGCTGGATCTGCTCGTCGGTGATTACTCGCGGGTAAATCGCGAATTCGTCAATGAGCCCCTGCCAGGGTGAATTCCGATGCGTCCCGTTGCCAACGACGAGCGGTCCCTGATTGTCGATTCTGATGTCCGGCGAGAACGACTTTTCGCCGACCAGACGCCCATCAAGTATGGCTCGCATCGTCGCTTCCGTTTCGGATCGGCTGACCGCGACGACCATGTGATGCCACTTGCCGTCTCCAGCGGTTTTGTCTCCTGCCGGGTTCTTCACAGTGAGCCCGGTTGACTCGTCGTCCGCCCCGTGAATGCGAAAGTGGTAATGCCCGTCCTGTCGAGCTCGATAAAACCACATCGAGTTCCGAGTGAACCGCAGTTTGTCCGCTTTGTAGAAGAAGCTGTAATTAGTTTTGTTGTCCGGCGCGGCGGCCTCATCGAGAAACCAGAACTCCAGCGTGAAGGCACTATTGAGGATTCGCTCAACAGTCCGGTCCTGTTCCGCGGTGAGTCGCGCTTCGACTCGGCTGGCGAGCTGACTGCGGCGAAACGTAACCGCCAGCCCGGAAACGCCGCGACGACCTGCAGTTGCAATCGCCCGGCCCTCGACGAGTCGTGATTCGTCGGGAACGGAGTCGCCATCGTCAAACCGCCAATAGACAGCCGGACCGTCCGCCATGACGGTCTCGCGATAATCCGCAGCAAGGACGGGAAGACTAGCCACCCTCGCCAACAGAATCAGAAGAATCAGCTGACGTTTCATGCCGGCATCGTAGCTCAAGTAACACGATCCAAGCGACGATTCCGAGATCTCAGACATCAGCCGGTTTCCTGGAAGGTCATGCCGCATCGCCATGGCGAATGAGCGTGCCTAGGAAAAACACGAGATTTCCTGGCCTTGTTTGACATCTCGCGGCCATGTTCGGCTTTGAGTTGCCAATGAGGCTCAGTAGTCTGCAGAAACTGGGAACTAGTGGTTGGCCAGACCCGAATTGATAGGTTCCGCGTATTGTGGTTTCGTTCTGCTGACGGGGGGAGGCAGGAGAACAGTTATGGGCAAGGAAGCCAAATACGTTGTGCGTCTGGATAGTCAGGAACGCGTTGAACTTCAATCGATGGTCGACGAGGGGCGTGGAGCAAAGGCCGTCCGGAGCCGGGCCCGGATTCTGTTGAAGGCCGATGAGTCCGA
>CAYSJO010000840.1:0-5248 GCA_964431285.1 uncultured Planctomycetaceae bacterium
CGCGGGAAGAGCGACGTTTCCGGTACGTGCCGTTGTGGAAGATTCCCGTGTATTTCCTCTACCGCATGAGGCGTGTGAATTGCCCGCGGTGTGGCGTGAAGGTCGAGCAGGTTCCGTGGAGTCAGGACGGCAAGAGTCCGCACGTTCAACACCAGTGGATTAGAAACTCGCGAGGCTTTCCGAGCCGAGTTCTAATCTTTTGTTCGAGAAGCCCGGGTCCTGTGTTCGGGCTTTTTCCATGCGCGGTGTGCGCATTGTTGATGAATTGGACGGTGCAACGCTGTGTGTCAGTCCGGTGTGTGTCGTATCGAAGAGAGGCAGAGTGTGTTAAGTAGACTCCGCGCGGACCGGGAGCGGGCTCGCTGTCGGTGGGTTTCAGAAACGAGGGAACTGATTCACGGGGCGTTCGAAGCAGCGTGTCAGTGGCGGCGGGCGGATGCGGTGGAAACTCTGGAAGATCAGTGGGCCGCCACAGTCGGGACAGCGTGGTCCGCCGTCGTCGGTCGGACGCACAGCCGTGACCGACCAGTCTTCCAGTTCCAGGTCCGGTTCGACCTCGCGCAACGATTCGAGAATCGCGGCACGCACACGATCGAGGTCGGTCTTTGAACGGCGGCTCAGGAAGCCGTAGTGCCGCACCTTGTGCAGACTGCGGGGCAGCACGTGTTGCAGGAAGCGACGCAGGAATTCAAACACTCCCAGCGTCATCTGTCGGTCACGGTGTTCTCCGCTGTTGCGATACGAGAACGTCACCTGCCCGGCCTGCAGGGACAGGATACGGTTATTAGTGATGGCCGTACGGAACACATACCGGCTCAGGTATTTCAATGTAGCCACACTATCGCCGACTGCCTGCACATCGCACACGAACTCCCGGCGGAACGCGCGTGCCGGGGGAAGTACGGATGCACTCAGTTGGGCACGCGGCAGACGTTCGAACTCGATGCGGAACAGCTTCGAGAGCAGTTTGACCGGTGCCAGGAAACCAGGCCGTGTCGACTTCCATGTCTGTTTGCACATCCCGCCGCCGGGGATGATCACATGCACGTGCGGGTGATAACTCTTATCGCGGCCGAACGGGTGCAGCGCCGACGTGAATCCGATCGTGTCGGCTCCGCAGAACTTCGCACTGGCCAGTGCTGTCTTCAGCGCCACCGCCGACGCGTCGAATATCGCCCGGTAGCAGACGTCCTGATGGGCCCGTACAAAACTTCGCAGTTCCGACGGTAGGGTGAATGTCACGAAGTAGTAATCACACGGCAGCAGCTTGTGCGTCTGCTGGCTGCACCACTCGCCGTTGTTCGCCGTCTGACAGCCCGGACAGTGCCGGTTGCCACGCGACGCGTCCGTGTGGTGAACCGCGTCGCACTCCGCGCAGCGGTAGCTGGCCGAGCCGATTCGTCCTGTGCCGCAGTCGGCGATCAACTGCAGCACGCGACGGTGTTCGGTCGGCACACGGTCTCCGTAATGGTGCAGGTACGCGGCTCCGTGCTTCGCGCACACATCGCACAACCGGTGACATGTTCCCGTCATCCACGTTGATGCCGCCCGCCTGTCACAGCAACTACTATTTCCGGCCGTACAACGTCAGCACAATCGGCAAACAGCAGGCCATCGTTCAGGGCTGGGGAGAAGACCCTCGGATGCCGTACACGACACGTCTGTTTGAAATGCTCTACGCCAACTGCGCGTACCCGCCTGTATACTGCCCGACTGGTGACTGCACCAGTTCCCTGCCGCCGACGGCACAGCCACCAGTTGTCATTCCGCCTGCAGCCGGTTTTGCCCCACAATTACCGTCACCTCGTCCACATTCGAACGTTCCAATCATTCCGCAGAGTTACGAGGACCCGTTCATTCCGGACTCGTCACCGTCTGATCACTTCAGTGCGGTGAGATGAAATTGGCCTGAACCGCTGACATACCACAGGGCAGGAGCAGGTGAGTTTCTGTATCGTATGCAGTCAGGTTCCACTGATTCGCGATGCGAATCAGAATAACGATCAGGAGAGTTGAAGTGTCGGACACATGGCCCCAGATTGCTTTTGCCATATGTGTTGGCGCATTCACCTTGGCCGCTGCCGTTTGGGATGTGCGTGAGCGGCGCATTCCGAATTGGCTCAATGTTCTTGCACTGGTAGGAGCCATCGTCTGGCAATTGGCCAGCCATGGCTGGGCGGGGCTTGGCTACGCCGTCACTGGTTTCACGGCGGGCTTCGTTCCCCTTTTTCTTGCCTGGCTTTTCGGAGGAAACGGGGCTGGTGACGCAAAGCTTCTGGGAGCACTGGGAGCGTGGTTTGGCCTGACAATGATCCTTCTGGTCATGATCGCCAGCGTGGTGCTCGTGCTTTGCATTCAGATGACCGGGTGGATTTACTCACGACTTTCGGGACAAAGCATCCCGACCGCGAAGCAACAACAGTCCTCAGACCATCAGAAAGTCCCATTTGCTGTGCCAGTCATGGGAGCCTCATGGGTACTTGCCCTTCTGAAAGTCATGCAGCTCGGTCTCTCGTAAACGATAGGACTCTGAAGTCAGATTGCAACCCGTGGACGAGATAGAATCTGCCGGCGTCAACGATGGCTTCGTGTTACCCGTCAAAGACCTCACCCTTGTACGTGACCGACCTCCCCGCTCCCAACCCTCTTCGAACTGTATCGCGCCAGATGCGCTGAGGATTCATTCTCATGCGCATTCATTCAGACGTTCGTCGGACGGTGCTGCGGCCTGGACGTATTCTTCAACCAGTGTCTGAGCTGTGCTGATTGCAGTGCGGCGATTGCAATCTACACAGAGGCCCTGTGTTTTTTCGTTTCCGCCAGGAATGCTGATCAGGCCTTCCTGCAGGCACCACATCGTCAGTTCGACGCGATCATGAACGCCCAGTGATTTCCGAATACGATAGAGCTGTGAGTCGACGGATTTGGTAGTCACTCCCAGTTCTTCCGCGATCTGCTTGACGCGACGTCCCTGGGCACACAGCAACATGATAGCCAGCCGCTGTGCTGGCATATCGACCAGTTCATCCAGAAGTTCAGAGCGGCCTGCCCGACTGCCAATGGCATCGTGACCGATTCGAAGGCTCAACGAGTAGTACGGAAGGTTAGCCAACGCCGCATGCAGGGCGTGTTGAACTTCTGCAACAGGATCGGCTCCCGTGACCGCCCCAGCGCGGTGCCTGATTGCCCAGGCGAGCATCACGTCAGGCATCGCTTCCGGCGAATAAAGAATCATCTGGCCAGAAGCAGCACAACTGTTGAGATGGAACACGCCGCAAGGAGGTAGCCAGGGATTGGCGATGATGATGGGGTCGTCGATTCCCACGAATGCCTGCCGTGCGGTATGCGAATCGCTGGCCTCGGCAGCGAGGCTCAGTCCGGATGTCTCGTGGATGGTAGTTCGCAACAGGTGACGCAGGCCCTGATGCGACTCAAGGATTACGACAGGCCTGGATGGGAATGAGGTTTTCATGGCCGGACCTGTAACGTTCAGGAAATAAGGGGAGGAGTACGGGTATCGCGTACCCCTCCCCGGAAGAGGACTCCCGCCCGCAATCACCCCGGTACCGTTTCCGCCAGGGACAACGCCGGGCATGCGCGTCTCGGCCGTTTCCGACCGGGATGATGGAGACAAGGAGACGCAATGAATGGTGAATGAAAGAGGAGGAGCATGGGTATCGCGTGCTCCTCCTCGGAAGAGGTTCCCACCCACGCTCATCCTGGTGCCGTTTCTGCCAACGACAAACGCAGGACCGTACGCAAGTCTCGGCCGTTTCCGACCGGGACGGGGTGGGCAGGAAGACGCAGCAATCCCCCTCAACAGATTTCAGGTGAGGGTCGTGGCACGGGTGGCCACAAAGCGTGTGTGTGGCCAGGACAGCCACCAGGCGGGTCGATCTTGGTGAGCTTCAGTGTGACGCCTGAACTCCCCTTTGCCTGTTGCTCCCCTCAAGGAGTGAAGTTTGCTTCGCCTTTGAACTATCGGTCGAGCCAGTCAAGGGTGACGCAGTTTCTCCATTGTTTTGCTGCGGACGCGCAAACGCGCATCGCCGTGCGACTTACTGCACATGAACAAAGGCAGTGGGCAGGCGCGGAATTTGTGTGTGAAACTGAGAGTGTTCCGGTCACCTGTTCTCATTCAGTCACGTTGGATTGATCATGCCGCCAGACATTTCACAGCCAACCAGTCAGTTGACAGTTCATCTGATTGAGCCTGCCGCAATGACGTGGGCTGTTGTTCGCGAAAACGAACACATTCACGAAGGTTCCTTTCAGTCCTGCGAGGCCTTTCTGGACTGGCACGAAAACAGCCTGAGCTGCCGTGAAACTGCCACGGCGACGTCGGTGAGCCGCGACAGTGCAAGGCACCAGGCTTCGCGCGAGAGAGACGCGGGCGACTGGCCGCCCTGATTCAGTCGCTGCTCCCAGCCCCACAATTCAATCTCGCAGCGACAGTCGATGGAGAGCAACTTTGAATATCAAGAGCACACACACTCGGCATTGCCTCACGCTGAGTTGCCAGGACGTTCGCTGGCTGACGGATGATGATGGCCGGCGTTATTTCACCTGCGTCCGTGAGATCATCTCCAACTATCAGTCGAGACGTGATGTCGTTCTTGACCTGGGCAGCGTCGTCCTGATCTCACTTGAAACGATCGAGCAACTGCTCCTGCTCAAGCAGACATTAGGGGAGCAGGACCGTCACCTGGCCATTACCAATATTCGGCCACTCGTGTCAGAGATGCTGCGCAATATCTCAGTGTCCGATCTGTTGGATGCCGGTCATTCTGTTCTGGAAGAGCCAGTCTGGTCTGCCTTTGAAAAGCTGGCCCATGAGTTATGAAGGTCTCCAGTGCCCATGACGGGCAGGGAGATCAAACGATGAGTACGAGACGACGGAGGCGTCACACGCGAGAGCAGATTGTCCGGAAGCTTCGTGATGCGGATGCGATGTTGAATTCGGGCAAGGATGAAGCGGCTGTGCTTCAGGCCCTGGAAGTGAGTGACGCAACCTATCTGCGGTGGCGGAAGCAGTACGGCGGCATGAAGGCCGACGGTACGCGTTCACGACCGCCATCTGGGGCAGTCATTGGTTCGCAGCTCGGCGGAGGGCTCGCTGAAGCTGTTTGCGGCTGGCTCGGTCTCGGCGTTCATCGACCCGGTAGGTGCGAATGTCGTCCGGGTGATTCTTCCGCCAGACATCCGGACGCAGTTGTTCGTAGTTCAACTCGCCGGCGAGCAAGGCGTC
>CAYSJO010000841.1:0-9896 GCA_964431285.1 uncultured Planctomycetaceae bacterium
AATGAACTGTCCATCCGAGCGACGCCACAGATACAGCCCGGCCTTGGACTCAGCAAACTTCAGGTCCTTGCAACCGAAAATGAGACCACCGGAAAACACAACTCCGTCATTGATCACTGTCCCATCAACACCTGGTTCCAGCGCACCTGAGAAGGGCGCCCAGTCACCGTTGTTCGTATTGAACAGGCCGACCTGTCTTTCCTGCCCGACAACGAACGTGCCGGGTGCATCTGTTGGAAATGCGAAACCGGGCCGGCCGGTCAATTCGAATGCCTCATTTGTTCCAGCTGCTGGATCGAAGATATTCAACGAACCGTACGTTGCGTCGGCTCCGTGCTGGATGGCAACCCAGCTCAGTTTGTTCGTGCTGTATGGATACGGGCCTTCTGGCAGAAAACGCTGCTCCGGCGTTTCCGGTCGATACAGCACGCTTGTGAAAAACTCCTGCATAGTCGTCTCACCAGGTCGATCGATGTTATGCCAATCAAATCGGGAGTTCGCCGACGGGCGAAATGGCGGCCCGCATTGTCTCTCTCATGTGGTCCAGAGGACCAGGACGTCCTGTGTAGAGTTCGAATTGCCGCGCCGCCTGGCGGACAAACATTTCGACACCCGTCACCGTTCGGCTGCCGCGTTCGCGCGCGTGTCGGATCAGCAGAGTCTGCTCGGGATTGTAGACCGTGTCGAATACAAGTTGTTCTTCCCGCAGCCAGTGCCTCTCGAACGGCGAAACGTTGACGTCCGGATGCATGCCCACGGGGGTGCAGTTAATCAGGATGTTTGGCTCACCAGCGCCGCGGTTCTCCCAGGTGCAATGCTGACATCCGATTTCGTGTGCGAGTTCAATAGCTCGCTTGTGAGTGCGACTGGCGATGGAAACGACGGCTCCCGCGCGGACCATTGCAGTCGCGGCTGCACGAGCGGCTCCACCGGCCCCCAGCAACATCACAGTCCGTCCCATCAGATTCGCGTTTTCCGGTTCGTCCGGGGCCAGGCCAAGGCAGACCGACTGCTCGATCGCGTCGTAGTCTGTGTTGAAGGCCTGCCACTCATCGAGTTCGTTTCGCACGAGCGTGTTGGCTGCCCCGATGACGCGAACGTTGTCGTCCGGATTCTGCGCGAAGTCCCGTGCCGCTTCCTTGTGCGGAATCGTGACGCTGTAGCCTCCGATGCCCAAAGGTTCGAGCGCCTGCAAAGATGCGGACAGCGTGTCCTGTGGAATCCGCAGCGGGACATACACGGCATCGATTCCGGCGGCCTTGAAGGCCAGATTATGCAGCAGCGGACTCATACTGTGAGCGATCGGATCGCCGATGACTCCAAACACCGGTGTGTCTGCGGTGATGTCGTCGTAACGGTAGATGTCGCGCATCTGCTCGAAGGAGAGCTGGCCCGGGGCGAGTTCACGATCGCTGCTGAACGTCGCGTAAGTGAGAGGCGAGCCGTACTTGCCGCACAGAATTCGGCTGGGCATTCCCATCTCACCCATGCAGAACCCGGCCGTTGGCACACTCGATTTTTCCACCAGCTGCAGCATGCGGGCCATATCCGCGGGTGTATTGCCCATCGTCACAATTTTTACGATGTCCGGATCACGCTTGCACAGTTGAGCGTGAATCGTCTCAAGGTCCGCAGGAGTTTCATCGAAGTTGTGGTAGCTGATGATCCGCTTTGTGTCGCCGTATCGCGGAATCGACCCGGCGATGTCTTCCTCAAGGTCGACGTACTCGACACCGGCTACGATCGCGGACCGAAGCAGCGTGACGCGTTCTTCTTCGGAACCGCGCCAGCGACCGCGGTCGACCGGACGGCGGCAGGTCACGATGACGGGCGTCGGACGATTGGCGATCAAGCGGCTCAGGTCGGGAATATGCGACAGCCAGTCCAGACGCAGCTCAACCAGCTGCGCCCCCTTCTGAGCCAGAGCACGGTGCTCAAGGACGACCATTTTGTGCCGCGTGCGGCCAATACTGACGCAGATCATGAAGCCGGTTCTTCGGACGGATGCTTAGACTGTTCGAAACAGGACAACCCGCGCAGAATAGCTGGCGTCAGCCAGCCATTCCATCGGCTCGCCTGTACCGGAATTGAGCGATTCCTCCGTTCGTCAGGAACGATCCCGTGAGTCTCAACTGCACCCTGTCAATCACGCTGCTGTTCGCTGCCGGTTCAGCGATTGCCGACGATGACACATCGCTGAGCTACACAGAAGAAGAACGCAGTCACTGGTCATTGCAGCCACGCTCGCGACCAGCGGTACCGTCGTTCGACGAACCTGCCGATCGGGAGTGGATCGCGAGCCCTGTCGACGCATTCATACTGCAGCGGCTTCACGAGGCCGGTCTGCGTCCGGCACCGTCGGCGACGCGTCGGACGCTGATCCGGCGGCTGGTGTTCGATCTGACGGGACTCCCCCCGGAACCGGAACAAATCGACCGTTTTCTCAACGACTCGTCGTCGGACGCCTGGCCTCGGCTGGTGGACGAAGTCCTGGCAAGCCCGCATTACGGCGAGAAATGGGGCCAGCACTGGCTGGACGTCGTCCGCTTTGCCGAGACCGAAGGTTTCGAATACGACCGGCACCATGCAGAAGCCTGGCGGTTCCGCGACTATGTCGTGCGTTCATTGAATGAGGACCGCCCATTCGATCGGTTTGTGACGGAACAGCTTGCGGGAGACGAGATCGCGAAACGGGCAGGGGAGGTCGACCCGCGCGACGATCTGGATGTGCGCGATGCCTTGATTGCGGTCGGTTTTCACCGGCTCGGCCCCGTACGACGCAATGCCGGAAACCCGGAGATCGCATTCAGCCGAAACGAAGTGCTGACCGAAATGGCCAACGCGGTTGGCACAGTGTTTCTCGGACTGACCGTCGGTTGCGCCCGCTGTCACGATCACTTTTACGATCCGTTCCGGCAGAAGGACTATTACCAGCTGCAGGCCTTCATGGCGGCGACGCATGAGTACGACGCGCCGTTAACGGGCCGCGAGGAATGGTCCGTCTGGAAACAGCAACACGACGCGATATCGAAACAGATCTACGACCTCAAACAGGCGATCCCAAATGCGGACGAGCCCGAGCGCACGAAACTTAAGGCACGAGTTGTCGAATTGCAGGCACAGCTGCCGAAGCCCGTTCCGACTGTGTTCAGTGTGTCGGACGATGCCGCACGTCGCACTCCGATCCACCTGCTCGATCGCGGTGACGAAAACCGGCCGGGTGAACGACTCGGTATGCGTTTCCCCGGAGTCCTGCTGGCCAACAAGGCGGAGGCCTTTCCGGCGGACCGACACGAGCCAAAGTCAGAGCTGGCGCGTTGGATCACATCGTCAGACAATCCCCTGACTGCGCGAGTCATTGTGAATCGAATCTGGCACTACCACTTCGGCCGCGGCATTCAGACGACAGCCAACGATTTCGGAGTCAACGGTTCCAGACCCACGCACCCGGAATTGCTGGACTGGCTGGCCAATCGACTGGTTGATAGCGGCTGGAGCATCAAATCACTGCATCGATTGATTCTGACCAGTAGCACCTGGCAGCAGTCGTCATACGTCGCGGGCGTCAACGCCCGCAAGGCTGGCATGCGAGCCAATGTAGACAACTCACTTCTGTGGCGATTCAACCGACGCCGGCTGTCGGCCGAAGAGGTGAGGGACTCGGTTCTGGCTGTCTCCGGAAAACTGAATCCGAAGCTGCGGGGCAAAAGTGTGATGGTGCCGGTCGATCCGGAGCTGATCAAACTGCTCTACAAGCCGACTCAATGGGAAGTGACCGCCGACGCGTTCGAACACAATCGTCGCACGGTCTACCTCATCGCCAAACGCAACCTGCGACTGCCCTTCATGGAGGTCTTCGACCAGCCGGATCTGCAATCAAGCTGTTCGCGCAGAGAATCCAGTACACATTCGCCTCAGGCGCTGGAGTTGCTCAATGGCCCGCTGACGAACCGCCTGGCCGATGCACTCGCCGAGCGACTTCAGTCCGAGACAGATCGTTCACCTCAAGCGATTGTCCAACGCGCGTTCCTGTTGGCGACCGGCCGAAGGCCAACGCCTGGAGAGGAACAGGCCGTCGTCCGCTTCCTTAGAGAGCAACCACTTCGCGAGTTGGCCCTGACGATGTTCAACCTGAATCCGTTTCTGTATGTGGACTGATCGTCGGCGGAATACACCTGCGATCGACCGATCAAACGGATCCGAGCCAGTGTCACCATTCCAGCTTATTCGCAACCGAAGTCGAGTGCTCGGGCTGATCGCTGGAGTGCTTGTCGTTGCGTGTGTTTCAACTGCTGCCGTCTACAGACAACGTCCGTTATCACCGTTGGAACGAAAACTGGTTGGTCAATGGTCGGACGGCAGCTTCACGCGTGTCTTCTCATCAGATCGTACGTTCTCCACGCCGGATGGAGCGTATAGTGGTGAGTGGGGCGTTACGCAAGGACAGCTAACCCTCACAGCATGGCAATCGTTCGACCCATCTTTCGTCAGTGTGAGCAGCATCGCAGAGGACCTGCACATCATGTGGCGGCAGACAAACGGTACACATACACATGGTCCATTGAGTTCGGTCAGGACGACCAGATTCACAAGCTAAGCCACCCCGTTGATGAACTGCATCCCGACGGGCAGTGGATCTGGTCCCGTGTGCCGGGCCCCACACCGTTCACTTGATTTTTTTCTTCCCCTTCCCGGTTTTCTTGCGTGGGGCTGCGGGCTTGAACGATGGATCGAGGTACTCCAGTCGTCGCGGGACATCACCTTTTCGGGCTGCTGGATCAATGTCGCTCGCCGTGATCGGGAACTGGTAACCCGGTTGACCGTCACGAAGCATTACGAGTGAGTTGAGAATCAGGTTGGCTTCCACGGGTAATCGGGACGACCGCAGCGCATCCATGATGACTGGCCGTGGATCGCCCGTGCGCGTCAGACCCAGATACTCTGCCGCGCGAACTCGAACCAGTCGTTCCGGGTCATCCCGGGCCAGATTACGGGCAATGCTGACGAATGGCTTGGCGGCACCTCCATGGCTGCTGCAGGCGATCATGCTCCAGTATCGATCCCATGGATCGTCCGACCGCGTCGCCGCCACCAGCCGCTCGCGGGCCTCATCGAGCGAAATCAGACTGAGATCGGCGATATCCACCATCCGCCCAATCTCGGTGGCGTGCTCTTTTCCAAACGCTGTGGGATTACTGAAGGCCTTCTCCACCAGAACGCTCTCAGGGAACAGGCTCAGGTCGGGCATGCCTTTGACTCGATCGGCGAGCCGCTTTCGCAAGTCTGTCAGAGTCTCGGCATACGCCGGATCACCAGCCAGGTTCTTTGTCTCATGCGGGTCGGTCTCGATGTCGTACAGGGCTTCAGCATCGCGTGGTTCAAAGAACTGGCATTGAACACGGTTCAGTCTTCCCGCGAGAAACAGGTCGCGCCATTCGGTGAACGCCAGCATGCGGTAGCGATAGTTGTTCTGCAGCCCGTCGAAATTGAATGGCTGATAATTGCGGACATACTCGAAGCGGCCCTTGCGCAGTGTGCGCACGAGGTCGTACTTCTCGTCAAAACGATCGGCGTACCCAAACGCCTCGTCCCGGCTGTTTAGGTCCTCTGCGGAGATACCCTTGCCCAGAAACGGCTTCCCGTCGACCTGGTGTGGAACACTGGCTCCAGCCAGATGCAGCAGAGTCGGTCCGAAATCGATAAAGCTGACGAAGCCCTGGATGCGGGAGCCATTGTCCGCCGGAAACAGCTGCTTCCATTTGTCGGGCACGCGGACGACCAGCGGCACGTGCAGTCCACTTTCGTAGGCGTAGCCCTTGCCACGCGGGAGTACGCCGCCGTGATCACCAAAATAAAAAATGAACGTGTCTTCCAGCAGGTTGTCTTTCCTGAGCTGTTCGACCACCGCGCCGATTTCTCGGTCCACTTGACGAATGCGGTCGTGATAGCGGGCGTTCGTGTAGCGGAACGTCGGTGTATCCGGGTGATACGGGGCGACGAAGACCGTCTTTGGATCGGTCTCGGTCTTCTGCGTGGCCATGACCTGAGCGGAAAAGTGCAGCGAACTTTCGTGAGTGGTTCCGAAGCTCTGCATGTGAAAGAACGGCTGTCCGTCAGCTCGGTTTTTCCATGATGATTTGTTGGACGACTCGTCCCACACACCCTTGCCCTCAATCGCGTTGTAGTCCTTCTTCTGTTTGTTCGTCGTGTAGTACCCGGCCTCGCGCAGATACTCGGGAAACATCCGCAGCCCATCGGGCAAGGGAACTGTCACCGAACGACGATGAAACTGCGTTCCGATCCGAGGCGCATAACAGCCAGTGATCAGTGTCGTGCGTGCCACCGAGCAGACCGGGCTGTTGGAAAACGCGTTCTCGAAAATCAGGCCATGCTCAGCCAGCTTTGCTATCGCCGGCGTATCGGCACCATGATCATCAAACAGATTGAGATAGTGGTACGAGTTGTCTTCCGAGATCAGCCACACAAAGTTCGGTCGTTCCGCCGCCGACAGCTCAGCTCGCGGCACAACAGCCAGAAGAATGAAAACGAAGAGTGTCAGTAACGGGATGTGTTTCATTAAATCCATGGCGTGAGGCGTATCCGGTCTTGAAGAATGCAGAATAACGTCAGCTCGTAGTCGATCATGTGACCGGCTGAAGAACGGGAAGTCCAGTCCCCCGTTGGAGATTCTCCGTACTTGCTTGCAAACTTCATTTACTGTTTCCAAAGGGACGCGGATGACGCAGATTCAGCGGATGAAAACGGATCGGCGAATATCCGCTGAATCTGCGTCAGCCGCGTCCCTTTTACGCCGGTAGGAAATACCAGTGACAAACCGGATCACAACGGCAGACATCCTGAAGGCTCGAAGCGAGAAGAATGCGGTCGATTCAAAGCGACCGTACGCCTTTCTGGTTGAACCGGAATGCACAGAGCATGGCCGGGTCGAAGATGTCGCCACGATTTTCCTGACGAATCGCGAGTGTCCGTTTCGCTGCGTGTTCTGTGACCTGTGGAAAAACACGACCGACGAGCGTGTGCCGGTCGGTGCGATCCCGGCGCAGATCGAACATGCCCTCGAGCAACTACCGGCGGCGCGACATATCAAACTGTACAACAGCGGCAATTTCTTTGATCCGCAGGCAATCCCGCGCGAAGACTGGCCTGCAATCGCGCGGATCGTGAGTTCCTTCGAGACCGTCATCGTCGAGAACCACCCAAAGTTCTGCCACGAGCAGTGTGTCCGGTTTCGCGATTTGATCGGAACGCAACTGGAAATTGCGATCGGGCTTGAGACCGTCCATCCCGACGTACTGAGGCGACTCAACAAACAAATGTCGCTGAATGATTTCGAAAAGGCCGTGCTGTTCATCCGCAGTCACGATATCGCCGTGCGATCGTTCGTTCTGCTCCGTCCGCCGTGGCTGAACGAACAGGAAAGTATGGTCTGGGCACTCGAGTCGATCCGGACAGCATTCGACGTCGACGTTGGATGCTGCGCCGTCATTCCGTCACGCTCAGGCAATGGAATCATGGAGCAGCTGACGGAGTCCGGCGAGTTTACAGAGCCGTGCATCGAGTCCATGGAAGCCGTCCTGGAGGCGGGCATTCAAATGCAGCGCGGGCGAGTGTTTATGGACCTGTGGGACGCACAGCGGTTTGCTAGCTGCCCGCAATGTGCGACACCTCGCATCGACCGGATGCAGCACATGAACCTCAGTCAGACGTTGCTCCCGCCGTGTGTGTGTCACTGTTCCGAGTCATCCGCGAAGGGTTCGACGTAACACTCAAAGTGGGCCACCGGCAGATTGCACTTGGACATGATCGACTCATCGGTAGACATCGCGGTACTGGGGTCGGGCTTCGGCGGAAGCCTGATGGCCATTGTTCTCCAGCGACTCGGCCGATCCGTCGTGCTGGTGGACCGGGCGTCTCATCCACGCTTCGCTATCGGTGAGTCATCCACGCCCATTGCCGACTACATCCTTGCGGACCTGACAGATCGTTATGACCTTCCGCGACTGAAACCGCTCGCGAAGTACGGTTCATGGCGAACGACGTATCCGGAACTGGGCTGCGGTCTCAAACGCGGGTTCAGTTACTTTCGACACGAATCTGGTCGCGCGTTCCGGACAGACGGCGATCACTCCAGTGAATTGCTTGTCGCGGCGAGTCATGACAACGAAGTCGCAGATACGCACTGGCTGCGCTCCGATGTTGATGCCTTCCTGGTCGACGAGGCCTGCTGTGCTGGCATTGAAGTGCTGGAAGACACCAACTTGACGGAAATCACGCGGAGCAACGGGTGGCAGCTCTGCGGCCATCGGCGCGATGAACCTGTCTCAATCCGTGCCCGGTTCGTTGTGGACGCGACGGGCTCGGCCGGACTGATCGCGGAAGCTCTCGGAATTGAAGACGACATTCAGTCGCTGCAAACGAACTCGCGAGCGGTCTTCGGTCACTTCTCGGGAGTCGACAAGTGGAGTGACGTTCTTGCCGAAACCGGGTCCGACCAGAGCGAGCATCCGTTCCCGTGTGACGCCGCGGCTCTGCATCACGTCCTGGACGACGGCTGGATGTGGCAATTGAGATTCGACAATGAGATCACCAGTGTAGGAATCGTGTTTGACGGCACGCATCGTCTGCCGCGTGCCTCCCTGTCGGCCGAGGACGAGTGGCATCAGGAGCTCGCCAGGTATCCGTCGATCGCCCATCAGTTACGTGATGCGAAAATCGTACAACCCGATGGTGGTCTGTGTCGCACCGGGCGGATGCAGCGCTGCCGCAGTCAGATGGCCGGACCGGACTGGGTGCTGCTACCCAACACGGCCGGTTTCATTGACCCACTACACAGTACGGGTATCGCGCATACGCTTAGTGGAATTGAGCGCATCGGGCGAATCATTGAATCGCATTGGAACCGACCAGAACTGCAAATCGATCTCCGACAATACGCAGACGATTTACGGAGCGAGATTCTCTGGATCGATCGTCTGGTGGAAGGCTGTTATCTAGCGCGTCAAAACTTCCGCGCATTTGCAGCGTGGTCGATGCTCTACTTTGCGGCTGCGACGACTTGCGAACACCGCCGCGCCGAGTGTGACCAATCAGCGTACTGGTCGTTTCTATGTGCCGACGATGACCGCTTAACAGGTGCCGCGTCGAAGCTGCGGAGTGAATTGGACCGGGCAATTGCAGGTAACGCTTCCCATATTTCCAACTTCGAAGAAGCCGTTCGTCGTGCGATTGAGCCTTTCAACCGAGCCGGTTTGTGTGATCCGCAGGCGCGCAACATGTATCGCTACACTGCGGCTCCAACCCGGTAGCCGAACGCTACTCGAACTTCGAATCATCCAGCACAAGCCGGTAGATGGTCCCCTTGTAGCCGACGACCAGCAGCTCGCCATTCTCGTCCATGCCGAACGACGAGATACGCTCGGGTGATGAACCAATCTGTCGAACTTTGATCAGCTTGCGGTCTCGCTGCGTCATCGCCCAGATTCTCTTTGACTCGAAATCGCCGAAGATGAACGCACCGTAGTAGCTCGAATCCTTATTCGCCCGGTAGACATAGCCGGCCGTCACCGACACCCCATCCTTACGGCGATACGAGAGAACGGGCGGGATATAGGTTTCACCTTTCCGCCGATAGCGTTCGGAAAAGTTCTCGAAGCCTTCGAACACATTCCAGCCGTGGTTCTCTCCCAGTCTCGCGATGCGCACGTTCTCGAAGAGGTTCTGGCCGATGTCGCCCACCCACAAATCGTCGGTTTCGCTGTCGAAGCTGAATCGCCACGGCATACGAAATCCATAAGAACAGATTTCAGGACGCACCTTCCCGCCGGTCGTGCGAAACGGATTCGAATCCGGAATAGCGTAGGCCAGTTCTTCAGACT
>CAYSJO010000842.1:0-7935 GCA_964431285.1 uncultured Planctomycetaceae bacterium
GCAACCTGGACTCGACCACTCTGAGGATGTTTGATCACGGCAAGTCCACTCCGAGTCCGGTCACTTGGTCTTAAACATCCGGTTTTGCACGACGAGTTTGATCAGGTCGCGGATGCGATTGTCGTGCTGTGCAACCTTGCCGACGATCTCATCCACTTCGCCGCGGTCAGTCAATTCAAGAACTCGGCCGGTGGCGTAGCGCAGCATTTTCTGCGTCAGGCACCGAACAACCAGCTGTTCCTGGTCGAGCAGCAACTTCTTGAATTCGACGATGTTGGCGAGCGTACGACCTGATGATGTCGTCGTTGAAGCGTCGATCTCTTCTCGTGCCTTTGGATATCTGTCACGCCATCGACCGATCGGGTCGAAGTTCTCGAATGCGAAACCCAGTGGGTCGATTTTGCGATGGCAACTGTTGCACGCCTCCTGTTTGCGGTGAATGGCCAGCTGCTCGCGAATGGTCCTGGCCTCGCGAAGATCGGGAGAGAGTGGTTCGACGTCCGGCGGTGGTGTTGATGGTGGAGTGCCAAGAATGTTCTCCAGCACCCACACGCCTCGGACAACCGGTGATGTGTCAACACCGTTGGCTGTCGATGTCATCACGCTTGGTTGAGTGAAGATACCGCCGCGTCTGCGATCATTCGTTGCGACTTTGCGAATCGACTCACCTTTAACGTCCGTGCGACCGTAGAAAACAGTCGCGATCGATTCATTCATGAACGTGTAATCAGAGTCGATCAGCAAACGAATCGGGCCGTTGGTCTTTACCAGGTCCGCAAAGTACATATCCGTTTGAGTGATGATTTGGGGCTCCATCCTGCGGTCCCAGTAGATTCGGAAGGGCCCGGTCAATTCCGGTGGGCTTTCGGTGATCTTGTCCAGCCGCAACCATCGCTCGGTAAAATGCCGTGTAAATGCCTTCGCCTTCGGATCGTCGAGCATGCGGTCGACCTGCTGCTGCAACACAGTGTCGTCATTCAGGTTGCCGTCTCTGGCCAGATTCATCAGCGCATCGTCTGGCATTGAAGACCACAGGAAGTAACTGAGTCGCGACGCAATCTCATAGTCGTTCAGTTCCCCGGCCTGCTCCTGCAAATAGAGGAAATCGGGCGAACAGAGAATTGCCGTGTAGCCGACCTGCATCGCTTTTATAGCCCGAGCCGTTTGTGCGTGGACGTTGACTGGTTTCTGTGTGGTGGCGTTGGCTGCGGCCAGGGGAGCGTCTCGAAACCCTGGTCCACTCCATGATGCACGCAAGCTGTTGGGTTTGCCGTATGCAAAGTACTCGACACGAATGGCATGTTTGCCCTGTGTGAGCCGAACCTTGCCCTTCTTCAATGATGCTCCATGCAGACCATCGTGTTCGATGACCTTGGCACCATCGACCATCAGACGCGCCCCGTCATCTGATGCCATCTGAAATTCGTACTCTGCAGCTTTCGTAATACTCAACTTGCCCTCAAACACGAGTCCGAAATATTCGTCATATCTTCCGAGCCGAATATCGAGCAGACCTTCATTGACTGCTCCCTGACGCTCAGGCTTCAACTCTGCAAAGTTCGGTAGTTTCGACCACGAGCCTTTGTAGGCTTTATATGTCAGGCCCTGAATCGCAGTCGGCTGTGGATCCGCATCGGGCAGCAATCGTGAGCGCACGAGTTCTACGAATGGCGCAACTTCTGAAGGCGAAACCGGGCGACGGTATGCGAGCTCGGCAAAAGTGAGTAGCAATTGCCCAACGTCTTCGGGGTTGAACGGGCCCGGTCCATACAAAGCTGTGTGGCTCTTCGGCGGCCATTCGGAAATCAACGGATCAAGCGTCAAACTGTGTACGCGAATACTCGGGCCCTGGTAATTGTTAAGCGCCGCCGTCGTCATGTCACGCGACCAGCCCCGCCGGGCTTCATCGTAGTCCTTCTTGTCTGGAATCTGTTTGCGGTCCGGCGCCTTGCGATACTGTTCGGGAAGGTATTTCTGCACGAGCATATCGCTGCGAGCTTCACGGTCAGTCGGTCCATTTTCCCACATCAATTGCGGCAGCCATTGCCTGTCGATCCAGGTTTCCACTGTAAACTTCCGCTTCTGGCCGTCTCCCGGCAGTTCCAGCATTGTGAGCGAAATGTGATCGTTGCGAGTTCGCGATTTGTACAGGCGAAGATGTAACTGGAGTGGTTCGTCCTGGTCAGCTGTAATCATCTCACCCCACGGGTGCTTCTGATTGTGACCGGAGACTTCGACAGTGATTCGATAGCGTGCCGAAACACTGACTCCGCCTCGAACAGCATCCGCCGTGATCGTTTCTCGCCGATAGTAGGCATCGAAATCTGGGTTGAGTTCGCGTGACAGTTTTTCCAGATCGCCACGGAGCTGCTTCTGAATATGCCCGGCGAACCGCCGGGTCTCGACTTTCGGACGTGGTCCGGTTTCCGTCGCCAGGGCCAGGCTTTCTTCCGCAGCGTCAAACATCAGACTCAGCAGGAAGTCCGACATGACCAGGCGGTGGCCGATGTTGTCGAAGCCATCTTCCTCTTCGTCATCCGGAAACGAACGAAACGGGTCAGTGCTCGTGTTCTCGACACTGCCGTTGCCGTTGTTATCGACAAGACGAGCGACATTACCAATGCGCAGTTCCGGATCGTTGAGGTACAGCAGATCGCGAACGGTGTTCCGTAATTCATAGCGATTCAATCGGCGCGACACAGTTTGTCCGCCAGTGCTGCGATGCTTTGCATACGCTTCTTTTAACTGAATCGTCAGCTGTTCGATGACCTTCGCAGCTTCCTGGGTGTCTGGCTGCGGGCTGTCGTCGGGCGGCATCTCGCCCCGATTCAATTGATCGAGACTCCCCTGCCAGGCAGCCAGCGTTTCAACGTTGGAAAGATCGGCAGCCAGCGAGTCGAAGCGTTTGTCGTTTTCCTGCTTCTTTGCACCATGACACTCGTAGCAGTGTTTCTTCAGGAATGGACGCAGCGATTCCAATGGGGATGCAGCAAGAAGCGGTGTGATGGGCAGAATCGCAGCCAGAACAATTAAGAAATGCTTCACCGTTGCTTAGCTCCATTCAAGACCAGGCAAGGAGCCGCTACTGCTTCCGAAGCGGTCAATTTCAAGGCCGTGGTTCTGCAGGATCGAAAGCAGGAGGTTGGCGGCGGGAACGCGTTTTGCATCGTCTTCCGGATAGACCTTGTATTCCCCGTGTCTGAATCCACCGCCGGCCAGTAGCAGCGGCAGGTTCTTCGTCGAGTGCGGTCCGGTTGCCATGCCGCAGCCAAACATCACGGTTGTGTGCTCGAACAACGTCCCACCGTTGATGGCGTCTTCCTGGGCTTTGAGCAGATCGATCAGATGAGCCATCTGAGTCATTTTGTTGCGTTCGATCAGATTCAAAGCGGCGACGTGGTCTGGCCGCTCACCATGATGTGAGAAACCGTGATAGCCGCCCTTCAATCCGAAATCGCCATTAACGAAACCTGACGACAACGTGATCGCTCGAGTGGAATCGGTCTGAATCGCGAGTGCTATCAATTCCACCATCGCTTTGAGGTCCGCTTCCGTACCTTTGCCTTGCGGAGGCTCGGGTCGATCGGTTTTGGGTTTTGGTCTATCGAGCCATGGCTGCTGTTGAGCGATCGTCTTCTCCAGCGTGCGAACCGCGTCGAGATACTCACCGAACTTCTGCTGATCTCGCTTTCCAAGTCGATTGTTGACCGACTTCGCTTTGTCCAGAACGACGTCGAGGATGCTGTTCCGCCGTTTGAGACGATCGGCTGCGCTCGCTTTCCTGTCTTCGGACTCAGCGAGGAACAAGGCTCGATACATGCCTCGCAGGTCGATCGCCGGCACCTGCACGCCGGTCCGTGTGAAACTGACAAAGTTCGATTCGTTTACCTTCAGCGTCATGGAAGGGAAGCGAGTCTCAGCTCCGACGTATTCGGCGATCTTCTGGTCGACGCTGATATTGCCTTCGGGGTACTGGTTCGCCAGATGCGGTCGAACACCGCTCAGCAGGACAGGCACTCCCTGGTGGCCGATCGTGTTCCCGTGATCGAGATTGGAAAAGACGGTGAAATCCCTGCGATGCCGTTCCAGCGGCTGCAGAGTTTTTGGCATGTCGTAGTCGGTCCCCGCCTGATCCGTGCTGGGGAAGAATGTTTTCTTGTAGATGCCGTAATTATTTGAGAGGCACACGAATCGTTTGACCGGCTTGTTTGCTTCGGTCGCAGCTCGGCCAACTGGCCTCATGGCTTCCAGCATCGGCAGGGCGATTGCAACGCCAGCCCCGCGCAGCATGGTTCTTCGACTGAGTGCAGTGTGCATGTATTCGTCCTGAAAAATGTCTGAAGTGCAGCCTTCCAGCGTAACCGTTCACGCTTAGTGAAACGAGGGACCAATATCGCAGGCCAGCTTCATTGGAACCGGGCAAAATACGCGAACGAATCCTGAAAGGTCTATTTCAGTGTGCTGAGGAACTCGACCAGGTCCCGCAATTCGTTCAGTTTCAGGACATCGCCGACACCCGGCATCGGCGATTTCGGTGTCGTTCGCACGTCAATCTCGTCTGGCTTGAGCGTATGAACTCTGCCCTCGGGAGTCCGAACGACGATCGCTTCGGGAGATTCGGATTCGATCACGCCGGATAGAACAAACCCGTCTTCAAGCACGAAAGTCACTGTTCCGAATCCCTTTGCGATCTTCGCGTGCGGGTCGATCAGCGATTCAAGCAGATACTCACGATTTCCTTTCGTCCGTTCCACGACTTTTGTCAAATCCGGTCCGGCCGCGCCGCCATTGCCGTTCACCATGTGACACCTCAAACACTGAGCCCGACGGTGTCCACGGAAAATCGACTCGCCTGCTGCCGCGTCCCCTCCCAGCAGTGCCGGCCGAAACCTGGCCAGTGGATCGGACGACATCTTCCGCGTCTGACGCTGGCGATATTCGGCCAGCAGTGCGGCGAGTGGTTTGTTGTAGGCCGACTGCGCTCTGGCAGCAGCCGTGATGTCCAGTTCGACTGCCTTGAGATGTCGCCATCGCCGGGCCGGCGGGTCAGGTTGAGCGAGCACAGCCTCCATGGCTTCATGGACCAGTTGCTCAGCGGCAGGCAGGCGGAGTTTCGCAAGTATGGCCAGTGCCGACTGGACTTCGCGCCGGGTCGTTGCCGGTTCATCAAGAGCATTTTCAATTGCGATCGCTGCTGAAACGGGTCGTCCTTCCGCCAGTAGATGCCACGTTGCCATGCGCAGTTCCGGACGTCCCGAAGCGAGAAACGAAACCTGAACGTCGTCACGCTGATCAGCCTTGCGGTCTGCCAGCAGATTGAGCGCTGCGATCCGCGTTGCATCAGTTCGCTTTTCGTCCACAGCCCAGGACGCGATTTCCGTGTTGTCGACTTTGATGTCGTACTTCGTGAGCAGCTTCAACACTGGCGGGAGCAGCGAGCCTTCCGATCCGGCCAGGAGTCCGCGCGCCGTGTCCTGTACGACCCGGGTAATCACCGTAGGGTCGCGAGGTTCGAGCGGTCGCCAGAAGCCGTTCACGCGATCACGTTTGCCAGGAGTCGTCCAATCGCTGAGGCAGGCCAGCGCTTCAACACGCATCGTGGTGGACAGTCCTGATGTCGTTACCAGTCGAACCAGATTGCGCGCGTGGTCTTCGTTGCCGAGGCGGAAGTTCGCGTTGATTACTCGACGGACAAGTGCGTCCGGGGCATCTTCCGAACGTGTCTCAATTCGTGGAACGGTTCCCGCCAGTGCAGCAGTGGCTGTGTCAATCGGTAAATCGTTGATGGCTCGTGAGGCTTCGGTGGTAATTGCAATGTCGGGGTCGTTCAGGAACAGGTCCAGGTCTGGACTCACGCGGCGGCGCATCGCCAGCAACGCTGCAAGTCGGACGGGACGATCCTTCGAATTGACCAGACGCCGCAATGTCTTGTCGTCGGCAATCGCATTCAGGGCCATGACGCTCGCATGACGCACGAATGCGTCGCGATCCGCATTTTCACGGAGCACTTGGATAACGGGCTCGAGTGCCTGCCGGACCGGCATCCGTGCCAATGCCATGGCAGCAAAAAATCGGACACGCAGTGACGAATCACCCAGTAACTGAATGACCTTGTCGACTCCGCGGAACCCACCGTCGGTCTGTGGCAGCGGTTCCAGGACACGAAGCGCCTGTGCGCGAATTTCCGGGTCCTTGTCACCAAGGAGAGTTTCGAGAGTCGCACGTACGGACTCTGCCTGATTGTCCGCGCGGAGCAGTTGCCCCATGCACCAGATGGCATGTAACTGCATGCGTTGACTGAGCGGAGGACTCTTGTCGGTGCCCAGTACTGCAACCTCAAGTTGCGGTTGCGCGATATCAGCACCGAGGCTGGCCAGCTTGAACTGAGCTCGTAGGCGAACGCGCATATCGGAATGCAGGAACGCAAGCCATAGCGCCCCATCAGGGGTCTCATTGAAGTTGGACTGGATAAGCCTGTCCGATTCCCGGACTTTCGACTTAACGCCATGCCTCAGGTCCAGAAGCATGTAGATGCGCCCGCCCAGACTCTTGCCGCTCCAGTCGAGGTTCACGAAATCAGAGATGTACATGACGCCGTTGTAGCCAAACTCAAAATCGGTGGCTTTGATTGGTTTCAGGAAATCGTGCTCATCGAAGATTTCAAACCCCGCACCCTTCGGTTTGACGGCGAATGATTCGATGCCACCATTGCCCGTGTAGTTACACATGAAGAAGTGTCCTGCGTATCGCTCAGACAGTCCGACGCCAGGGTAGTAAGTAAAGCCGGACGGTCCCGCGCCCAGGGCTCCAACGGGCGGGACAATGTAGGCCGGCTGATCGGGGGCGTTGACGTGCCACAGTTTCTCGGCATGCCAGGGACCGGTGAGGTACGGATCCGGAATCGTCTGGTACGCCATGTTCCAGCCCGAGTCGCCGCCTTCGACGACATAGACCAGCCGGGATAAATCACCCTTGTCGCAATTGTTGTCGGCAGCGAAGAGGTTTCCGAATTCGTCAAACGCCAGTTCCTGCGGATTGCGCAGGCCTGTGTGTACGACTTCGAGATTGGACCCGTCGGGATCACAGCGAAAAACGGCGCCACGGCGCGGTCCATACAGATGCTTGCCTTCGTAGTTGACGAGGTTGTAGCCGCGGTCGCCGACCGAGAAGTACAAACGCCCGTCCGGACCCCAGACGAGTCCGTGCAGGTCGTGACCGAGAAACGCGTTGTTCACACCAAACCCGCGCTGCAGCGACTTGCGGACGTCGGCCACACCATCCCCATCTTCATCACGCATCAGCCACAAATGCGGAATGCAGGTGACGTAAACGTCGTCGCCGCGTGCGATGACTCCTGCAGCGAGTCCGTCGAGTGGCTCATTGAACTTTGCAAAGACAGACGACTTGTCAGCACGGCCATCGCCGTCGGTGTCTTCCAGTAGCCGAATCTGATCACTGACCTTTGTGAACCAGTCCATGCCGCCTTCGAATTTGTCTTTGTGCTTTTCGAAGGCACCAAGTCGTTGTTCGAGCGAGTCGATCTGAAGGTCGACGTCGAGCAGAAACGGACGCGTGCGATTCTCTTCGGTGCCACGATTGAATCGGTATTCCTCGGCGACAAACACACGACCGCGGTCGTCAACGCAGATGGCGACCGGGCCGGACAGTTGAGGTTCGGCGGCAAAGACGCCCATCTTCATGCCATCCGGAATGCGGAAGCCGGAGATTGCTCTGAGGGCCGCCTCCCGGCCGTCGGGGAGGATCTCCTGAGCACGCACGGCCGGACATGTGGCGAACAGGATCACCAACCCACAGATGATGTGGAGCCCTGCGATTGTGATCGGAATCTGATTGTGCGGTATGGGTAGGGCGGAACCAGCAGAGGGCAGGTAAGGCAACCATTAAACCGCCAGAGGAAGAACAAGAGGAAGAGTG
>CAYSJO010000843.1:0-18513 GCA_964431285.1 uncultured Planctomycetaceae bacterium
GCGTCGATCATCGTCCCTCATCCGGTCAGCGGCGTGACTCCCTGATTGCGAACCCGCTGAGTCCCGTCACCAACAACACAATCAGAACTGATCCGGCGTTGAGCCAGCCGCTTGCTTCGCTCCACACGATGGCGGAACCGAGCGTGCCAGTGATCAATGCATAGTAAACAAACACCGGCAACGTACGGCGTATAACCAGTCCTTCGCGTCCGACAAGCCCCACAACAGCCGATGCCGCCACAACGTTGTGGACGCAGATCGTGTTTCCAGCTGCTCCCCCGACAGCCTGGAGTGCGACGATCCAGTCTGGTGCTACGCGAATTTGCTCTCCCACCTGAAATTGAAACAGGGAGAACATCATGTTGCTGACGGTGTTGCTGCCGGCCACGAACGCACCGAAGCCACCGATGAATGGAGCGAACATCGGCCAGGCCGTGCCCGCTGCTGCCGCGACTCCCTGAGCCAGGGCGTCCGGCATGGCATCGTAGCCGGCGGATCCACCGTACGAGTTCTTGAAGACCTGAACCATCGGAACGGTAAAGACCAGGGCGACAGAGGCGCGGAGCATTGTTCGTCCCGACGTCTTCCACGCGCGGACATAGGAGTCTCGTGGCATCCGATGCAGGACAAACGTCAGCAGTGAGACGAACACGAAAATCGCACCAGGTACATACAGCGGTTTTTCGTTGGTAACGATTCCGGTCGCTCCTGCGGCATCGGGGGCCACACCTCGCAGACCATCCCAGTCGATGGTGATTCGCACAGAAGTCAGCATGTCCTTCAGGCCCAACTCCGGGACTCGAGTCAGGACCAGGCAAACGGCGACGAGCAGATAGGGCAGCCATGCCAGCGGCAGACGCATCCGTGAGCTGCCGGGATCAAGCGGCTGCGGCTCAAGTGTGCCGTTCCATTCAACGTCCCATGTGTCTCGCGGCGCAAAGTCCCACGGTTTGCCTTTGGGCATGAGAAATCCGGCTCGGGCGGCAACCACGACAACGGCGAGACCGACAAGCCCACCAATCAGCGACGGAAACTCGGGGCCCAGAAATACGGCCACCGCCAGATAAGGCAGTGTCATCGACAGCGCAGCGAACAGAGCAAACTTCCAGACCTGGAGTCCTTCGGCCAGTGTGCGATTCGGCCCGAAGAACCGCGTCATCATCGTGACGACAAACAGCGGAATCAGTGTTCCGGCGACGCAATGCAGGATCGCCACCTTCGCGGCAATCATCGCCAGGAATGCGTCGTAATTGACCTCACCCGTTCCCGGCAGGACGTAGCCGACATTTACCGCATACTCAAACACGCGGGGATCGTTGAGTCCGTTGCTGACTCCCGTGAGTATTGGTGTTCCGAGCGCACCGAATGAAACAGGAGTGCTTTGAATCGTCATGCCAGCCACGACGGCGGCCATGGCGGGAAAGCCCAGCCCAACCAGCAGCGGTACGGCCACTGCGGCCGGCGCCCCGAAGCCGGCCGCTCCTTCGATAAAAGAGCCGAAGAGCCAGGCGACAATGATCACCTGAATCCGGCGGTCTGGAGAAATCGCCGTGAAGCCATGACGGATCGAGTCGAGTGCTCCGCTTTCCTGCACCGTGTTCAATAGCAGGATCGCCCCGAAGATGATGAACAACAGCCGAGCCGCGACGATGAGTCCATGCATGGAAGCGATCGCAATCTGGATGGCGGGCACGTGCCACACCAGCGACGCCAGCACCGCGACTGTCAGATACGACAGCGGCATCGCTCGACTTGCCGGCCACCGCAGCACGACCAGAAACAGCCCGACAACCAGGATCGGCAACAGGGCCAGAAACGCCAGCGCGGCAGGGTGCATGAGTTACTCCGGTGATTGAATCTGTGAGGCCCTTAGCCCTTGGCGCCGAGCCAGTTGTCGCCGGTGGCGATGTCAATTTCGAGGGGAATGCTCAGAGTCATTGCCGACTCCATTTCGGAGCGCACCAGGTTGATGAGGGAATCGGTGTCTGCCGGCGGGCACTCGAACACCAGTTCGTCGTGAATTTGCAGCAGCATGCGGGCGGGGTGTTGATCTGCCCGCAGACGGCGATGGATGTTGATCATGGCCTGCTTGATCAGATCGGCGGCTGAGCCTTGAATCACCGTGTTGACGGCCGTGCGTTCGGGCAGATTCAGAGTTAGACGACGGCGGGACGGGATTCCGGAGATGGCGCGTCGTCGGCCCAGGATCGTCTTCGCGAAGCCCGTAGCCCTGCATACGGTCAGAGTCGCGTCGACGAAAGCGGCTACTCCCGCGTAGCGGGCGAAGTAGTCTTCGATGAACGCGGCTGCCTCTTCACGGGTGATATCCAGCGCTGCAGACAGACCCCAGGGCGTCTGTCCGTAAATGACTCCGAAGTTGACGGCTTTCGCAATGCGTCTCTGACTGGAGTCGACCTGGTCGGGCGCGACTCCGAACACGTCGGCCGCGACAGCCCGATGAATGTCGACGCCTTCTGAGAATGCCCGCAGCAGTGCGGGGTCCTGACAGAAGTGGGCCAGCATGCGGAGTTCGACCTGCGAATAGTCGGCGCAGATCAGCTTCCAGCCTGGTTCGCCAGGCACGAACGCTCGACGGATGCGTTCGCCTTCAGGAGTGCGGATGGGGATGTTCTGCAGGTTGGGATTGCTGGAGCTGAGACGCCCTGTCGCAGCAACGACCTGATTGAAAGAGGCGTGGATGCGGCCGGTCGCGGGACTGATCAGCTTTGGCAGCGCGTCCAGGTACGTTCCCTTGAGTTTGACCAGGTGCCGGTGCTCGATGATCTTTGCCGGAAGTGGATGCATCTCGGCGAGTTGTTCAAGCACCGACTGATCGGTGCTGGGTCCGGTCTTCGTTTTCTTCAGGACGGGTAGCTCGAGTTTGTCGAACAGAATGGTGCCGAGCTGCTTTGGCGAGTCGATGTTGAATTCCTCACCAGCTTCAGCATGGATTTCGGTGATCAGCGTTTCGATGCGCTGCGAGACGTCGTCATTCTGCCGCTGTAATTCCGCGGAATCGACGCAGACTCCCGTGTGTTCCAGTTCGACAAGGACCTCGATCAGCGGTCGTTCCAGCGCGTCATAGAGTTTCCCCAATCCCTGCTGTTCCAGTTCCTCGCGCATGCGGTCGGTGACACGCAGGGTGAGACAGGCCTCTTCGGCGCTGTGCCGGGCCAGATCTTCAAGAGAGAGTTGGCGAACGGCCGAAGCGGACCTGGAATCAGAAGCTGTCTCATCGGCGTCGTGAGTGCGCGACAGCGGCGTCAATGGAGAGCCGAAGTATCGATCGACCAGGTGCGACAGGCTGTGGCTGCGGGAACCGGATTCCAGCAGATAGCTGCCGACCATGGTGTCGAGTCCCAGCTCAATGCTTTGCAGCCCGGCGGTTCGAAGAGCCAGCGACACGTTTTTCAAATCATGACCGTGGATCTGTCGCTGGCCAGGTGTCAGCAGCGGCTGCAGTTTTTCCCAGACTGTCGTCGGCGGCAGAGTGGCACTCGAAGTCAGCTTCATCAACGGGACAAAAGTCGCGTGCTGGTCGTCACACGCGATCGTCACAGCTGCGATTTCCGCCGTCGTCGGACTGAGTCCTGTCGATTCGAGGCGAAGCGCGACCGCTGTGGCCGATTCGATCTGATCTGTGAGTGTCTGCAGTGACGCGGCGTCAGTCACGACCTGCACCTTCGGGCCGTTGTCCGTGAACAACGGCTCGTGAAGCGTCGCGTCAGCGGGAGCGAGTTCTCGAACGTCAGTGATGAAACGTCGGAAGCCACACTCCCGAAACAGCTCCGCCAGACGCGGCACGTCCATCTGATCCGTCCGCGCGGATTCCCAGTTCAAATCGAGTTCGAGTTTCGTGTTCAGTTCCACGAGCTGGCGACTGATGCGGGCCTGATCCGCGTAGGTTTTCAGGTTTTCGCAGAGTTTCTTGCCGGGGGCTTCATCTGCTCGGGCCAGTACGTCTTCCAGAGTGCCGAACTGGTTGAGCAGTGCGCTGGCTTTTTTCGGTCCGATCAGCGGCACCCCGGGGACATTGTCAACGGCGTCTCCAACGAGTGCCTGGAAATCGATAACCTGATCCGGGCGGATTCCCCAGTCCGCCAGCACACCGGCCTCGTCCAGGTACGTGTCCCTGCGAACGTTGTATAGCCGGACCAACGGGCTCACGAGCTGACGTGCGTCCTTGTCGCCGGTTACGATGCTCGTTTCGATCTGCTCGGCTTCAGCACGCCGAGACAGCGTGGCCAGAACATCGTCGGCCTCCCAGCCTTCCAGTGAGACGATGGGAATACCGAACGCATCGATAATCTCCGAAATGATGGGGATTTGCGGCTGCAGATCCTCGGGCATTTCGCTGCGGTTGGCTTTGTATTCCGGGTAGATGTCGTCCCGCACTCCCGGTCCGGGGAGGTCCATGGCGCAGACCAGATAGGTGGGCTGCTTGGATTTCAGGATGCTCAGCAGATCGCGCGTGAATCCGAAGGCTGCGTTGGTTGGCTGCCCCGAAGGGCTCGTCATCGGCGGAATGCCGTGAAAGACCTGAAACACCAGCGAGAAAGTGTCGATCACGTATAGCGATTCGCTCATCGTTTACCCGGAGCGGCAGGGACGTCCATGACATCAGCCATCCAGAGCACCCGGACGGCTGTTTGGGGAAGCATAGAGGCGACTCTTCAGCCCGTGCAGTCACTAAGCTGCGGGCAACCGGCATAATCCGGTTTGGCTGTGGATCGCGTCACGCTGTTCCGTTATTGATTCATGCGGCGTACATTGTGGTCCGGTGTGACAGGTCTGCCTGGTTCTGAACGCCGGGATTCACGTGAAGGACCTGCAAAATGAGAGTTTTCTTGACTCACAAGGCCGGCAGTCTCACACTTGCGAAACTGCGCCGCAGTGAGTTCACGGGTGATTAAGCGGAGCCCGAAATGTCGGTAGCAGCGAGGGATCGATTCGCCTCCGACCTTAATTGGAAAAGGCTGGTTCATGGCTGCTTCAAACAAGTCAATCGGACTGCAGATCACTCTCGCTCTATTTGCGATGCTGGCCGTCATCGGCTGGGTCGCCTTCTACATGCAGTTCCGAGAACTGGGCGACAACAAGGCTCAGTACGTCAAGGCTCAGGAAGACCTGCGGACCGAGCAGACGCTGACTCGCGAGCAGGACGACCAGATTCAATTCCTGAAAAGGCGCATTGGCCACGATGTGCCCATCGTCGGTCATGATCAACCGGACGCCACAACCACAGTTGCGTACGCAATTCAGCAGGACATCCAAGTTGCCGCGGCGCATGGATACAGCGGGACCGACCTGAGTGACGTCATCAAGCATCTGTCACAGCAGCTTGGTGATCGGGCTACCGAAATCGGCACGAAGGACACGGAAATCACCGCCAACACAACAACGATCACCACGATGCAGACGCAGCATCAAACGGAACTGCAACAGCATCGTGATCGTGTGGATGCAGCTGAACGACAGCGCGATGACACGCAGCGGGCGAGTGAAGAACAGCGCAAAGCTCTGCAGGCTCAAATTGAAGAAATGCGTGGCGACCTGACCGACCTGCGCGTCGAATACGATGACGCGAAAGCCGCATGGACGAGCGAACGCAAGAAACTGACGACCGAAATGGCTCAATGGGAGGGACAGGTCGACTTTCTGCGGGACAAGTTGAAGAACCTCACGAAGGTCAGCTTCGAGCGACCGGACGGGCTTGTCCGCTGGGTCGACAACTCCGCTGGTCTGGTCTGGGTTAACATTGGTGCACAGGACGGACTACGGATTCGCACGACATTTTCCGTGTATAAGAAATCCCACCACGGAGTCGGTCACGGTGCGGATGCCGAAGATATCAAGGGCCAGCTGGAGATAACGCGGATCATCGACGCCAACACGGCTGAAGCCCGCATTCTGGACGACGACATTTATGATCCGATCGCGAAAGGCGATCCGATTTACACGCCGCTGTGGAGTCCAGGCCGGATCGAAAAGTTTGCCATCATTGGAATCATTGATCTGGATCAGGACGGCATCGAGGACCGCGAGCAGTTTCATGAACTGGTTCAGGACGCAGGTGCCAAGATCAACCACGAAGTGCTCGACGATGGCTCGCGTATCCGCTACCCGGAGTACCCCGGTGCCTGGAAACCCTGGGAAGAAGGCGGCCCCGAACTCGATTCCGACACGAAGTACGTGATCAAGGCGAATATCCCTGATGTCTCACTGGCTGCTCTGGAAGAAGAAAAGGAAAAGCGACTCAAGATTTCCGAGCAGCTCAAGACAATGCGGGATGAAGCCCGCCGGCTGGGGATCGAAGAGATCAATCTGAATGATTTCCTGTCCTACATTGGTTACCGCCCGCAACAACGCATCTATATCCCTGGCGTTGTTGACCGACCGTTCAATCTCCGTAGTGGAGCACACAGCGTGACGACGAACGAGGCGATCGGAAACAGGTCATCGTCTGGCCAGGTCTCCAAGAAATTCGGAACGGGCCGTCGCCTGAAGCCGGGGCCATCCTCGGGACAAACGTCTGGGAAATTTGGCGGCAGCTACGGCAGGTAATTGCCTGGACAGTCGTTTCAATCGCAACTGTAAGGCCCGGTTTCCCCTCTCTGAGAGGAAACCGGGCCTTTTTCGTCTTCCGGCAGCCTATGCCAGGTCTTTCTTCCAGAATTCCTGCACCATACGGAACCCCGTTCGCTCATACAGCCGCTTTGCTCCCGAGTTATCTTCGACGACTTCCAGTGTCACACGGCAGCATCCGAGTTCTGTTGCGCGTGCATCAACGGCCTGTAGCAGCACACCGCCAATCCCCTGTCCGCGGCATTCACCCAGCACTGCCAGATCGTGGATGTTCAGCAGCGGTCGAGCGACAAATGTCGAGAACCCGAGAAAACAGACGGCAACACCGACGATCCGATCGGCCTGGAGTGCCAGCAGGATGACTCGGCCGGGTTGTTCGCGCAGTCGCTCGGGCAGCGCCGCTCGGACGTCCTCCGGCAAAGGGCAGCCAGCGATGTGTGGCAGTCGGGCATAATCATCCAGCACTGCAAGCAAGCCAGCACAATGGTCTAGCCGACTTAAATCGGCATCGACGACAGTAATCTCCGACACGGGCATTCTCCGAATTTAAGGCTTGGATTGACCTCTGCTGCGAGGATCGTCGACCGCAGCCGTAGCGTCCAGTTGATCGGAGTCTGTTGATCTGACCGGTATTGCGAACTGCAATGTTGACGGTCTCTGACCCGGTCTCCTAAGGTCGGGCCAGATGGCAGGTCACGGGCCATCAAACACTCCTGAAACCGTTGTCCTGAAACTGATACGTCTGCGGATCAATGACTCTCACCCACGTCCTCTATGTGATTGCCTGCGTCGTTGTGCCGATCGGCTGGGGAATCGCTGTGAACTGGGTCTTCCGCCGGCTCAAGCGAGATTCCGGGTCTGACAATTCTGACAACACCGTGGACGAGCCGCTGATCGAGTACTACATCTGAATCCAGTGAGTGCTCTTGATTTGTGAATCGGGCTCGGTCGGACGTGACACCCGACTTAGTGCGACTTGGCATCACTTCGTCGAGCGCGGCTAATCCAACCCTTGCAAGTGCTTGAAACTCTGGATGGACCGCTGTGACTGGCCTGACTCCTGCAGAGCTCATGATTGTCTTGTGCTGTGGCTTCCTCGTCGGGGGAATGGCGGGCACGCTGGGCATTGGCGGCAGTTTCCTTCTGGTCCCGCTGCTGACCGCATTCTTGAAGGTGCCCGTCCTGACCGCTGTTGGCTCGACCGCCTGTCAGCTACTGGGCCCGGCGACAACCTCGCTGCTGGCCAGCCGCGCTTCGCGGGATCAATTCCGGCTGCCACTGATCATCACGGGCGGCATCATCATCGGAATCCTGATTGGCACAGGTTTGCTGGAGACCGCGAAACAGTCGGGCAGCATTGCATGGCGCGGACAAACGATCGCAGCAGTCGATCTGCTCGTTCTAAGTACCTACCTTGTAATGCTGACCAGCATCGGCACATTTGCTCTGTACGAGGTTCGCAGAGAACGACAGGGCCGCAAGATTCCTCGCGGAACACTGGCCCGCCTGCGGATTCCTCCCATCGACACATTCGAGGAACTCAGTACCGGGTCACTCTCAATTCCGGTGCTGTCCATGTTCGGGCTGGTCAGTGGTCTGACCGCCGGACTGATGGGCATCAGCGGAGCCTTGATCCTGATCCCCGGCCTGGTATATCTGCTGGGCATCCGTTCGAAGCAGGCAATCGTTGCGTCGCTGGTCGTCGTCTGGATCACGTCGTTTCTCGCTACGATCGTGCATGCCTGGCGCGGCAATGTGGACTTGGCACTGGCGCTGGCTCTGATGTCTGGCGGCACGATCGGAGCACGCCTGGGCTCGGAACTTGGCCAGCGTCTGAAAGGCCCGGCCTTACGACGCTGCATTGGCTGGCTGGCCCTCGGAGCGGCCGTCATTGTGCTGTTGCGACTGATCCGCCTCGTCGCCTGACAGCTGGTCATACTCACGGACGCTGCTCAAGCATCTTTCGTAGTCGTTCGACCTCTCGACGGACGTCGTTGTCGAAACGTGATGGCCAGACCCGACTGGTAACGCTGTCGAGCGTCTTGCGGGCTGCCGGCAGCTGTTTGCCTTTGATCTGGGCTTCGGCAAGTTTCAGCACGTTGGTGGGTTCGAGGGCACGCAGACGAGCGGCGTGCTTCCAGTGCTCGATCGCTGCCGGCCAGCGCTGTTGAGATTCGCGGTGGACCGCCAGGGCCGCGTGATGTTTCGCTTCGCTGGGAGCGGATTCGACGATCGTTGTGGCCGCACGTTCGGCCAGTTTCATGTCAGATGACAGACGGTTGGCCAGGTCCGTGTATAAGTCAAGGTTGTGCCGGTCCAGGTCGAGCTGTGCGAGGACTGTGTCGATTGCACCCTCCGCATCTTCGAGCGCGTCGTAGGCTTTGAGCAGTTCCTTGTGCGTCTCCATGTCACCCGGCTGCAGCTCGAGGGACAGGTTGAGCTGCGGAATGGACTTCTGATATTCACCCTTCTTGACATAAACCGCACCGATCGTCTTGGGGAGCAGCGGGCTGGTCTGCCCGGTCTCTTCAAGCTGCTCGTCCAGGTAAGTGACGTAATCGTCCAGGTCTCTTGCAGATGATAGCACTTCCTGTAGTTTCGCAATCGCCGCGGCGCGGCGTTCATAACGCGGACCCCAGCTGATGACGGCTCCCGACGCCGCGTCCACTGCGTCTTTCGTGTGACCCAGATGCAAATGAGCATCGGCAAGGTGGCGGTAATAGCTCGATAGTGTGTCGTTACCAATGCCACGGTTTGGAGCTGTTCGCTGATGTAACGGAATCACCTCGCCGTACAGATCAATTGCCTGTTCGTACAACCCGATCAGGCGTGTGCAGTTCGCGAGTTGAGCCACGTTGTGTTCAATCCAGTGTCCCCGCTGACGGAAGTGCTCATTCGTAGCAACCAGCAGATCGTCACGCTGCTTGAGCCGCCGAGTATGGTGATAGGCAGTAATCAGTCGGCAACGATAGTCCATCGTGTCAGGATGTCGTTCAACCATCGGTTCCAGAATCGGGACCGACTCGCCATAACGGTTGTGCTGGTGCAGCCACTTGCAGAGTGTTGCCTGCCCGCTCTCTTCCAGAAGATGCTGCCCGTGAGCGATCAGCATCATTTCAATCGCCCGGTCGGTGTGGATCTTATGCGCCCGGGAATTACTGCCCAGACCGTGGTAGATGTACTGCGCTATGTACTCCACATACCGTCGCGAGTGCTTCACATCGGCATAGACTTCCTCAGCCACACGTGCGAAGTCCGCACGCTTGTCATGCCAGAAGTAACCATAGTCGTCGTGGTACATATACCGGCTGCGTTGATTACGAGTTCGCAGGTCCTGGCGCAGTTCGGCCACCACGATCTTCAATAGTCGTGGTTTCAGATCACCCAGTGAATCCCCAACAAGGCGACGCCATTCGGATATGCGCCAGCCGAACTGCTGCCAGGGATGTTGCCACGAATTCCGCAGCCGCTTCGGGTAATTCTCGAAGCGTGAAATCAGGAAGTGCAGAGCGGTGCGCGTGTCGATCAAATCTTTGATGCGGTAGGCCGTCCGGTCCACGATGGAGCGATAGTTGCTGGTCTGTCGTTCAAGGATCAGTGGGAGTTGTTCAAAGGCGTACTTCCGCAGGTCATCCTTGTAGTCAATGAATCTGTTCTTCGCGGCTGTGAAGGTTGAGAGGATCTTCTGCAATGTCTGATAGCGATGATTGGGATCATCTGTATCGGTTGCCTTCAGCAGTCGCTTGAGCAGGTTCTTATACAGAGTCTCGCCACTGCCCAGAGACACCTGGCCCTTATGTGAAAGTGCGCTGATGTAGACATCATCCATACGTTGCGTCAGCCAGTATGTCTGCGAGTCATTCAGTGGATTGTCCAGGTGCCGGTTGATGTAGAGTTCGGCAGTCGCATGGCGGCCGATACCAGTCAGCATGGTGATGTAACCACTAAACACGACATTGGCGTGAGTCGGCCAGCCACTGGGGTGTGTGGCTTCGTATTCGCGCATGGCGCTCTCAACCAGAGCCAGTCCAGAATCACGCAGTCCATACGACGAGTATTGGCTGTCGCCGTAGTACCAGGCGATCCACAACCGGTCGTCAGTGCCCGGCTCTGCCATCGCGTGAAGGGCTTTGAATTCACGCAGTTGTTCGTCCGCAAGTTTCTGCTGCGTGATGCGGCTCAGGTTCTTGAGCAATTCCGCCATCTGACGCCGTTCACCTGTGGCCCAGTCACGTTCGAAGGCCCGTTGTAGTGCAGCCACGGCGGCGTCCACATGTGGTCCCGGCTGGTTCAATACTTCCGAGGCCTTTCGCTCAATCATGGCTTCCAGCAGGTCCAGTGCCCGCAAATCGATCGCGGTCACGTCGCGGCCGGGTTGTGCAAGCGTGTCGCGCAACCTGCTCACCTGACCAAGAATCTCATCAGCCGTGGCTTCGTCATGTACCTCCTCAAGCACGGTGCTACGCAGCGAACCCAGGAAGCTGTAGACCTGTTGCGGAGTCCGACCGACAACCGAATCGGCCACCATGTTCAACAGCCGAAAGTCGCGGCATGCCGTGTAGAACTGTCGGAGTTGATAAAGGTAGCCACCAGGGTTGTTGCTCTTCTCGAACAGAGCCTGAAAGGCGAACAACACGTTCTCGTCGAGTTCACTCGGCAGCGTCTGATCCGTACGTTGCCAGGGATTGAGCTGCTGGTTGATCCAGTTGTTGATCTGGTATTCTTCCCAGACCTTGAAAGCTTCGATCTTCGACCGCTTGTGCCGATCCCGCCGATCCACCACCAGATACCAGTCCGACAGAACGGCATAGTCGGACGGAGACAGCTGACAATCGCGTTCGATCGTTTCGTATAAACCAATGGCCTCGTCAATTTCACCCTGTTCGGCCTGCTCATTCGTCTTGAGACGCAGTTCTTCGGGCGATTGATCCCGAAACGCATCGATGGCCAGAGCCGCATCGAGCAGAATTACGATTTCGCCGGCAGTGCTTCCCCCTGCCTGCAACTGGTACGTCGTCGGATCGATGCGATAGATACTGGCATGCAGATCGGATGACTGCTTTTCGATTTCAGCAACCAGCCCGTCCAGGACATCGCGCATGGGGTCCTCGGATGCGAGTTGTTCCAGCACACGGCGCTGTCCGTCTCGCAGCAATTCCGCCCGCTTCCTGCGCGTGATGTCCGAAACCGACACGAAAACCCCGTTGCCAGGAACCCTCACATCCCGCGGCAACCGTCGAGATTACGTTGGTGTAGATGCGGTGTCCCAGCAGTGTGCGATGAACGTTCTCACCCTCATGACGGTCTTCGCCCGCGATGCGGTTCAACAGGTGTTGCTTGAATCCGAGCAGAGATTCTTCGCCAAAGACCTCTCCAATGCGCTGCCGCATTTCTTCCGCGGATTCGGCCCCGTACATCGCGACAGCGCCGCGGTTGATGTCGACAACCCGCATGCATCCCGCAAGGCTGGCCAGCTCTTCGGGATGTGCATCGAGCCAGGCATTCAGGTCTTCGACACCTGAATTGATGATTTCACTGATCCGAACACGGACGGCCGACCAGTCCAGCTCGCACATCGCGATTGGCGATCCGTGAAAAAGCTGTTCGTAGCGCTGTCGAACCAGCTCGTCCGAGGCGAATGTCATCATGTCTGCTAACCGCGACCAGGCCCGAACCGTGTGATGTGGATCGTCAACTCTGGTCAGGAGTTCTTCTTACGACTCTTACCGGACTTCTTCTTCTTTTTGTCCGACTTCTTCTTTTCGGAGTTCGTAGCCTGTTCCTCAGCTGGATCGGGCTGGCCACTGAAAACGCGGTCCCAGCCATGGGTGAACTTCTTCGATGTCCCCGTATGAACGGTGTAGCCTGTCATGCCGCATCGCCTCGTGTTTTCGTTTACGGAAGCTCCGTGCGTCGCCTTGAAATCGGGACGCACGAGCATTTGCGACTCATATTACCTCGCGTTTTCCGGTACTTCCACAATCCTCGCCGTGCTGTCGTTCGACGTAGCGATCAGCTGTTTTCCATCCGGTGAAAGTCGCGCGGAGTAGCTCACGATTCCCAGCGATTCCTCGAACACGGCCGACTGCGCTGCATTGTCCCAAATCTTCAAAGTGCCCGAGTATCCGATTGACAGCAATCGAGTACCGGCCTTGTTGAACTGCACGCGGTAGACATCGTCCTTATGACCGGTCATCACGCTGACCGGATCTGCCTTGCCGGTTTCCCACACGAACACGGGGCGCTCGGCCCCGATCCCCATGCCGGCCGCCGCGATCTTCACACCATCCTGGCTGAAGGCCACCGCATAGACCGGATGTTCAGGGCCGTTGTATTTCCGAACCTCGGAGCCATTGCCGACATTCAACAGACGCACGGAACTGTCCGCTCCAGCAATGGCGACCTGTTGCCCATCCGGGGAAAACGCGACGCTGTAGACGGCGGCCGCCTGAGTCGACAGTGTCTTTAGTGCTTTGCGTGTTTCGACATCCCACAACCGAACCGTCTTGTCATTCGACGCGGTCGCCAGTGTTTTGCCGTCCGGACTAAAGGCGATCGCATAAACCTGCTGACTGTGACCAGCCAGGCTGATGGTGAACCCGGCTGCAGCCACCGACCAGACGCGCATCGATTTGTCAGCTGAGATTGTTCGCAGCGTGCGATTGTCTGGAGCCCACGCCACAGCGGCGATCGCGCCTGTGTGCCCGGAAAGCGTTTGCGACGCGTCTCGGGCGGGCGGTTCCGCCGGCTGCGGACTCAACGGTTTGGGATCAAAACACTGCACCGAGTTATCAGCCAGTGCCGCAACCAGTTTCAAACTGTCGGGACTGTAGGCCAGCCGGACCGCCTCTTTGGCCGGTTGCAGTCGGAAGTACGGTGTGCCGTTGCTGGCATTCCAAACCCATATCTTTCCGTCAGCTCCACCAGCGGCGACCTGCGTGTTGTTCGGGCTCAAAGCCACACAACGGGCCTCGCCTTCGATGCCGGTGATCGCCCGGATGGGTGAGCCGTTACCCGCGTTCCAGATTTTCACTGAACCGTCCGCGCCTGCTGTTGCGTACGAGCTGCTGTTCGCCGCGAGAGCAAAGTCGTTGATGCGCGTTTCATCGGCGACATGGCCGAACTGGTAGGCAAGTGAGTCGATTCTGACTTTACCATCAGCACCGGCCGTCACGATCGACTTGTTGTCACGTTGAAACGACACGCCGGTGATCGGACCGGCATGACCGACAAAGTGCTGAGCCTGCAGTTTTTTGGCGACGTCCCACAGTCGCGCGGTCCCATCAGCACTCGACGAGACAAGCTGAGTCTGATTGGTGTTGAACATCAGCCCGGTGACTGGCTTGTCGTGACCAGTGAACTTTGCCGACTCGGCTCCGTCCTCCGGGTTCACAAGTCGCACGGCCCCGTCGGCCGTTCCAATGGCTAACAGCGTGTTATTGGGGGCCAGGCTAACGGACGTCGCGGCCGCGTCCAGATCGATCTTCCGCACTTCCTCACCCGTGCCGGTATTCCAGATGCGCACCGTCTTGTCGTCACTCGCCGAAATGACCTGTGTTCCGTTCGACCAGATAGTCAGCGACCGGACGGGACCGCCGTGACTCAACGTCTTCTCGTCGGCGCCGTCGGCCAGCTTGAAAATTCGGACTTTGCCCGAAGCATCTGCGGCGATCAGATGCTGACCATTCGGATTGATCAAGACTGATGTCACTTCACCGGCAAGTTCGGGAAACTCGTGAATCAGAGTTCCATTGTTCGCGTCGAACAGTCGCGGCTTTTTGTCGGCTCCCCCCGTCGCGATCTGTGCACCATTCGAATTGAATGCAATGGCCTTAACTGGTCCGGCATGTCCTACCAGTTTTCGAACTTCCGCGCCGTCGGCGCGGTTCCAGACGCGCGCCGTGCCGTCCTGTCCGGCTGTGGCAATCAGCGTGCCGTTCGGATGCTGCGCAACCGCATGGATTGCTCCTTCATGTCCGGCGGCTTCAATGACGGCAGGGACTGTGACTGGCCAGCGTTTGACGAGGCCGTCCGCTCCGGCCGAGAAGATCTGCGAATTGTTCGAACTGAACTCGAGTCCGGTGACCGCGCCGTTGTGGACGCCAATCGTTGCCGTCACGACGCCATCGGCCGGGTTGATCAGATACAGTAATCCATTGTTGCCGGCTACAGCCAGTTGATTGTTGTCATTTCTCCAGTCGAGCCGCGCGATCGGACCGGTCAGTTTGACTTCGTGACTCTTCTCGCCGGTTTCAGAATTCCAGATGCGGACTACTCCGCCGTTGTCGGCAGTGGCGACAAGCTTGCCATCGGTCGAGACGGCAATCGCCGTCCCCTCACCGTCATGCGCTGGCACAGTTGCCACTGGGTCGCTCTTGGGAACGTCCCACAGTTTGATTGTGTTGTCGCTTGCACCCGATGCGATTGTCGTCCCGTCTGGTGAAACGGCGACACACAGCACCGTGCTCGTATGCCCTTCCATCGTGCGAATCGTTTCCTGAGTCGCCACGTCCCACAACTTCAGCGTGTAATCAAAGCTCGCGGTCACCACCTGTTGACCATCCGGCAGGAAGACAGCGTCGTAAACCAGACCTTTGTGACCTTTGAAGAGGACCGGGTCCGCGGCGCTCAGACCGGCGCCCAAAAAAACGTTGGCAAGCAACAAGGTCAGCAGGGCAGCGCGTTGCAGTCGTACGACAGGCATTCGAGACGACAGAGACATCAGACACCTCCTGATCAGGTCCGTTGATTCCGGTGGGCAATCAGAAAAGCCCGGCGTTGTTGAGTGCCGGGCTTCTGACAGTGTTTCAACTCTTGCCGGGGCGTCGGCTGAGCGGTCCTTTTCGTTGAGTGTTCCCACTCCTGTTCGCGGTTCCACCTTTCCGACCCGGTGCCGGTTTGCCGAGGACGCGTTCGATCGCCTCCAGCAGGACGTCCATCGCAAACGGTTTGCGAAGGTATTCATCGGCGCCGAGCATCTCGGCATACGCCTTGTGTCGGCCGCCTTCGTTTGCCGTGATCATGATGACCTTCGGTGGCGACTCCAGACTCTTCAAATGTTCAAGAACCGGAAACCCGCCCATTTTCGGCATCATCATGTCAGTGATGACCAGTTCGGGCTGAGTCGCATCTGCCAGCCGTTTACCGTCGGCACCGTTGTTCGCGACTGAGAGCGTGTACCCGGCGCCTTCCAGCACGCGCTGAAGAGTCGTCGATATCTCGCGGTCATCTTCAATCAGCAGTAGCTTCGTCGCGTCGGGCATAGGATTTCCTGGATAAGTCACAGGGATATCTATCGTAGGTCGCTCCGATCAGGTTCTCAAGACCCGCACGCGACCGTGCCCGGCGTATCAACAGAGGTCATCCGGCCCGTCAGTGGCTACGATCGTTTCACCGCAACCCCAAGGCACGCGTATCCAGCAGACAACCGCACCAGTCGTACGACATGACGCGAATCGCAAAGGACTCACCGATGCACAGGCGACCTGCAACCCTTTCCATGCTGCTTCTGCTGATTACGTCGACATCACTCGCTGAAGACTGGCCGCAGTGGGGTGGAGTGCAGCGTGATCTTGTCTGGCGTGAGACGGGCATCGTCTCGGAACTGCCTGGCCCGGAATTGCCGCGTGTCTGGACGGCAGAAATCGGTGACGGCTATGGAGGTCCCGCTGTCGCCGACGGACGCGTGTATGTCATGGATCGCGTGGACGATGGCCCACGACGTCAAACGGAGCGGGTCCTGTGTCTTGATGCGGAGACCGGTAAGCAAATCTGGGTGGTCGAGTATCCTGTTGTCTATACCGTCAGTTATCCGGCCGGCCCACGCTGCACACCAGTGATTGATTCGGGACACGTTTACACAGTCGGTGCTCTCGGCCACATGTTGTGTCTCGACATCGAATCCGGCGACATTGTCTGGCAGAAGAACTTCGTGGATGACTTCGGTACCAGACTGCCGACGTGGGGTATGGTGGCATCTCCACTGGTTGATGGTGATCAGCTCATCACACTGGTTGGTGGCCGGAAAGATGCACTGGTAGTTAGCTTCGACAAAGCGACGGGCCGTGAACTCTGGCGATCTCTGAACAGTCCCGGCATCGGTTACGCACCACCGGTGATCTTCGAGTTCGGAGGCAAACGACAGCTCATTGTCTGGCATCCTGAAGCCGTCTCATCCGTCGACCCGAAGGACGGAAGCGTTCTATGGGAGATTCCCTACCGTGTGCGTGCCGGGCTCTCGATTGCGACACCACGCAAGGTTGGCAATCACCTGTTCGTGGCGAGCTTCTACAACGGTCCGCGAATGATCGAAGTTGCGGAAGACGGTCTTAGCGCACGTATCGCATGGTCGGGCAAAAGTGACAGCGAACGTCAGACGGATGGAGTGCATCCCATAATGTGCATCCCGTGGTTCGACGGTACTCACATTTACTCAATCTGCAGCTACGGTCAGCTCCGTTGCCTGGACGCGTCCAATGGCGAGCGACTGTGGGAAACAGCCGATGCCACTGGCCTGGGCCGCTGGTGGAACGCCTTCCTGATTCGACACGAAGACCGCTTCTTCATCCACAACGAACAGGGCGACCTGATAATCGCGAATCTGACCCCGGACGGTTACGAGGAAGTCAGCCGATCAAAGCTGATCAAGCCGACTCGTCCGGTGCAGCGGCGACTGACGATCTGGTCGCACCCGGCCTTCGCCATGAAGAGTGTCTTCGCCCGCAACGACGGAGAACTGATTCGGGTCAGTCTGGCCGCGGACGACCAGTGATTCCGATGACACGGGACCACTGGTTCATGGGGCTCACGTGCGCGTGATCATCTCATCGAGATTCAGCAGGACCTCTGCGACGCGGTACCAGGTTGTAACTTCCACGCTGTCCAGTCCCTTATCCTTCTGCCAGTTGGCTGACAGCGCTTTCACACGCTCGGGCGACTTCGACATGGCTTCATGTTCCTCGACGTAGATGTCGACCAGCACTGCGCGTTCTTCGCTTGTGGGACGGCGAGAAAGGCACAGCCGGAAGGCGTATTCCGCTCGTTCGTACACGTCCGCGTTCTGCATGTCCCGGACAACACGTTCCGCCAGTGCAAAGGCCGTTTCAGCGTAGACCTCATCGTTGAGCAGATTGAGCGCTTGCAGGGGCGTGTTTGTACGGGATCGCTTGACGACACACGCGCCACGATCCGGTGCGTCGAAACTCACGAAGCCGGGATACGGTGCGCTCCGCCGCCACACGGTGTAGACACCACGGCGAAAGCGATCGAGCCCTTTAGACACTATGTACTTCGGAGCATTGCGGCCCACGTGTCGCCAGATTTTCGGTGGCTGCGGCGGATAGACGGGAGCACCGTGCATTTTCGCGGCAATCAGCCCGCTGGCTCGCAAGGCGTTGTCACGAATCGTTTCGGCAGGCAGACGGAATCGGTTGGCGCGGCCCAGCAGTTTGTTCTGCGGATCGCGTCGCATGCCGTCGGCGGTAATCTTCGATGACTGTTGATACGTCGCCGACATCACGATCACACGGTGTAGTTCCTTCATCGACCAGTGGCGATCGATCAGTTCCAGAGCCAGCCAGTCGAGCAGGCCCGGATGTGTCGGTGGTTCGCCCTGTGACCCGAAGTCTTCGAGCGATTCGACGATGCCCTGTCCGACGATCTCTGACCACCACCGATTGACGGTGACACGTGCTGTCAGCGGGTTCTTCGGATCCATCAGCCACCTGGCCAGCCCGAGTCGGTTCTTCGGCAGCCCCGTAGAGAGCGACGGCAGAACTTCCGGAGTCTGCGCCTGTACTTTAGCGCCCGTGTTAAGGAACTCACCACGTTTCATGACGTGTGTTGTGCGGCTTTTCTCCTGCTCGACCATAATCAGCGTCGTGTCCGGCTTCACCGCTGCGAGCTTCTTCTTCAAATCAGCAATGCGTT
>CAYSJO010000844.1:0-3993 GCA_964431285.1 uncultured Planctomycetaceae bacterium
AGATCCTAGCTCCGCTGCTGACTTCCTCCTGTAAGTAATCACGCCGGACAGAACCCGTCTCCTGCCAGCAGGCTGTGGCGATACGTTCGGGCTGGGTGTGCTGAGCAACCTGATACTCATGATGGTTCCAGTAAAACCGAACCGGTGGTCCGCCGGGCACGTTGGACATTATGCGGATCGGTTCGGGCGGTGAATGCAGCTTCAGCGGTCGGGTTGAAGCAATAATCGAGTTGCTCGTTGTCGAACTGTCTGCCTGACGACGTTTCGAATCCGTGTCTGCCAGCGGCCCGAACTCGACGGCCTGTTCGGGGACGGCTTCCGGCAACAGCCTGGGCTTCACGACGGCACTGCGTCCCAGTCGTGCACTCAGCCGGTCGATCAGACGGCGGATGCTGCCGTCGTCCGCTGGTTCCTTGTGAGAGAACAGACCGCGTTGCCGGATTCGTAATGGTGCAATGACCGTCGCTTCCAGACGAATTGTGTGCATCCAGTTCGGCAGCGTGTGAGCTTCCAGCTTCAACTGAAACAGACTCATCAGATGCGCCGCCGAGTCCGCCGGCTGTATCAGGCCCAGTTCGAGCGAAACCGGGTCCGCTGACTCACTGGAGACGGTCAGCACCAGCCGCAGAATGCCCTCACCACGCGACTGCACCGTGCTAAGCAGCTCGGGCAGCAGTTCGGCGCAGATATGCAGAACGGCCTCCGAACGACAGGTAGGATGTTCCAGAGTCCACTCCGCGAAGACCGGCTCGGCACATGGCACCGGATCAAACAGTTCGTCACACTGACCGAACATCTGATCGAGTCGCTGAAGCAGGAGCGCTCCGAAACGTGATGGCAGCGATTCTCGCGGCAGCGCCTGTAACTGGGCCAGCGTTTTCAGATCAAACGACCGTAAGCGAGATACGATGTCATCCGGAATACGCAAAGCTTCGACGGGCAAAGAAAGCAGACGGCGACGGGAACCGGCCCGGTGTCCGTAACGTGCGATGGCCCACGCGGCTCCGATTGTGCCGGCCGCTGCGACATGTGTCCGGTACTCCAGCTCAGCCAGATCGATGACGACCTGGCGAGCCAGACCGGACTCCCCACCAAACAGATGCGAGCCGCCGGTCATGTCGATCAGCAGACAATCCGTGTTGCAGGACCGTTCGATGCCGACAAACGGACTGAAACGATGACACACCTGCGCCAGTATCTGTAAAGCCTCGGAATCGGCGGCGGGATCGTGTGGTACAAATGCGGCGGATTCCAGCAACGCCTGAGCTTCCGCCAGCGGCATACCCGGACGAATACCAAACGGGACAGCGTCCGGCGATGCCATGATCACGCAGGCGCCGCGCTTGCCAGTTTCCGTATACAGGACGGTGGGTTGGAGTTCGGAATGCCGGGAGGGCGAAGCTTCCGCTGAGCCGGCTCGGCAGGAGCCTTGCCCTCCCGACAAAAGTCCCCTCTCCCCTGAGGGGAGAGGGGGGACTGGTCGCGAGTGCCCCTCCGTTTCGCTGCTCGCCCTAAGCCCCGGCTGTTCGCAGCGCAGCCGTTGAATCGGAAAGTCCGGCAGCCAGACGCAGAGCACCCGTTTCATCGCACATTTCCAGTTCGACAGACTGATCGGCCATGCCTCCCTTTGCATAAACGCACCGCACCTCCATGCGACGATGAAACGATTGCGGCGGCGACGGAGCCGGCCGCACCAGCAACCTCACATCCGCCCAGCCCGGCTGTCTCGTGGCTGTTGGTGGACGAATCAGAATTCCCACGGCGGTTCCGGCCTCAGCTGCCAGTTGCAGACGCCGAAACTCCTGTGTCTTCAGTCGATCGATCGGACACAGCACCGCTCCGATACCCGGACAGCGCAACGACTGCTCCAGTGCCCACAAAACATCAGCCCGTGACTTCGGGCGGATCAGAATGGTTTTATCTGTGCAGACTCCAACCGCGCGAAAAGCCGGCGCATAAAACGACAGTCGCGAGTCGACGATAATCAGCGGCCCGGTGTTTTGAATTCGCCCGGCGGCCTGCATCGCCAGTGTTGTAGCGCCACTGCCGGCTTCTGAGGCAATCCATTCGCTGAGCGTCCCGCGACACAGGCCTCGATCAGGCAGGATGTCATCCAGGATGCCTGTTGAGACGGAATGCTTTTCACGAGCTTCCAGCCGCAGACCACGCTGCATCCGGCGCAGGTCCGTGCGCAGCTCCTGAATCATCAGCTCGCGACGGCTATTGCTGACAGGTTCGGTAAACATCGGAAGCCACTCGATAAGTTGAGCCGGCTTCGACGGAGCGGAAGCCGGCTCAGATGAATTGAAGTTCGGCCCCTCTCCCCGCGGGGGAGAGGGGACTTCGTCGGTCTTTACTTCCGAGGTTCCATCAGTCGAATCACACCCACGACCACTCCTTCAATCGTCACGTCCTCAGTCCGACAGAAGATCGGTTTCATGGCCGAGTTCGCTGGCTGCAGCCGGATGCGGCTTTGCTTCCGTTCGTGATAGAACCGCTTCAGCGTGGCCTCCTCACCGACCCGGGCCACAACCAGTTCGCCGTCCGTACATGTTGTCTGTTTGCGGACCACGACGTGATCGCCGTCTGCAATGCACTCGTCGATCATCGATTCTCCACGGACCTTCAGAGCGAAATGACCGTCGTCCTCGAACCCGGCGAGATCGATGTGTTCATCCTGTTCCTCGATGGCCTCGATTGGCGAACCAGCCGCGACTGTTCCTGCCAGACGCAACCCCGATGGCCGGACCAGTTGCAGAGCCCGATGTCCCTCACCACGACGCAGATGGCCCGCTTTAATCAGCTTGTTCACATGAAACTGAGCCGTGTGCGGAGACTGATACCCGAACGCGGCCTGAATCTCGCGCATAGTCGGAGACCGACCCGACGAACGGATTTCGTCGCGTATAAACTCCAGAATCCGGGCCTGAATCTCTGTAAGGGACTGCTTGCCCATCCGTTAAAAATTCCCGCGGCTCCGATAATCACTCGCCGTCGCTGTCAATCATGATCGGCATCAGACGGAATAATACTATTGTATTACTTTGCCGCGATACAGAAATTGGCCGAGTCTTCGATGTTTTTCCAGCACTGACAGACCACTGCAGAAACGAACGGATCCACATGGATTTCTCCGGACTGCCTGACATTCCCGGCGGCTGGTCAACGCGCGAAGTCGATCTTGGCATTCGAAGCGTCCGGCTGACACTGCCCGAGTCACCGGATGCTTTCCTTGACGATCCCGACGTCCAGGCAGCGAATCGAGATAGCGACTACATGCCGTACTGGTCGTACCTGTGGCCATCAGTGATTCAGATGGGGCGTCTGATCGCGTGCGAATCATGGCCCGCCGGCCAACGATGTCTGGAGATCGGTGCAGGCATCGGACTGGCCGGCATTGCGGGCATGATCGCCGGCCTCGATGTGACATTCAGCGACTACGACTCCACGGCTGTCCAGACCGCTCGCAAAAACGCTTTTCAGAACGGCCTCGGACCTGTTCCTGATCAGGCCACAGATGTGTTGCTGGACTGGCGGGATCCTGCTGCCGTATCACTGAAACCGTTCCCTGTCGTTCTCGGCTGCGACGTGCTGTACGAACCGGGGACACTTGAGCCCGTCCTGAACGTACTGGATGCGCTATTGGCCGACGGTGGCGTGTGCTGGATCGGCGATCCCGGGCGTCAGTACCTGCCGGAATTCTGCGACCGACTGACAGACCGCGGCTACAGCATCGAACTTCGTGATGAAACTGGAAGGATCGTCACGGCTTACGAGCTGTCGTCATTCCGTCTTTTGGTTCTACGACACGTGGCTGTTGATTGAGATGTCGCCAACATAGCCGTGAAGAATCCGCTGACGATGAAAAACAACGGCATCTGGAATCCGATATGGAAGAACGCGAGAAATGCATCGTGCTGCCGATCACGATACTCAATCCCTTCACGATTCGCACGACGTGACGTGCTGCGGTATCTTCTCTCTCTTCAGCGT
>CAYSJO010000845.1:0-12260 GCA_964431285.1 uncultured Planctomycetaceae bacterium
GAAGGCTCGCCGGGCGATTGTTCTGCGACGGGATGGAGATGCGGCCGGACCGGGGTCAGCCGGAGTTGCTTCCTGATCGAGATTGTCCGACATATCCAAACTCCGATACAGAATCGAATCGCGACGTTAAGACCGATGCATGACTATTTCGCAGCCACCGGTTCCTGTACGGGCACAGGCGTCAGTCCCTGAATCAGTTTGCCATCGGCCACGTTATAGAGCTTGACTTCACCACTCTTTGTGCCAACGACAAGTTGAGTCCCATCCAGATTAAGAGCAACCGCGTAGACCGGGGCCGCGACTCCAGAGATCAGTGCAACTCGCTGCCGCGAGGTTGTGTCGTAGACACGGACTTCTCCGAACGCACCAGCGATAGCCAGGCGTTTTCGGTCGAAGCTGGTTGCCATATCGAGTACCACACCCGGCTGAGCTTCCATCGCTTTGGCGTACTGATTTCGCCTGGTATTCGGTCGCGAACTGTTACCGGCTCCAGAAATCTCGACTCCCTGCAGCGCGATCTTGAATTCGAATCCGGTCAGTGTCCGGGCTCTGCCTGACGAGAATGCGAACTCCGCGTTACCTGCGACGGCAGTGATCTGGAGACTCGACTCGTCAAGAGTCCGCAACAGCTTGCCGGTCTCAATCGAAGCGACTTTCGTCGACTTGTCCCGTCCGCCCGTCACGATTGTCTTGCCATCCGGAGTGAATGTGACGTCGGTTACCCAGTCACTGTGCAACGGTATCGATCGGACATCCGCCTCCGTGTCGACAGGTATCAGATACGCCGCACCGTCGGCACCGCCGAGCGCGATCGACGCCGAATCCGGAGCGAACGCACCCCGAAACAACGTATCCGTGCCGACTCGCCTGGTGCTCAGCAGCTTCCCATCGGTTGCGTCAAAAAACCGAATCTCTCCGTACTCGCCTGGCGATCCACCCGAGGCGGCAAGCAGTTTTCCGTCGGGACTGAACTCCACGTGCGTCAGAAGATCCGACTCAGTAGCCAGTCGCACGGAAAGGGTTTCCAGAGAATCGACATTGGAGAAAAAGACAACTTCGCTGCGACATGCCGCCGCCATGCGTTTCCCGTCCGGGCTCATCGCGACTCCCGTCACGGCCGGTGCGAACCGATACGTTTCCGGAATCCTCACGCGGGGCCCGTTGCCACCCGGTAATGAATCATCCTTTGCCCCGGCCTTCAACCAGCGTCGAAAGACGTCAACCTTGGCCTTTGACAAAGCCGGTTGTCCTTTCGGCATTTCCGGCTGATCTCCAGTGATCATCTCCAGCAGCAGTCCTGAGTCTGGTTTCTTCACATCGAACAGTGGACTCGTGTCGCCGCCTTTAAGCATGTCGGCAACCGTGTCCATACTCAGACCGCCTTCGGACTTCGTTCGGGAATGGCATCCGCGACAGTGGCGTCGGACGATTGGCCAGACATCGCGTCTGAAACTCACTTCGGAAAGGCCGTCAGATTGTTTTGGAGTGGACTGAGCACAGACCACGTCCGGGAGGTTGAACACAAACAACACCGCGAGCCCGAGAGTCAGACTTTTCATGCCGCACACACAATCGTCTTGAGAATTGAAGCGAGCTGTCCTGCGGCCACTTCACGGCTTTGACGCGCCTATCTTACGACGCATGGTTCGAAGGAAACAGGCTCGATCACGGACACACACCTAATGTCCCTGGCCTCATCAGCCTCAAAAGCAACCTGGCAAGGCGGCAGTCGCTGAGTAGTTTCGCCGTGGCATTCAGATAATGTTACCAGCGAGGTCCAAACACTTCACAATCGGCAACCTGAAATTGCCAGCCACAGAAAGTTGAGAACCACAAATGAGCGACGTCTGCGACAGAAAGAGCGTCCGTTTCAGTACCCTCACACTTGCGATGTTCCTTGCCGCGGCAATGTATGCCGGCGTCCCACAAGACTCCCACGCCGAAACGCAGGCCAACATCGTGCTCATTATGACAGACGATATGGGCTACGGTGATCTGGAATTTCATGGGAATACCGTGATCGATACGCCAAATCTCGACGCGATGGCGAAACGGAGTGCCCGGCTCACCAACTTCTACGTCAGTCCGGTGTGCGCCCCGACTCGCGCAAGTCTAATGACAGGCCGGTTCAACTATCGAACCCGCTGCATCGACACCTACATCGGCCGCGCGATGATGGACACGGAGGAAGTCACCATCGCGGAAATCCTTCATAACGCCGGGTACGCCACGGGAATCTTTGGGAAGTGGCATCTGAGAGACTGCTACCCAATGCGTCCGATGGATCAGGGATTCGAGCAGTCGCTCGTCCATCGAGGCGGCGGCATCATCCAGCCGTCCAATCCGGCCGGTGCCGAAGGCAAGTACACCGATCCAGTGCTGTTTCGGAATGGCGAAGCCGAACAAACGAAGGGTTATTGCACTGACGTTTATTATCAGAACGCCATTTCATTTATTAATAAGTGTGACGCCGCCGATTGACCGTTCTTCGTGTACCTGCCCGACAATTGCCCGCACGGCCCATTTCACGACGTCCCGAAGGATCTTTATGAGAAGTATCAACAACGAAACCTCGCCAACGATCAGTTCCCACAGGACAAAGGCCACAAACTCCCGCCCAGGGCCAAGGTTGATCAACGGGCGAGAATCTTCGCGATGATCGAAAACGTCGACCGCAACATCGGAAGGCTGTTTGAGAACCTTGCCAGGAAGAAGCTGACGGAGAACACGCTTGTCATTTTTATGGTCGACAACGGACCGAATGGCCGTCGCTAAGTCGCCGGATTCTAGTGCATGAAATCTCACGTTCACGAAGGCGGAATTCGATCTCCGTTCTTCGTTCACTGGCCAGGAAAGCTGAAACCCGGGCACGAGGACTCAACTCCGGCCGCCCACATTAATGTCTTACCGACATTGCTCGACGCGAGCGGAGTGATGAAGCCGCAGGGGCTGAAAATCGACGGCCGCAGCATGTGGCCTCAGCTGACGGGCAGCACCGAGCCGACCGAAGAACGACTGCTCGTCATTCAGTCTCACCGCGGTGACAAGCCGGTTCGATACCACAACTTCATGGCAAGACGTGGCCCCTGGAAACTCGTCAACAACAGCGGATTCGGCCGTGAGTCGTTACCGGGAGAACCGGCATTCGAGTTGTTCGACCTGAATGCCGACCCGCTGGAGCAGAACAACCTGGCCGCTTCGAAACCGGAAACCCTCGGGCAGCTTCGCAAGGCCTACGATGCCTGGTTTGACGATGTCGGCAGCACTCGGCCAGACAACTACGCTCCACCGAGAATCATCGTGGGCACGAGCCACTGACGACTCTCACCCGACAGGACTGGCGTCACAAAACCGGCCGCCCGTGGTAACGCAACTCGCAGGCGTTCTGGCTGCTGCAATCACGAGCAAAACAGACGTACGACGTGGCGTGCCGATTTAGCGCAAGCGCCTTTGACGCGACCGTGAAGCTGACTGTCGCGGGTAAAGTCACAGACGAACTGTCCATTTCGCCGAAAACGACATCGTGCGAATTCGCCGACGTCGTTTTGCCGAAAGGGGATTTTCAAGTCGAAGTATCGATCAGCGAAGGCGGCAAGATGCGAGGAGTTCATCAGGTCGACCTTCATGCACGGGAACTTCTCAACGACGGAGTTTAGAGCATTTTCAGGAGAGGGTCAGGGAGAGGGGTTTTCGGTTAGGGTGGATCTACGACCAACTCTGAAAATGGTGCAGGGCACGGGATGCGAAGAGTCGTCCTGTGTGTACTTGTCACGCAGACGCTGCCAGTAGTCTTTCCAGTATTTGTCGTAGTAGTCGTACGCCGCGTTTTCGATGTGTTCGGGATCCACAACTTTCGGCATTTTGGCAGGATCGAATCCTTCAAGATGATCTTTCCCGGCACGTGCGCGCGGTGACACGAAGCGCCAGTCTGAATCGCCGAGCACGTCTTTGCACAGTTGGGCCATCGGCGCGTCATAGGCGATCAGTTGCTCGCGCGTGTGGATGTGGTTGTGGTCGTGATCCATGGTCCGATTGGTGTCGTACCAGCACTGCACACCTTCCGCCCAGTACTCGGCCCGGTTCTTCGCGGCATAGCACTGTTTCTCGCCGCCAAACACGATCAACACCTTGTCTTTGCCATTCACCAGCACCTTTGAGTGAGTGGGCTTGCCATTCACCAGGATGTCACCCCCATCGAGATATTTGCGAATCAGCACGGGTGACTGAGCAGGAAAGGCCTTAACGAGGGCATCAAACAGACTCACGGGAGTTTCGCTCTTCACTCGCCGAAAGCGCTGCGCAGCACGGCCATCGTTCCACAGGCCGCTCTTCTTCACGTTCTCGAAACACTCGGTCAGACGGTCCTGCAGGCCCTTATCGAACCCGACTCCATGAATCACGTGACCGAACTCGTGGATCAGGATGCTTTCGAGTTGCATCCCGCCCTCGTATTCGAGCACGTCTTCCTCGGCGAATACGACTGTTGGTCGTCCGTTCTTATGCGTGAGGAATCCCCGGCTCCGCCAGTTGTAGAAATCCAGTTCCTTGCCCGTCTTCTTACTCGCGAATTGTGGGAGCTGAGACGTCAGTTCGTCATGACCGATCAGAATGCAAAGAACTTTGCGATCGCGAATTCGCTGAGCGATCGGAGCACTGATCCGTTGCATGATCATGCCAAACTGATACGCGGCTTCCAAGTGCGCGAAGTCCGAGACTCGCTTCGACGTCGCGATCAGAATTCCTTCGGCGGCTGTAGCTTTCTCATAGAAGGAAGCGTCGAGGTCGTACTCGACGGACTGCTCATCGCTGAGCGGCAGAACGGAGTACTCACCGGCAGTTCCAGGTCGCACGGCGAAAGCCGCCACGAGAACGGCCACTGCTGTCTGCATTCGCAGCGTAGAGCGTAACCCGGGCATTTGACGATCTCGAATAACTGGTGTGGGGATGGGGAGCGATCGTGAGCTTTTGGTGTTGCGCGTTTTGAACCGCGATTGCGGTGGAATGTGATAGTCTGGGGGCAAACTCCAGGTATTCAGTGATCGAATCCTCCGAGCTGCGAAGCAGCGGCATGAGTCTACTGTGCAACTCTCATGGCGCCGCTTCGCGGCTCAGGCTGCGGAAACACCCCGTTTCCTGGGGTTGGCACCACAGCTAATGCATTCCACCGCTATCGCAGTTCAAAACTCGCAACTTCAAAATGCTGAAGCCTGTGAACGATCGGATTCGACTCATGCGGATGCCAGGTCACGCAGGACGGAATGAAGAATTCCGCCGTTGCGGTAGTACTTGACCTCAACCGGCGTGTCGATGCGGCACGTGGTTACAAAATGGACAACCGAGCCGTCTGTTTTGCGGGCTGTGACTTCCACAGCCTGCTGCGGCTTCAAGTCATCGCTAAGTGCGATGTCAAATTCTTCTGTGCCGTCGAGGTCGAGCGACTCGCGGCTTTCTCCATCGCGAAACTGCAGGGGCAGAACGCCCATGCCCACCAGATTGGAACGGTGAATCCGTTCGTACGAAGCAGCGATGACGGCCTTGATGCCCAGCAGAAACGTTCCCTTGGCCGCCCAGTCTCGCGATGAACCTGTGCCGTATTCCGCTCCAGCCAAAGCCACGAGCGGTGTGCCCGATTCCTTGTATTTGACGGACGCGTCGTAGACAGACATCTGCTCGCCGGTGGGGTGATACGTGGTCACTCCACCTTCCGTCCCGGGAGCCAGCAGGTTGCGCAGCCGGATGTTGGCGAATGTCCCGCGTGTCATGACACGGTCGTTGCCGCGGCGGCTGCCGTAGCTGTTGAAGTCTGCGATGCCGACTCCATTTTCCTGCAGGTACAGGCCAGTGGGCGAATCCGCTTTGATAGCCCCGGCCGGGCTGATGTGGTCTGTGGTAGTGGAGTCTCCGACCGACACGAGGCACTTCGCGCCTTCGATTGAAGTGATCGGGTTCGGTTCGGGGGACATGTCCACAAAGAAGGGGGGCTCCTGCACGTAGGTGCTGGCGTCGTCCCATTCATACAGGTCGGCTTCACTGCCGGAGATTGCCTGCCACTGTTCCGGGCCGAGTGTTGCCTTCGAGTACTCGTTAACGAACTGCTCGGGACTCATCGAGCTGGCGACTGTTTCCGCGACTTCCTGCTGCGACGGCCAGATGTCGCCGAGCATCACGTCGTTACCGTCCGAATCCTGTCCGATTGGTTCTGTTGCCAGGTCAATGTCGGTCGTGCCAGCGATTGAGTAGGCCACGACCAGCGGCGGGCTCGCCAGGTAGTTCGCTTTGACCAGCGGATTAACGCGACCTTCGAAGTTGCGATTGCCCGACAGCACGGAGGAGACCACCAGATCGCCGGCGTTCACGGCATTGGCAACTGGTTCCGGAAGTGGTCCGCTGTTTCCAATGCAGGTCGTGCAGCCATAGCCCACCGTATGAAACCCAAGCTGTTCGAGGTCTTTGTCCAAGCCAGATCGCTTCAGGTAGTCGGTGACCACACGGCTTCCCGGAGCCAGACTGGTTTTTACCCAGGGCTTGCGGTTGAGCCCCTTCGCTGCCGCTTTTCGGGCCACAAGACCGGCGCCGATCATGACCGACGGGTTGCTGGTGTTGGTGCAGCTCGTAATGGCCGCGATGACGACGGCGCCGTCATTGATCTCAGTCGGTTGATCCGGGTCGTCGACCTTTTGTGGTGCCGCAGGCTCGTTCCGTCCGAACGTGTCTTTGAGTGCCGTCTTCCATGTCGATTTCATTTCGCTCAGAAGAATACGGTCCTGCGGTCGCTTCGGCCCGGCCATCGACGGCACGACCGTGCCCATGTCGAGTTCCAGCACGCTGGTGAAGCTGGGATCGGGCGAATCGGACGTACGGAACAGGCCCTGCTCTTTCGTATAGCGTTCGACGAGATCGACCAGTTCCTCGGACCGCCCGGTCTTGCGGAGGTAATTCAGCGTCTCGCCATCGACCGGGAAGAAGCCCATGGTCGCTCCGTACTCGGGAGCCATGTTCGCCAGCGTAGCACGGTCGGCCAGACTCATGTGATCCAGTCCTGGACCAAAGAACTCGACAAACTTCCCGACGACTCCGTGTGCCCGCAATGACTGCGTGACCGTCAACACCAGGTCGGTCGCCGTCGCACCTTCGGCCAGTTCACCGGTCAGTTTGAAGCCGACGACCTCGGGAGTAAGCATGTAGATGGGTTGCCCGAGCATCACAGCCTCGGCCTCGATTCCGCCAACTCCCCAGCCGACAACGCCCAGACCATTAATCATCGTCGTATGGCTGTCCGTGCCGACAAGGCTGTCCGGATAGGCAACACCGTCCTTTGTCAGCACAACGTTGGCGAGGTATTCGAGATTGACCTGATGCACGATGCCCGTTGCCGGCGGCACGACGCGAAAGTTGTCCAGAGCCTGCTGTCCCCAACGGAGGAACTGATACCGCTCCTGATTCCGCTCGAATTCCTTATCGACGTTGAACTGCAGAGCGAGATTGGATGCGAACTGATCGACTTGGACAGAGTGATCGATAACCAGGTCACAGGGCACCAACGGGTTGATCTTCTTCGGATCGCCACCCATCCGCACCATTGCCGCTCGCAAAGCTGCCAGGTCGACCACGGCAGGAACACCCGTGAAGTCCTGTAACACGACCCGTCCGGGGTTGAATGGCAGTTCGACCTGAGCGACGTCGGCTGCATTCCATTTCGCGAGCCCGGTGACGTCATCTTCTGTCACGACGAAGCCGTCCGCGTTTCGCAGACACGCCTCCAGCAGCACCCGGATCGAATAGGGCAACACGTCAATATTGCCGACCCCCTGATCGGACAGACTACCCAACCGGTAGAACTGGACATCTCCACCCTGTGTGCTGAGTGTCGAAAGCGCACCGAAAGCGTTCGTGGAAGACATGATCCGATACTCCGCGAGTTGAATCTCAAGATGAAGGGCCGAAGCAATCTAGCCTCGGCCCGCGCCAGCTCTGAGGGGAAGGGCATTGTATTCAGTCGACAAACCCTCACAAGCAGCCGCGTAACGGGTTTCCATATGCCCGATTCGCAAAGGATGTCCACAAAAGAGGGGGCTCAAACCGAACAAGGCGTATCGGGCGTTGCTCCAATCGGTATCGTCGCTCGGACTGGGATAATCGGCCCTAACGTTACAAGTGTGTGAAATCAAGCAACATCAAGAACTCGCTTCGTCGACATCGATAACACGATGCATCTGACACGGCGTACCGAATCATCCCCTACGCCACACATGGTCGTTTTTGCGATGAAAGATGCATCATGAACTCACAAGAACTCAGGATGCTGTTGGTTCTCGGTGCGCTCATGCTGACCGGCTGTTCCACTGTGGCGGGACGACTTGGATACGTGAAACGGAACACTGACGAACCAGTCGTCAGCAAGTCGAACAGCCCTATCTCGTCGATCAGCTCGGTCTTCCATCGACAGGCCTTCGATCCGCAATTCGCCGGAACGAAACCAAGCGCAGCCATTGTCGCCGAGACAACTGACGAAGCAGCCGCCGCGAGTCCCTCGTTCGAGGACAGCGTCAGACACAAAATCGGACTAAACGTCGACTACGATCTTAAGGTTGGAACTCCACAGATCGACGTCGGCAGCATGCAGGCGGCGTTGCGGCGTTACGAAACCCAGATGATCGCATTCAATCAAGAAGCTGAGGCGGTCAGAAAACGCAACGAGCTGAACCTGAAATTAGCCACAGAAAACCAAGTCCGGCGAATCTTGGACGGCCCGAATGACACCGTCGACGTAGGATTCTGGTCAGGCGAGGATGCTGCCACTGCCGGCGCAAATGTACGACGTAAAGTGCCGGTGCTACTTCACCCTGAGCAACCAACGCTGGCTGATTTGCAGCTATTGGTACCCATAACGCTCCAGATTGGAGGCGACGGGTCGCTAGAAGACACAGTCGCTCGACGGTCTGCGAAAGATCAAAACCACCGAGCAGCTCCGACTCGCCGCGTTTCCATGCAGCCGTTCGGCCCCCCCTTCGACGCCAGACGTGCGGACGTTTCGTCAGCCGCCTTGATGGTCTTAGAGACTTCGAGTTCAATGTCCGACGACTCGTCAACAGACGACGTCCCTTCGTTCGAGGAAGATTCGGACGTGCCACCGTTCGATGATTCGATTCCGGACGTCCCTGTCCCGCAACAGCTCGGAGAAACTGCTAGCACTCAAGAGTCCGACAAGAACTAACTGGTGGCACGTCCGAGCAATTTTTCGGAACGAAAGCTCTCCGCAACACCATAGAATCGCCCCGATGCTTGTCGAAGTTGTCGTTCCTTGCCATTCGAATGGCCGAGTGCCTGCTGTCGGAACTTTTGAACACTCGGGGTGACGTACCCGGCAAACCCGTTCCGGTGTTCCCCTCAAAAAAACAGTCGACGGGTGTCTCACCCGTCGACTAATTCGCGTCTGGCGGTCACTCCGCTTGTGCAGTCAGTCGCGTTTGAAGAACTGGCCCCATGTGGGTAGCAGGCGTTTGCGGGGACGTGGCTCGGCGGCGGGACGGTGTGGGGCTGGCTGGCTGGGGTTCGGCTCCGATGCAGGTTCTGCGTGGCCAACGTGAGTGACGCCCGTATTGGCGGACGCTTCACCCTTTTCGACGTCCACACTAAAACCGTCCATGGGCTCAATGATTTCCGGGACACCACCCGGACCCGCTGGGGTGAGCCGAGAACGAGGGGTTTTTGAAAGGGGTTCGCTGCCCGGCAAGGACTCGCGATTCGGGCTGTCCTGCACCGGTCGGCCAACGGGGTAGGCCAGACGTGGCGGCGCGAACGCGTCTTCTGACGGCATTGGCGGAGCGATGTTTACAGGCGGGACGAAATTCGGTTCGGATGCCCGTGGATCATTCGGTAGTCGGCTGGGAGCCTGAAACTCTGGAAGCTGGCTGGGGCCGGTCGACACGGACGGTGCTACTGGTGTCAGGGGCAGAGCCGGCGGCGTGTAGGACTCGATTTCCACTAATGGCAGACTGGGCTCTGGCAGTAAACCGGCTGGCGGTTGCGGATCGACCTGCGGCTGGGTCGGTGCCTCTGTTGCGTCGAAACCGGCCGGCAGGATGGCGGGTTCCGGCTTTTCCTGAGCGGGCATGGGTGGGGCCTGCGGACCAGTCGACGTTTGCGGTCGGACGAATCGACCAGGCTGAACGAGCGGCGTGGGTGGCAGGAAATTTGCCGGCGGGGCATCGATTGTGGATGGAGGCGACGGCACAACTTCGTCCGGAATGACTTCTTCGTCATAGGGCAGCACCGTAGAGTCGGGGCTGCCACCGATGACATCTGAGACGTTCAGTCGAGCGGATCGGTCGGCGGGTGGTGGTGTCGGGGCCAGAGGCGCGGCCGGGACCGCGCTCTCTTCAGCTGCCTCAGCGGGTGGAGTGACGTCTGCCGGAGACGGACTGAGCGATTGAATGTCCACTTCTTCCGGCAGGTCCATCAGGAGATCACCAGGCTCCGCATCGATGGAACCCAGTACGAACTCTTCAGGAATCGTGTCCATTTCCGGTTCGCCGAAAGCGAAGCTGCGTGCCCATGCCCTGCGAAGAGCATCGTCGTACGCATCTTCAGTCCACAGGCTCTCGGACAGGTAGACACTGTTGTCGATCAGTAGCGTGCCCTTGCGGAAGCGCAGGTCATTCAGAGCCCGGTTGTAACCGATCAGGCTGGAGTAATAGGCGACTTCGGCCTGAGCCAGACTGATCTGGGCTCGCAGCACGAGGTCCAGTGTCGCGCGACCGTTTTCGTAGTCCGCAGTGAACGCATCGAGGCGGCGTTCCGCGGCTCGGCGGCGATTGAAGTTCGTTTTGGCGGTCTGGTATGCCTGATCGAGCTGCTGGAAAATCGCTGCGATTTCGTAGCTGATCTCCTGCTCCTGCTGTGCGAGCACGGCCCGGTTCTTGCCGATCCGGTGTTCAATGTTCTGCATCTGGGCAGACGCGGCGCGGAAGCCGAGTGGCATGCTGAATTCAAAACCCAGCCCCCAGCCCTGAAAATCACCATTGGCCAGCGTGCCATAGGCACTGCCGAACTTGTTAGCGGTGTTGCCCGGTATCTCTGACGGATTGCCCGCACCACCAGCAAGCTTGTCACCAAACCCGTTGAACTGATAACGGGCGACGAAATCCAGCCGCGGCCGAACGAGCATTTCAGCTGCAGTGAGCTGCAACTCCAGGCTTTTGATGTTCCACTTCTGGCGTCGAATCTCCGGCCGGTTCGTCAGGGCTTCGGCCAGAGTTATGTTCCAGTCGGGTTTGACTTCCGTGGTGATCGGGTTGTCGGTCGGTCGCATGATGAAGCCATCGTTAACCGGCAGTCCCATCAGACGTCGCAGTCGCACCTCGGAGCTCAACAGCCGGGCCAGGGCGTCTTCGCGACGGGCCCGTGACTCGAAGTAATTGTCGCGGGCCTGAGCTTCGTCGGCAGCACCCACCCGACCTTCTTCAAAACTGACCCGAACTTCACGCCATGTTTCCAGAGCACTCTGAGTCGCGACCGCCTCGGTGTCGTATGTGCGGTACGACAGGTACAGCTCCCAGTAGGTGTCTTCGGTGTCTCGCAGAAGTTGAGCGACCGCACCTTCAAATTCCGCGATCGCGATGTCCGTCCGGATGCGGGCAATCACAACACCCTGATTGACCGTGGGAGTACTCTGCAGCGTTGGGCGTCGAGCGATCGGGCCGGCGATGCGTGTGTACTCAGTTCCGGCACCCTGCAGCAGAGGTCTGCGGTATTCAATTCCGATAGTCGGCAGTCCGCCTTCCTGGTTGGCCGATGGACGCGCGCTGAACTGCGAGTTAAACGGGCGGGCTGTGCCGCGTGCCTGCGCAACCTCGGTGTACAGCCAGTTGTGTTCCAGCGTGAGTTGATCACCTGAGCCAAAGATTTTCGCAACTTCTGCCCGGAAGTCGCCGAATTCGTCCCGTTGTCCGTCACCGGCATTCACTCCGATCGAGTTGCTCTCGGCCGGCTGCTCGGAAGCTCCCCAGGTCATGTTCGTTGTAAATGTGGCATCGAATTCGGCGAGCGCGGCCGCTGTGCCGCCCTGACCGAACAGAGTGTTGGTTTCCTGAATTGCCACGTCATAAATACTCGGCGCGAAATCGGGATTGCTGAGCAGCCGATTGCCCGGGTTCAGGAACTGACCGTTGTCGCGGATCACCTCGGCATTCATCAATGCCGTACGGAGCGATTCTTCGAGCGACAGGTCCTGGATTTCGTCTTTATTCAGATGGCGGATG
>CAYSJO010000846.1:0-15665 GCA_964431285.1 uncultured Planctomycetaceae bacterium
AGTCTGGCCCGACTCGACCATCCCCACAGCCTCACGCTTGAACTCTTCGCTGTGACGACGCTTACGCTTCGACATCGCTGCTCCTCATGAGGTCCAGAATAGAACCTCGATTGAGCGCACACGATTCATGGGGAAGTCCAAGCCAACTCCTGGGCCACGTTTGTTGGGTGACAGCGGTCGCGTCGGTATCGAGCCGCAGCCAACTCCTGGCCCGCGTTCATCTGGTGGCAGCGGTCGTGTCGGCCTCGAGCCGCAACCGTCTCCTGGCCCTTGCTCATCTGGTGGCAGCGGTCGAGTTTCCGGGTTCAGCGAATCGTCGCAGAATGGACCGTTTGGAATGTCCTCGTCGGCCTGGGTCGCCGGCATGAGTTCTTCAGCCATCTTCCGCGGCCCGGGAATCGAGCCCAATCCGTCACCCGCTCCGATCGACCCGTCTCCACTGAGTCGTGACAGTGTGTTCGCGGACTACAGCCGGCTTGACGAGTCACTGCAACGAACCGGTCACCGGTACTAAGCAGCTGACACCGAACGCGCAACGCGTCTCGCCGTCTCCACAGACAGCTTCGCAAGCGGCATCTCAGTCGGTCGTCTACTCGGCAGGCACGATCACGCATGGATCGTATTCATCGCCGGCACTGTTCAGGTCGGGTGTTGGGATGAGGCTCTGTGCGAGCCGATCATACAGATAGATGTCGCGTTCTCCGGCAGCGTCCAATCGTTCTGACACGAACGCGATGAAGCGCCCGTCGGCGCTGATCGACGGTGACTGTTCCTGGCCGGCTGAGTTCAAACCGGGAAGCGGCAGCAGTTGCTGTTCCTGTCGATCGTAGAGATAAACATCGCGAACGCCTTCCCCAGCCGCACGGTCGGAAACAAACGCGAGGTATCGCCCGTCGTGGCTCAATGCAGGCTCAGTGTCCATCGCGGTCGAGTTCAATTCGGGCAGCGCGAAAACTTCATCTTGCTGGCGATCGTAGAGTCGGACGTCAGTGAGTGATTCTTTGCTTGTTTCGTTCGTCGTGAACGCGATCCAGTTTCCGTCCGGACTGATGAGCGGCTTCCGTTCGTCGAATCGGGCGCTGTTCAGTGCGTGGGTGTCAACAAAACGTTGACCAGTGACGTCGTACAGCAGCACGTCCCAGCGACCGGCGACTCCAGGACGATTCCAGGCTTCGCAGGCAATCAATCCCGTTGCTGAACAGTACGACGGAGCCATCTGTGCGGTCGTTGTGACATTGAGCGACGGCACCGGAACCATGGCTTTCTTCGAGAAGTCCCAGAAGTGGATCTGGTTGACCTTGCCGACAACTTCACCGGCCAGGACGGCCATGCTGCCATCATGACTGAGAGATGGGTGGTGGTCGCTCCGTTTCGGGCCGGGAGTCACCTTGCCAGTGATCTTTCCTTCTCCCACCGGCGAGAGTTCGTAGCGAAACACATTGGCGTACCGGTTGTCATCGCGGAAGGACGTGAACGCGATGACAATTGTCGGTCTTGCGGGTGGTTCGCCTGCAGCTGTCACGCGCGCCGATGCAAACGCGACGACAGCGATCAGCCAGAAGCAGCTACGACGAGTACTACGCATCGGTCAGTTCTCCGACCGGAAGAGCGTTGTTGATGTAGGAGCGAATTCGGACGTCGTTCGTCGTATCGATGCCCAGGATGTTGTAAATCGTGGCAGCGAACTCGGTGGGGCTGACTGGGCGTCTGGCGGGATAGGCACCCTTTGCGTCGCTGGCCCCGACAACCGTTCCGCCGGGTATTCCACCACCGGCCATCAATGCCGAGAAGCAGTGCGGCCAGTGGTCCCGACTTGTTGATCTTCGGCGTGCGTCCGAACTCGCCGGCAACAACGACCAGTATCGAATCCAGCATCCCGCGGTCGTCCAGGTCGTCGATGAATGCAGCAAGACCCTGATCCAGACGCGGGCAAAGCTGTTGCTCCATGCGCATCATTCCCGGCAGTCCCACGCATCGAATGCAACCACGTCGTACCACTTAATCTGCACGTAACGAGTCCCCGCTTCGACAAGTCGTCTCGCCATCAGACAGGCCTGGCCGAAGAAGTTGGCGCCGTATTGCATCCGCAACTTTGCCTTCTCGCGGTTGAGGTCGAAGGCATCGCGGACGCGCGTTGAGGTCAGCATTTCGATGGCGCGTTGATAGTAAGTCTCCATACGTTCCACCGACGCGCTTTGATCGAGTTCACGTCGCGATTGCTCCACGGCGTCCAGCAGTGCCTGTCGTTGCTGGAATCGATCGGCCGTGATGTCGGCTGACAGCGAGAAGTTGGGCAACTCGACTTTCTTTCCCGACGGGTCCCGAACGGAGGTCGGTCCGTAAGCCGATCCCAGCGATCCGCCGCCAACGCGATCAATGTTCGATGTCACCTGCGAGCCGTCACCGGGAGTCGATCCAACGTGTACGTAAGGATGCATGGCACGCTGCGCTCCCTTCAGTCGGGTGACGACGGCGCCAAACGCTTCCAGCTTGTTGTCGAAACCAGTCAGCATGGCCGTCGAACCATGACCGGAGTTCTTGTGCGTCATCGAGCGAATGACCGAATACTTTTCCATTCGCTGCGCCAGCATGGGCAGCAACTCAGAGATCTGCACGCCCGGAACCGGCGTGTCGATGCATCCATACGGTCCACGTACCGAGTCGTCCGTGTCCGGTTTTGGATCGAACGTCTCAAAATGACTTGGTCCACCATTTAACCAGATGAACACACAGGACCTGTCGACGTGCGGTTTTTCCTCCGCAACAGCACTGCGCCGCAGTGACTCGGCGAGAGACAGCCCCAGCAGATTCAGCCCACCAACTTGGAACACGTCACGTCGCGTGACGCCCTGGCATCTTTTCAAAGATGCCAGTCCGAAATTCCACATCGATTCACTTCCCGGCTGCAATCACTCCAGGTGAACGGCAGATGAAAACTTACCATTCATAACTCGACGGGTCAGGGACGAGCCGACCTCGCTGATCCCCGAGTTGGGATACTTTCTCGCAGCGTGTGCCTTAAGCGATAACTCGCCAGGAGCTGTACCGTACCGTCGGCCGCAGAATCAAATCCGTATAAACAGCCGCTTGCGATACAGCCAGTAGCAGACGCACCACATGACGAACAGCCGCAGTGAGTAATCGAGAATCGGGGCGTAGGGGAATGTGCCGTCGTCCAGCCAGCCGCTGATGACACCTGTGTCCAGGCCGGCTGTGCCCTCGATCGCAAGCGTGACCTGGTACAGCTTGTCTCCGATCCAGTCTTTGATCAGCTGCGACATGCAGTACATGGCGATCGAATTCAGACCGACGACAGCCAGCGGGAAGACCAGCCAGCGGCAGCCGCGCATGTCGACCAGCCAGTAGAAACCGGCAAGCAACCAGAAGGCCCAGCCGGAACTGAACACCGCCCATGTCGGGGACCAGATGCGTTTCACCGCCGGGCAGATTGACCACGAGTACTCGTAGAATCTTGCCTGCAGTTCTGGTGAAAGCCATTGCGTTGGCCAGATCGTCGAGTCGGCTGCCATCGAGACAATGAAGCAGATCAGCCCGGCTTTGAGCAGCCACTTCAATCGCGCGCCATCGTCGCGGGCGCTACTAAGCACAGTGCCGGCCATCAGACCAAAGATCATTGTGGCCAGTGACGGAATGAAGTTCAGCGTCTGGTAACCACCGCGATTGATCCAGAAGCCGCGACCATTCCACCGTTCTTCGTGGCGCGGGAAGCGGTTCATGATGTGTTTGCGATCAAGCTGCGCCGCGGCATTGGTGTGCTTGTTCCAGTGTGCGGCCCAGTTCTGAAACTGCGAGTACTCAGCTTCGTCGAGATCGGGTCCGACTTCGGCTTCGGTGATGTACTGCTTTGTCAGTTCCAGATCGGCCTGGTCGATCGGTTCCAGCGCGAACCACGCTCCGTACCCGGCCAGAATCAGCGTTGCGCACAACGCCAGCGTGTTTAGACTGCGACCCGCCAGCAGATAAAGAAACGTGTAACCCAGTCCAATCTGCGTCAGCACGTTTACAAAGCTGAATCGGACATCAATGCCCCAGCCAAGAAACACTCCCAGCGCGATCAACGCGAGAGAACGATAGATCGTGTGCAGGAACCCGTTCGCAGCTGAGTGTCCTTTGGCTTCCCGACTTGCCACGGAAAACGGCAGTGATACTCCAACCATGAACATGAAGCTGGGCTGGATCAAATCCCAGAACGAGCAACCGGTCCACGCGACGTGGGAAAACTGATAGCCCAGTGTGTGCCACAGCATCTGCCAGGCACTTGTCCACTCGGCCCACTGCGTTCCTTCCAGCTGCGAAAGGACTTCCGGTTTGCCGGCCACGCGGGACAGAGCGAATCCACTCGACGCCATCGCCAGCATGACGAACCCGCGGTACGCGTCGAGTGACATCAACCGGGCGGGAGGATCATTAGCCATGACGGACTCCAGATGTGTCGAAACGGTTGCCTGGTTGCCACCCTGAAATCAGAGCCTGACAAAGCACTGGCCGGGCGGGGCCGGTTGTTATGAAAGAACGGTCGAGGATAACAGGCCGAAGGTAACACGTGACTTAAACATGCGTCGGCCAACAGGTGGTCGCAAGGGGGACTGCCGATATGGGAGGTCAGTTCGGCAACGGTCACTCCACATACACGGTCTGTGCTGGGAAACGGCTTTCGGGCGGTCAGATCACCGACGACCCGAAGATCAGCACCGAATGATTACCGCTCGGGGATTGGCGCGAGTCTGTTTCCGCAGTCATCAAGTACTTCCTCAGGACAGACCCATTGTCATCAAATGCGACGGATTGCCGGTCAGGCGTCTATGTAGTCTGACAGGGTCAAGCTTAGAGGCCGTTGCCGTCTGGCGGCAGTCGGAGATGTTTGTCGTTTTAAAAAGTGAGACTGAGATTGCCGGCACCATCCGGGATTTCGACATCCATCGTGCAGTCTGCATGCACTCGGGCCGATTGGCTATCGTTGCGGACTCACATTCCACCCGTGATTCATCGAGGTCGAGGGCCGATTCGTTGACTTCCCAACTGCAGGACGACCCACATCGCGAACTGATGGAGAACACGCAGGAATACCTCCGTGCCTGCCTCTCCGACCAACTTCCAGACGCGATGCTCGTCGCTTCCTGGGACGACTTTTACCGCGTTTACGATGTGCTGATCCGCCGATTCGCGATCGCGCGGGGCATGTGGGGAGCGGATATCGACGACTGTGTTCAGGACGTCTGGTTCGAAGTCGGACGACGTCTGGGCGGTTTCGAGATTACCAGAGAAGAAGAATTAAGTTCATATATGTACGCAATTTCCCTAAGTCGCGCAACGGACATGTTTCGCCGTCGCGCGCGTCAGCCGGCAGCTTTACTCGGAGAATCGCTGCAGCAGGGTTTCGAACCGCCCGGCCGCGAAGCCGATCCATCTGCACGCTCGGATCAGGCGTGGACCGATGCTGTGATTCAGACGATGGTCCTCAAATTGCAGACAGAGGTTTCTGAGCTGAACTTCGAAATCTTCCGGCTGCGATCGCTGGAAGGCGTCAGCGTGACGGAATCAGCTGAGGCCGTTGGGGTCACTTGCGACCAGATTCGCTATCGACATCATCGCACGATGAAAAAGCTTAAGGCACTCGCCTCCCAGTATCTGGGCAAGGAAATGCACGAAGGGTGACATATCGACGCCGGTGGCGGGCACCCGCCACGGCAGGTTGATTTTCCTGGTATTTTTCGCGCAACGTGGGGAATACGATTCCACTTAATCGCGATCTTCCCCAGTTCGACTGACCATCGAACTGCCACTTCTCGGGCCAACGGGCTTGAAAATCCTGACACGGCCACCGGCCGACCTCGGAGTCAGATGATGAGCCGCATACGTATTGATGACTTGCCGCTGGAAAAGCAGCTGGACACGGACGACTTGAAGAGCATCTTCGGAGCGGGGCTGACACCCGAATCAGTCGATTCGGCTCGCCGTCTGGTTGATCCTCAGAATTGCACGCCGATTCACGGCCTGCCGTCGCCGCTCGATGATCCGCATCTTGGACAGAATCCGTTTCAGAAGAACGATCAGTCCGAACCGATTCTCTGATTTGAGTTGCCAGGTGTCAGTGGACCGTCACGAAATCATTGTGATTGAGCAGCACGCGCAGCAGGCTTACACGCGATCGCGAATCCGGGTCTGCAATGGAAGTCGCGGCATACAGCGTTTTCTGCCGTGTCAGAAACGCGCGGCACGCTGACACCTCTTCGACAGTGGGCGATCGGGTCAACACATGCTCGAACGCTGCTGTGATGAACGAACTGCCTGGTGAGGAATCTGATGCAGCGTCCTCCGTTTCGATCTTTCCCACCGCTGTGTTCGAAATCTGCCCGGCGACCCGCTTTGCAGCTTCCAGCGCAAGGGTGCTGTTCGACATGGCCAGCGCCTGTTGCGGCACAATGCTCTCGGTGCGGCGATAGCAGGCGCACGGATCCGGCGCGTCGAACATGGTCATGAAACGCATCATGCCGCCAGCTTCCGGATACACCGTGAAGTACAGGCTGCGACGGTGATTGGTGGCCTGCTTCTTTGGGTCGATGTCGGGCCCGCCGAGTGTGTCGTCGAGCTGTCGTGAGACAGACAGCATGCTGTCTCGGACTGTTTCAGCTTCCAGACGCCGCCGATCGAATCGCCACCAGAACACATTGTCCAAATCGACTGCCGCGTTCGGATGTTCGTTTCGACCAGCTCGCGAGCTGAGGCGATATGTCGCACTGGTCACAATCAGCCGGTGAAGATGTTTCATCCGCCACTGGCCTGGAACGTGATCGCTCTCCTCCCCATCGCTCGATCTCGTTGTCGCAATCGTAGGCTCCATCAGTTCGACAGCGAGCCAGTCGAGCAGTTCCGGATGCGTCGGCTGTTTCCCGCTGCGTCCGAAGTCAAACACGGTTTCGACCAGCGGTCTGCCGAAATGCCTCATCCAGATGTGGTTGACTGCGACACGAGCTGTCAGCGGGTTTTTCGAATCGGCGATCCAGTTGGCCAGCGCGCGACGGCGGCCAGTGCTCCTGGTCGGATACGATGGCCCGAAGGGTGTGTATTTCGTGCCTGGGTCGCCGGTCTGTTTCTCAAGCGCCGCGAGTGCTTTGCGAGCGGAGGCGACAGCGGATTCGGTCTGCTTGATCGCTTTGGCATCGGGCTTCTCGGCTGCACGGGATTCCAGCACCGACTGTTCCGCCTTTGCCAGTTTCGCACGAGCGGTCGCCAGTCTGCTGTCGCGTTCCAGTCCGGCCGCCGCTCTGGCCAGCCGGTCGGCCGACGCCGTTGAGTCGCCATATCGCGCCTGATCGGCAGCGATCCGCGTTTTCACCGTTTGGAGTCCGACCGTCGCGGCCTCAAGTTGTGCTTTCGCGGCCGCGAGCGTTGTCTCCGCGAGTTTCCTTTCGTCCGCGTCCGGTTGTTTCGGGAGTGCGGCCAGCTTTGACTCGGTCGAGACAACCGATTTCTTCGCGGTCTGATGGGTCTGTTCGCGTTTTTCGATTTCCGCTTTCTGAATGAACGGTTTCAAACTGGGATACGACGCGACAGCCGGCAATGTGACCGGATCGATGGGTAGCTTATCTCCACCAAGGAATGCCAGCGCCGCAGGTTCAACAGGTGGACGATCGAATCGGTCTCGTGTATCGCCCAGTCGGTACATATAAGTCTTGTCGTCGAAGAAGTGATCGTAAACGCGAGGGAGACCCGCTTCGATCGGCTTCAGTGATCCACCGGAACCGGGCTTGTAACGGATATATTTTGGTAGAGCAGGGCCGCCGGAAACACGATCGTGCCGGAACTCAAGTGGCTCGAAAAACGCACGGAACTGAAAGTATTCCTGCTGCGAGATCGGGTCGTACTTGTGGTCATGACAGTGGGCGCAGTTCAGCCGCAGACCGAGGAATGCTTTGCCCGTGTGCTCGACAAGGTCCTGCTTCCACGTGTCGTAGTTCAACGAGAACCAGTTGCGGACGATGAAACCCAGGGCCGGCATGCGCGTGTCGTCTTCTGGATAAAGCTCATCGGCCGCAAGCATTTCACGCACCATCTGGTCGTAGCCCTTGTCACTGTTCAGCGAGTCGATGATCCAATCGCGCCATCGCCAGATATGCGGATAACTGTTGCGCACGTCGTTGACCTGCCGACGCCCGTACCAGTCGCTGTAGCGCCACACGTCCATCCAGTGCCGTCCCCACCGCTCGCCATAGTGTTTGCTGTCAAGCAGGCGATAGACGATCCGTTCATAGGCATCCGGCGAGTCGTCACTCAGAAACGCATGCAATTGGTCACGCGTCGGCGGCAGACCGATCAGGTCGAGAGACACCCGACGTAGCAGAATCTCTTTTCCCGCTGGTGGAAGTGGAATCAGGCCTCGCTGCTCCTGCTTCGCCAGGATGAAAGTATCGATCGGATTACGCACCCACGACTTTGCGTCGACGGAAGGCGTTCGAGGGCGGACCGGTTTCCGGAAACTCCAGTGTTCGCGCGGGTCAGGCTCAGGCTGCTCGTCGTCAGGGGACTTTGCTCCGGCCGCGATCCACTTACGGATCAGCGTGATCTGAGCCGGCGACAGCGGCTCACCTTCCGGCGGCATTCGCAGCGATTCGTCGGTCTCGGTAATGCGTTTGACGAGATTGCTCTCACTCGGTTTCGCAGCAACGACTGAGGCACCGTTCTCGCCTCCCTTGCGAATCAGGCTGCCAGTATCCAGACGCAGTCCTGATTCCTGTTTCAAAGCGCCGTGACAACTGAAGCAACGCTGGCTGAAGATCGGTTTGATGTCACGAACATAGTCCACATCTCCGTCCGCCTCACTGGCGAACGCGATCGGAATCAGAAAGAGAATCGTTAGGCTGCAGATTCGCATGGCACACCCCGGAGCGGTCGGTCAATCGGACAATGGTAACCATTCTCCGTCCGCGTGGCTGCTGGTGGACCACTGCGGCGCAGTCAGCGAATCGAATTCCACGCTGCAGGTAACTGAGACAGATCCGGCCGCAGCCGTCCTATTCCGCACCCACATTCACGGCCGGTCGCCACGCCGTCTCCGCCTCTTCTGACCAGACTTTGAAGGTCTGGGACATCGACACGGGCGACCTGGTCGCGTGCTTTTCCGCCGAGGAGTACTTCATAGCCTGCGGTATCAGCCCCAACGGACGCACCGTCGTCTCCGGCGAATTCTTCGGCCGCATGCACTTCCTCACGCTGACTGGTCTCGACGACCCGACGGCCACCGGGAGTGAGTAAGAGCCCCGGGTGGCACAGGTTGCTCGCGTTGCTCGCAACCTGTGTCGCAAAGCGACAAGAGGCATACGGCGAATCCAGTGGCCCAGGCAATCATCCAGCGCGTGTCTTCTGCTTTGAAGAATTGAATGGCTGAAGTAACGATCAGGCTGGAGAACAGCACCATCGCCATGATGTGCAGCCACGTAAACCACCTTCGTGCGGGGCGCCCCCGAAGGCGTGTTGTACGGCGAAATCGGCGGCAATCGATTTGTCATCGGGCAACGGAAGACGATCACGGCCCCCGCATCGGGAACATTGACGCTCGCCACCACCGACGACGTCGATCGCCGATACGGTCGCGGGCACACAGACAACCTAGCGGCCGGCGACATCGTCCTGCTCGCAACGGATGGAATCGCCGAAACTTTTTCGCCCAATCGAGAGATGTTCGAAAAGGGCCGCCTGTTCGATGTTCTCAGGCAGAATCGAAACAGGTCGGCGAGCGAGATCGTCCAATCTCTTCATACGGCCGTCGTGGAATTCGCCCAGGGAACGAAGCAGGAAGACGACGTCACGGCCGTTGTCATCAAGGTCGAATGACCCGGTCCGGTCACGCAGTCAATCTTGACTCATCCCTACGCTGCAAGGCGGTGACGCGAAGATCACCATCCGCATCCGTGCTGGTTGTGAATCACAAGACGTGAACCATCTGGTCGCCGTTCTGTCATGACAACGCGGACGCTTGTTCGGATGGCTCGTTTGATTTTTGTGGCCAGTCCGCGTATCCAGCTTCCTGCATCACACTCGTTACGCTCGCGCTACCGTTTCGTTCGGACGCGAGCTGGGTGTCGACCGCATGAATGCGGTTACTACGAACGTCACTACGAAGGATTTCCTCCCGATGGTTCAGATCAACGAACACTACCTGAAGCTTACGGCCGGATACCTGTTTCCGGAAATCGGCCGCCGCGTAAATGCCTTCTGTGAAGCCAATCCGGATGCCCAGGTCATCCGTCTGGGCATCGGCGATGTCACCGAGCCGCTGCCGCCAGCAATGGTCGCGGCCATGCACAGCGCCCTCGACGAAATGGCCAACCGAGACACGTTTCGCGGGTATGGACCCGAACAGGGTTATGGCTTTCTGCGAGAGGCAATCGCGACCAACGATTACCAGTCGCGCGGCTGCGACGTGTCGGCGGATGAGATCTTTGTCTCAGATGGTTCGAAGTGCGATTCCGGCAATATTCTGGACATCTTCGGAACGGGCAACACCGTCGCCGTGACCGACCCGGTTTACCCGGTCTATGTCGACACGAACGTGATGTCTGGTCGTACAGGAGCGGCCGATGATTCGGGGCGATATGCAGGGCTGGTCTACATTCCAGTTTCGGCCGACAACGACTTCACGCCCGCGTTGCCCGAACAGTCAGTCGATCTGATCTATCTTTGCTACCCCAACAACCCCACGGGGACTGTCGCAACGAAGGACACACTGAAGCAGTGGGTGGACTACGCAAAGGCTCACGACGCCCTGATTCTGTTCGATGCGGCTTACGAGGCATACATCACCGACCCGGACGTCCCGAACTCCATCTACGAAGTTGACGGAGCCCGTGATGTCGCGATCGAGTTCCGCAGCTTCAGCAAGAACGCCGGGTTCACCGGCACACGATGCGCATTCACGGTCATTCCGAAATCACTTACGGGAAAGACGTCGGACGGTGAATCGGTTGAGATTCACAAGCTCTGGAACCGTCGTCATTGCACCAAGTTCAATGGAGTGTCTTATCCGATCCAGCGTGGTGCCGAAGCCGCGTACAGCGATGCCGGTCGGGAGCAGATCAGCGGACTTGTGAGCTTCTACCTGGAAAACGCTCGTCTGCTGCGTGAAGGTCTCACGAAAGTCGGGATCGAAGTCTACGGAGGCGTCAACGCGCCGTATGTGTGGCTGAAAACTCCAGGTGGACTGAGCAGCTGGGACTTCTTCGATCAGCTCCTACAGAAAGCACACCTGGTGGGCACACCGGGCAGCGGCTTTGGTGCAGCCGGTGAGGGCTACTTCCGTCTGAGCGCATTCAACAGCCGAGAAAACGTCGAAGCAGCTGTTGAGCGGTTCGTGGCATCCCTGGCATAACCGTTCAACCGTTCGTAGTAGCCGGACTGTCCGGCTCCACCGCTCACCGACTGTTAGAGCGTTTTCAGAACTGACCCTCTCCCCAGCGGGAGAGGGAACCACTCACACGAAATAGTTGAGGCACTCTTCGGGTGCGAATTCGTCAATGAGCTGCCCAAGTGCTCCCATTCGGCCGTGCCGTGAGATTCACGCTCAGTCTTTTCTCCCCTCAATCTCATTCGCAGCAATGAAGGCCAACCGATGAGACGACTGATTCTTGCGGCGGTTTTGATGATGTCAGTTGTTACCGTGTCCCTCGCCGCAGAGCCGGAGGTCAGAGACGATCGCCTGCAACTGACGCTCGTTGCCAGTGAGCCAGAGATCGTGACTCCTGTCGGAGCGACGTTTGACTCAAAGAGCCGACTGCTGGTGGTTGAAGTTCATACTCACTTTCCGCCCGACAACTACGCCGGTCCGAAGCATGATCGAATCCGATTCATTGAGGACACTGACGGCGATGGAAAAGCCGATCGGTTCCGGACTTTTTATGAAGGCTCGCGGAAGACGATGAGTCTTGCGGCCGGACCAGACGACTGGATCTACGTTGCGACGCGAATGCGAGTCTTCCGGATTCGAGACTCCAACGGAGACGACAAAGCCGACCAGGAAGAAGAGATTGTGAGACTCGAAACGAAGGGTGATTACCCTCACAACGGGCTCGGAGGGCTCGCGTTTGACGGCTACGGTGGGTTGCTCTTCGGCCTTGGCGAGAATCTCGGCGAGCCTTACAGGCTGATCGGTAGCGACGGAACGACGCTCAGTGGCGGCGGCGAAGGCGGCAACATCTACCTTTGCAAGGTCGACGGCGCGAACCTGGAGAAACTCGCAACGGGGTTCTGGAACCCCTTCGGTATCTGCGCAGACCCGCACGGCCGAATCTTCTGCGTCGGCAACGATCCCGACTCGATGCCACCGTGTCGATTACTGCATGTGGTACCTGGTGGTGATTACGGGTACCAGTTCCGCTACGGACGTTCGGGCAAACATCCGCTGCAGGCATGGGACGGCGAGTTACCCGGAACATTGCCCATGCTCGCCGGCACTGGTGAGGCCCCGTGTGCCGTGCTGCCGTATCACGGCCAGCTCTGGGTGACGAGTTGGGGCGACTACCGCATCGAGCGATACACCCTCGAACCGCGCGGGGCGTCCTTTGGGGCAAAGTTCGATGTGGTGGTTCAAGGTGACGAGAACTTCCGACCTGTTGACTTTGCCGTTGCGCCGGATGGGTCGCTGTATTTCACCGACTGGGTGGACCGGAGCTACCCGGTTCACGGGAAAGGCAGAATCTGGCGGCTGAGTTGGAAGTCAAAGCCGGATGCGGCTGATTTTCCGGCAGTGACCGATGGCGAGCATCGAGCGATCGGGGCAACGACTTCTGAGTTTGAATCACGTGACCCGTTTCTGTACCACGCTGCCGTCACCAGTTTGATTGGCAGCGACGAATCCGAAGTTCAACGGTCTGATTTTGTGAGCTTTGGTCCACCACGTTATCGTCTTGGATTACTGCAAGCCGTACGGCGAGCGTCCGAGGGTCCTTCCGATGTGATTTCGGCGAAGCGCCGCGACCATGTCCTGGTCGCGGCACTTCGTGACACGGATGCGGAAGTGCGGCTTTACGCTCTTCGCTGGATCGCCGACGAAAAGCTGACGGAATTCCGTTCGACAGTGCAGAAAGTCGCAAAGTCAAAGAACACGACGCCCGCTCTGTTCCAGGCGGCGGTGGCAACACTTGAGTGGCTCGACACGGGCAAGGTTGCAAATCTGAAACGCAGCCACCGCGGGCATTACTTTGCCGGTGTCCTCACCCAGGACGGCTATCCGGATTCCATTCGTGCGATGGCGTTACGATCGTTGCCGCCAGATCACGACACGTTGACTCCGGCGCGCCTTGCAGAGCTTTCACAGTCATCCAACGAGACCGTCCGGCGAGCATCGGTACGAACGCTCGCACTGGGCACTGGAACCAAAGGTCTGGAATTGCTGGCGGACATCGCCGCGGACGAATCGCGCGGAGAGCAGCTTCGAGCAGACGCAGTGTTCGGCTTGCGAACCAGTCCCGACCACAAGGAGCAACTGAAGGGTTATGCGAAGAGCGGGCCGGGTGCAGTCCGCCTGGCTGCGATCAACGCCCTTCAGAGCGCAGTCGGCGCGCCAGAACTGTCCCGGCCGTCACCACGAGACACCGATACATGGGTGAAACTTGTCGATGCGGCGGGCGCTGAGCCCGATGTCAACGCCGGTTGGCGCATCTTCTTTGGCTACGGCAAGTGTTCAACTTGCCACGCACTGCAGGGCCGAGGCGGTACGTTCGGACCTGACCTGACGAGTATCGCGAAACGAATGCCACGTCGAAGGTTGATCCAGTCAATCCTCGAACCCAGTCGTGAGATCGCTCCGCGTTATGTTCCGTGGATCATCGAATCGACATCCGGAAAGACATTCACTGGCATCGCGCTGAATCGCCCGGGAGGAAAGCGGGAAATCTTTGTCTCGACTGACGGCAAAGAGAACCAGATTCTCACCGCAGACATTGAAGCACGGCACCCTTCGCGAATGTCGATCATGCCGGCAGGTTTCGAAAAGACACTCGGGCCTGCAGAGTTGCGGAGTCTGATCGGGTTACTCGAAGCGTCGGCGGGAACCGGCGTTCCCAGGTGAATCACGTTCTGAAAATGCTCTAAACGTGAGCGGTGATTCACGCCAGCTCGACCCGACGGCAACGGATGTCGCCGAAATACCCACGTGTTGATTTCAGACCACGGTTTCCGTCAAGCCTGTTCACGGCTTGCACCAGTTGTGACGCGGGAAACCGACTGTGTTGCAACGGCGCGGCAATTGCTCTTCTGATACCACAATCGAACTCCTTGAGAGAATCGGCTGGTATCACAATGCGACAAACCTTTCTACAGCGTATTACGCTGATCCATGATCGCGACAAGCGCGTCAGAGCCCTTGAAACAAGACTCCCACGCCCCGAAAGTCACTACGGATTCTCGAAAACTGCTCTAACTGTGTGCCTGTTGTCCGTCAGTGCCTGTCGCAGCGACGACTCGACCCGGCCACCCGTTCGTGTTGAGCTGACGAACGGACGTTTGATGTTCGGACCAGTTGATGAGCGGACCGACGACACGCATCTCAGGCTGACTCTCGCCACTGGACGCATTCGACTGACAACACCCGTCCGCTGGTCCGCCGTGCAAACCGTGCGAGCGGGCGACACAACATTCAGTCGAGACGAGTTTCAAACCCAGTGGGCGGCCTTCGCTGTGAAACCAGCTCCATTGTTGCCAGGGCCAGTGATTCGCGAGCCGGCACCGCCAACTCCGTTTCGCGGAAAGGTTGCATCGATTGCAGGCGACGCATGGCTGGGGCACTGGGATTCCAGGCCGGATGCGGACGGACTGATCCTGACACTCATCCTGACCAACGCGAAAGGACAGCCCGTCAACGAGTCGGGTCAGCTTGATGTGCAGCTTCTCGGGTTACGGCAGGGGAATCGCGGCGGACGATTGACTCAGGGGAGGAAACCGGACGAGCTGATGCTCGAACGCTGGGGGTTTCCGATCCGCGCTGGTGACTTCCGTGATGGTGCCGTGCAGGTCCGCCTGCCGTTCCGTCAATTCAGACCACAAACTTCAATCAACGTTGCCGCGGATGCGTTTTTGCGAGTGTGATACGGCGTGCCGTCTCAGGGAGTCTTCGAACTGTCACTGCCCGAAGTCTTCATTCGCGAGTTCAGCCCGTTCCGTGACGAGCTGTTTCAGGCCACCGGATCGCGCCTGCTTCCGTATGAGCAGCCGTAACCTGGGGGCGATCAGGCCCGTTCGCGCAGTCGGGCGTAGCGGGACAGTGCCATCAACGGGAACGAAATCCGATACAGGTGGTACTTCAGATAGAACACCCTGGGAAACCCCGTACCCGTCCACCAGTGCTCGTCCCAGGTGCCGTCCTGGTTCTGTGCATCCAGCAGCCACCGGATACCACGATGTACGGCCGCTGATTCTCCTTCGCCTGCAGCGATCAATCCCATAATCGCCCAAGCTGTTTGTGAGGCCGTCGGTGCTCCCTGACCTTTCAAAGCCGGGTCGTCGTAGCTGCGGGGAGTCTCGCCCCAGCCACCGTCCACATCCTGGACTGACTTCAGCCAGTTCGCCGCACGCCGAATCCGTGCATCGGTGAGCGGAAATCCAATCCGTGTCAGACCGACCAGTGACTGCCAGGTTCCGTACAGATAATTCAC
>CAYSJO010000847.1:0-6066 GCA_964431285.1 uncultured Planctomycetaceae bacterium
GCCGGTAATGTCGGCCGGCATGAGGTCCGGCGTGAACTGCACACGGGCAAACGTCATCGACAGAGAACGGGCCAGGGTGCTGATCATCAGTGTTTTGGCCAGACCGGGCACGCCTTCCAGCAGGCAGTGGCCCCGGCTGAAGAGTGCTATCAGCAGGTGATCGATGACGTCGTCCTGTCCAACGATGACCTGCGACATCTGGTCCCGAATCTGACTTGCGGCCTTGTTGAGCCGATCAATTGATTCCTGTGTGACGCCCGTGTCAGCCATATTGATTCCTTAGACGACGTGTGGATTCGCAAAGTGAGTTCGCGTTAGACGTTCAGACACCAGGACCTGTCGTGCGCAGATCGTATCGACTCAGACGTGGTACAGAGAAGCGAACGGAAAGTCGGACCGAAATGACGCGTGAGGTCGGTTTTTCAGGAACTCCAGGGTCGCATGTTCGTCGAGGATCGTCTGGAACTGCCGCGAAAGCGGATTGGTTGTCGAATTGGCAGGTCAATTCTGTGCGACATCCGGGTAAAACAGTACTGGCGGGCCACTGGTCGTTCTCGCGATCTCAAGAGGGCGTTTCACTGAGTGCGGTTGGGTTCATGCTGAATCGGATTGAGTTTGCATTGTTGACCGCGCCCACCGCGACAGCGCGTGTCCACGAGTGATTCAGAAAACTGACTGGCAAGTGTTAACGGGGGAGTGCTTGTTCCATGCTGCGGCGCCATCGGCTGAGAGGACTGTTTTCTCGTTTGCGTGCAGCGAAGGCGCGCGCCTGTCTGGATGGCCTGGGGCAGGCACGTGGGCGGCGCGCCGTCGAAACTCTTGAGACGCGTGTCCTGCCAGCCGTCACCTTTCAGTTTGACTACTCACGCGATACTGAAGGATTCTTCGACGACACGGCGCGACGTGATGTGCTGGAAGAGGCCGGCAATCAGGTGGGCGGCCTGCTCGAGGATGTTCTGTTCGAAATTGTTCCACATCAGCTCGATGTAGCAGACACCTGGACGGCGCAGTTTGCAGACCCGTCCACCGGTGGCACATTTGACGTCGTTGACCTGATCATTGGTGAAGACACTATTGTCGTCTATGTCGGAGCCCGTGATTTGGGCGGCAATCTGGCACTCGGCGGCCCCGCGTCCATCCCGTCTGTGTCCGGTGTCCAGGAATTCGTCGACACCGTGATTGCACGCGGCCAGCTCGGAGCACTGGATGCTGTCGCGACCGACTTCGGGCCATTCGGCGGCGCGATCTCATTTGATACAACCACCAATTGGCATTTCGATTCCCTCACTGATGGACTGGATGCTGGCGAATTCGACTTCCTCTCAACCGCCATACACGAGTTGATGCACGTCATCGGCTTCGGAACATCAGCCTCGTTTTCCAATCTGGTGTCCGGAGGCGTGTTTACGGGTGGGCAAGCCTCGGTTGAATACGAGCTCGGCGGCAGTGTGCCGATGAATGACCCGGGACACTGGCGACAGAGTCTGATGGACGACGGCCAGCAAACGGCCATGGACCCGGACCTTGCCGACGGCACGCGCGAGCTGCTGACCGGACTCGACGTGGCAGCACTGGCCGACATCGGCTGGGAAGTGGCTCCCGGCGGCGGCCTGACCAGCCCGACAATCCTCCTGGCGGGTCTGACTCCGAATTCTGTTGTCATTTCGGATAACGCAACTCCGAACGATGGTCTTTCGCAGTACACGGTCAACGGTGATCCGCCGATCGAATTCTCCACGACAACGTCGAACCTGTTCATCGCTGGCGGCTGTATGGCCGACACGATCGAAGTCAGTTCGCTGGACGACCAGTTCAGCGCAGACATCTTCGTCAATGGTGGCAATGGCGACGACCTGCTGGACATCGACTACAGCGTATCGGACACGTTCACGTACAACGGCCAGGGCGGAAACGATTCGCTGGCGCTGCAGGGCCTTGCGGCCATGCAGGTCGAACACACGTTCTTCAACGCGAGCGACGGTTCCGTGTCGGTCACTGCTCCATCAGCGGCAGACGTGTTCTACACCGGCCTCGAACCTATCGACGATCTGATTGCCGCCACCAGTCGTATCTTCACCTTCTTTGACACCACCGACGTGGTCACGCTGGAAGACGACGCAATCGCTGGTAACGGACTCTCAACAATCCGCAGCGTCTCATCCAGCGAGACAGTCAACTTTACCAACCTGACGGGTCAGGTCGTGATCAACGCCGCAGGCGGAGACGACAGTGTGTCGATTCTGGCGCTCGACAGTCTGTTCGCGGGTTCTGTGTCTGTCTCGGGTGGCGACGGCAACGATGACCTGGACGGTTCTGCGGCGACGGTTGCATTGCAGCTCAGTGGCAACACCGGCCAGGACACAATCAAAGGTGGTAGCGGGAACGATTCGCTGAGTGGCGGCGATGACAACGATCAACTGGTGGCGGGTGGCGGTGACGACGCAGTTGATGGTAATGACGGAGACGATGCACTTTCCGGCGAAGGTGGCAACGACACACTGGATGGGGGAGACGGAACGGACCGACTGGTCGAATCGGCCGATGTCAACCTCACTGTCCTCGCTGCGTCGCTGACAGGAATTGGAAACGATGTGTTTTCCAGCATCGAGGCAGCGGAGATTTCTGGTGGCATCTCCGACAATGTGATCGATGTAAGCGGGTTCGCAGGGCCCACGACAGTCCGCGCTGGTGCCGGTGATGACACCGTGACTGGTTCGGTCGAGAACGACGTTCTGTCCGGTGAAGGCGGTGACGACCTGATCAATGGTGGCAACGGCAACGATCAGGTTTGCGGTGGCAATGGCAACGATTCACTGAACGGCGACGACGGAAACGACGTGCTGCGGGGCGAGGGTCAGGACGACGTCCTCAAAGGCGGGCTGGGAAGGGATACTCTCAATGGCAACCAGGGTAACGATGATATCGACGGTGGCGACGGAAACGACATCGCGTTTGGCGGGGGCGGCGCCGACACCCTCCGGGGCGGAGACGGCAACGATCGGCTCCGTGGGCAAAGCGCATTCGACGTGCTGACGGGTGGTGCCGGCAGGGACACGCTGAGTGGAGGCGGAGGCAGAGATCGAGTCATTGAAGCGAACGATGCCGACTTCGTTCTCCGGCAGTTCAGACTTAGAGGCAATGGTGTCGACCGGCTGGTCAGTATCGAACAGGTCGAACTCACCGGAGGAGCCAGCAACAACAGTCTGAGTGCCGTCGGGTATCGCGGCCAAGTGACTCTGCGCGGCGGCGACGGCGACGATACGCTGACAGGGGGTGGCAACAACGATGTCCTGCAGGGCGACGCGGGAAGTGATTTGCTGACGGGCAACGGCGGACTCGATCTGCTGTCAGGAGGTACCGGCGCCGACACATTGAACGGCAACGATGGAGACGACACCCTGCAGGGAGAGGACGGAAACGATCGGTTGTTCGGCGGCACAGGAAATGACAACCTGGACGGGGGAAACAACATAGACCGCCTGTCTGGTGACGAAGGAAATGACACGCTGCTCGGCGGCGACGGAAACGATCGGTTGTTTGGTGGGACCGGTGATGATTCGTTGCGTGGCGGTGACCAGAACGATCGTCTCTTCGGTGAGGACGGCAACGATACGCTGATCGGTGACGCGGGCAACGATACTCTGAACGGTGGTCAGGGCAGGGACGGCCTGGATGGATTCACCGGCAACGATCGACTCAAAGGTGGCGGCGCCGACGACACCCTGTTTGGTGGAGACGGCAATGACACACTTGAGGGTGAAGGCGGCATCGACATCGTCATCGGCATGGCGGGAGACGATCGCGTCAACGGCGGCGGAAGCGTCGACATTCTGGCGGGTGGAAGCGGCAGTGGAGCCGATCCGGGTGACGTCGTACTGGAACCGGACGAAGCTGACGAGTTCTTCACAATCACGCCGCCGGACTGGGTTCTCTCGACGTTTTGAAATCCGCGGTTCGTAGTAACCGCATTTATGCGGTTCGATGGCATCCACTCGCGGAGATTTAGCGCAGCGGGGCAGGGTGGCTGACGAAAACCTGGCTGCCGCAATTAAACGCTCAATGAGCGTGAATGGCGTCTTCAGAGGATTCGTCTTCGTCAAAGCGACACAGCGAACTGCAGCAACCGGAAAGCTGCACGGAACCACATAGGAACATGATGCAGAACAATGCCGTCACATAGACGGTCTTGCCGGCAAAGTTACTCAGAGTCAGACCAAACAGGTAATGAGCTCCATCGGCGGGTGGAGCAATCAGACCCCAGATCATGATCATGCACAGACCAACCAGAACGAGACCGATCAATCCTCCTTGCACGAGTACCTGACGAAGCTTCACCCAGTTAACAGCCAGCAACCAGAATGCGACCCAGGCGATCAGCGCAGTCCATGGAAGGATCTTCCCCATCAGAATCACGACAATATGGCGCAGTGAAGTCAGCAAATCTTTCGCGTGATAAAGCAAAGCATCTGGATTGTCAGGCATCGAAGTGCGTTCCATGCGTAATGAATGGTGAGTCGGACGTCCCGGTCATGAGGCGGACGGGACGCGGTTTAACAGATTAAACGAACGTGATCCACCGACATGGAAAGCTCGGCAGGGCAAACGAATCGTAACGGCTGGACAGGTCAGTCCACCTGATCGGAACGAACTTTAACAGCAGACAGCCTAATCGTTCATTCCATCTGTCGCATCTTGCAATCACCATTCGCAGAGACTGCAATAAGACCCATGCACCGGCAACGACGCAACTCGGGCTTCACGCTGATCGAACTGCTGGTCGTGATCGCGATCATCGCAATTCTGATCGCACTGCTGCTGCCCGCCGTTCAGCAGGCGCGCGAGGCGGCTCGACGAACGCAGTGTCGGAACCACATGAAGCAATGGGGCCTCGCACTGCACAACTACCACGAAGCTCATCGCGTGTTGCCGATGGGGGTGATTGTGCCTCGGCAGTGGACGTTCCGTTCGATGCTTCTTCCCTACATCGAACAGGAGCCGCTGTACAAGCAGGTCGACTTCAAATTTGACCTGAGAACATATTCAACGTGCCAGAACTTGGCACTGGCTGTTGGTGCCGCCAGTCCAACGGTCAAAACAGTGCCTCTCTATCTTTGTCCGAGTGATCCGCATGGCGGTCGATTGTGTACCAATTCATTCCTCGGTGATCACCGGCCCGGAGATTACTTAGGCTTGAGTGGCAGTACACGGACAGCTCGCGACGGGGTCCTGTATCACAACAGCTCCACGACCTTTGCAAAGATCACCGACGGCACATCCAACACGCTGATGATGGGCGAGCGCGGCATCCCGCGCGCCTGTAATTTTGGCTGGATGCTGTGTGGAAGCTCACGCGATGCGTTTCTCGACATGAGCACGGGTCTGTCCCTTGGTGACGATTCCAGCGCACATACCAATCACTTCTGGAGCTGGCACACGGGTGGGGCATTCTTCCTGGTGGCTGACGGATCAGTGCGATTCGTGAACGAATCGATTGATCACAATCAGCTCGTCAGCCTGTCGACCAGACACGGAAGCGAGTTAATCGGCCAGTTCTGAAGCAGGCTGCAACCGAGTCGCATGGCGCCGGGCGGTCTGACAGCGGCTCCTTTTGCTGTGACTCAGCTCAATTCCGGCAACGGATGCCCACCGTCCAGCAGATACTGCGGCCGACCCTGTGGATCGACGATCGTGGTCTGTCGCGCATCAATGCCGAGGTTCGAATACAGAGTCGCGAACACGTCCTTGTAGTGGACAGGACGCGAGACTGCCGACCCCGCCGTTCGATCTGTGCTGCCAATGACCTTGCCAAGCGACATTCCTCCGCCGGCGAGGATCGCCGGGGCGACGCGAGGCCAGTGATGACGACCGCCGGACTTGGGATCGACTCGCGGAGTGCGTCCAAATTCACCCCACGCCACGATCGTCACATCGTCCAGCATGCCTCGCTCTTCCAAATCGGTCACCAGAGCGGCCAGTCCGTGATCCACGATCGGATTGAGCTGACGCATCCGCGGGAAATTCTTCGAGTGCGTGTCAAAGTCACTGATGGAAACACTCACACAACGC
>CAYSJO010000848.1:0-7003 GCA_964431285.1 uncultured Planctomycetaceae bacterium
TGCAGATGTCGTCTGACGATCTGAGCTTTCTGTTCGGCAGAAAAGTGAAGACGTGTTCGTTGAGTCATGGCATCATTCTCCAGTCAGGTCATGCTAACCCGACCAGACACCGATTCCAGTTCCAACTGAACCGCTACACATGCTCGACGCCATAAGTACCAACCCAGTCGTTCCGGTCGTCGATTGAGATAAACAGGACATTCGGCCGCTCATCGGCTTTCGTCTGGAATCCAAGCGCGGTCATCAGCAGGCAACACATCAAAACAGGATTCAGTTGCATCGATCAGTCTTTGCGGGGAAGAGACAGGGAAGTGGCCGGTTGGTTTCGTTGCCTATTGCTCAGTTAATTCCAGTCGGAAACCTGTGACAAGGCTTCCGTCCTGATACTCGAAGTGGGCGGTCGATCGCTCCGAACCTACCAGAGTGATTCGATTCTTATCATCTCGAATCAGACGTGCCGCTGTGACATCGAGATCACCACCAGGACGCATGACGTAAAACCGGATGTCGTTTGTGCCGCCGCTGAGGTAGTCCGCGATCAACAGAAACTGATTGACGTTGGAACGGTGGTCCGCGTCCCAACGTTCTTTGCAGAACTCAAGCATTAGCTGACTGTCGGCGAAGTACGGATTGGCGAGCGTCGCGAAGGCTTCCTGCGGCGCGTTCAGGAAGAAATGAATGTTGCCTCGGGCGTAGGCCCGGTCGATGCGTTCCTTGTCCTTGAAGTAATCAGGCCAGGCCTTGTTCCAGGTGGCGTCGTCACCACTCCACGCTCCCAGTTTCTGAAAGCTCTTTTTTGTGGCCTCGAAGTCGATACCGCGGGATCGAGGTGTTCGGAAGATGACGTTAGGGCTGGGAGCGCGTGCGAGTCCCTCAAACTTTCTTTCGTACAGGTCGGGCGCGTCCGTCGTCCAACAGTGTCGAGCATGTTGTGTGCAAGCTCGTGGGCCAGGCAGATCAGATAGACGTCGGTGGCGCCGGGTCTGGGTGAGTCTCCGTCAAAGCTGTTTTCCGGGCGACCGAGCGGCAACGCGAAGATGTTGATTCCGGATCGAGAGCGGATCTTCTGAGTCTTGACTGCTGGTCCCAGCCAGCCTGCAACAGTAATCGTCTCGACGTCCCACGCGTCTTTGGGCATCGCCATCATCAGCCGGTACATGGCCTCAAGGTGTTCGGTAGTCGCCGTGTCGTTATCGATAAACAGAACGCCGAGGTCGACAAGGAGCCTGCGGTAACCGCCCTGGAAATCCAGTGCATCCGCGACTCGTTCACGATTTGCCCTCGAATCAGGCAGTGACTCAACGAGCACGGCCCAGAACTGACCGGCGAGAAGCGTCAAATGCGGGCCGGACTGGATATCGAACTTCGAGCGTCCCAGAGACGTCCGATGTTTCTTCGCCAGCGGAGCCAGTGTCTGGAACAGGTGGTCGCGCGATTAGTCCGGAACGAGACCACTGGCCAGATCGGCTTGGAGTGATGTCAACGCTCCGAAAACCTGGCGTCTCACGTCAGCGTCGTCTCTGAGTGTCTGCCCGAGACGGTCCGCGTGTTGATCCAGCAGAACCTGAAACGACTTCACTCGTTCCGGGAAACCAACACCCCGCATGAAGAACAGTCGTCCGTTCTTTCCACCGCTGATCAGATCGAGAACGCCATCACCGTCCAGGTCCGCCAGCTCGGGAGTCGTGTCGTCGCCGTTCTGTTTGCGAATGTTAAGATTCGTGCCATCGGACCACTGCAGCAGTCGGCTTGAGCGCAAGCCTGTCGTTCCACCGACTGACCTGTTCGCGTAGAGCGACACCGTGCCCCAGTTCACTCCCAACAGAAGGTCCAAGCGGCCGTCCTGATTGAAATCGACGATCCGCGGGTGCGAGTTGTACGCGAGGCGGATGTCAAAGAACGGCTGCCCCGGTTTGAACTTCGGTGCCTCCCGTTCTCCTTCGTTCCGATACCACACCAGCTTTCCACCAAACGCGCCGGTCACCAGATCGACCAGCCCGTCGCCGTCCCAGTCAGCCGCGTCGAAGCGTCCTTGGCAGTTCTTCTGAACTGAAAATGTCAGTGCGTCTTCGGAAAACTTCGGCGCGTTAAGCGTCCCAACATTCCAGTGGATTGAGACTTTACTGCCCGAGTGGCAAACAACCAGGTCCGGCAGGGAATCTCCAGCGATACTGGCCAGAACGAATCCCGTGTAGGAATACCCCCAACGGTCCTGCTTGCCGGCCGTGACCGGTTCAGCCTTCTGAAAACTGTGCCCCGATGAGCGACCGTTTTTGCGATACAGTCACAGGCGTCCATCACCGCCACCAACGAGCAGATCCAGGTCGCCGTCGTTGTCCCAGTCATAACACCGCGTCGTCACATGCGATTCAAGGTCAATCGGAGCACCACTGGCCTCGATTCGAACGGGCCGCTCGTAAGACATCGTCGGAATCCGGTCGGCACTGCGGTCTTCCGAACACGCCGACCCAGCAGGAAGGCAGAACGAAACGGCTATCTTCAATACGATACCAGCGAGATTCATTGAACTCATGTTGTTCGGTCGTGTCGATGTGGTTCCTGATCAAACTGGCTGGTTCGATTAAGTGTTGAGTCTCAGGTAATGCTCCAGCGTATGCAATCGCAGCGTCGACAGGAGCGTGTGTGACCTGCCGTTCTAACGCAGGCACGACCGTCAGGACGATGGAGAAAAAGCAATGTCAGCACGATGTAGAGCAGAGTCTTTGACCCGCACCGCTTTGTCTTCTCGGCCTCGTCAGCGGCTCCCATCCAAGTCGCGCGCGAGTCCATTTCAAACGCCCACTCACTACGACGGCTGCTCCGTGCGGTTCAACGCCGTTCCCGCTATCATTTGCCCCGCGTTTTGCACCCTCCCCTGACGACGACACGGAGCGGCTTTTCGATGTCGCCAGCAGGCCTTTCCCGCCGCTGTGTGGCCGCAGGTCACTTAGCCCTCTCCCTGGAGAACAGTTATGCGCGCTGTTTACTGCGTCTTGTCGGTTACTGTCGTCTTTGCTTTGGGGTGGACACTTTCAGCTCAGGATTCCGAGAAGAAACCCGCTCCGGCCGAGTCGCCTTTGAAGACGGTTGAGCAAAAAGTTGGCTACGCCATCGGTCAGAACATTTCAGCCAGCCTGAAACGGCAGAATCTGGATGTGGACGTCGCCGCACTCGCGCGGGGCATTGCCGATGGCATGGCAGGCCGTGAGTCATTGCTCAGCGACAAAGAGCGCGACGATGCGTTTGCTGCAATGGAACAGAAGCAGGCACTGCGGACTCAGGAAAAATCCCGACTGAACTTGGAAGCGGGACGAAAGTTTCTCGCGACGAACGGCAAGAAGAAGGGGATCAAGACGACGGAAAGCGGCCTGCAATACGAAGTGCTGAGGGAAGGCAAGGGCGCCACGCCGAAGCCGACCGACACCGTCGAGACGCACTACAAGGGTCGGCTTCTGGACGGAACGGTCTTCGATGGATCGTACGAAGGCGATGAACCGACAAAGGATGACGACACAGTCAGTTTCGGGGTGACTCAGGTCATCAAGGGCTGGACCGAAGCTCTGCAGCTCATGAAAGTCGGCGACAAGTTGCGACTCTACATCCCATCAGAACTCGCGTACGGCGAACGCGGCGCTGGCAAGGACATCGGACCGAATTCCGTGCTCGTGTTCGATATCGAGCTGATCGGCATCAAATAAGTCTCGCTGTCGGTCATGACAGTCCCGTCCGATGAGCATCGGGCGGGACAACGGGCACGCAAAGCAGATCAGTCGGCAGCGATTGAGAACTCAGCAACGACGCGGCGATGGTCGGATCGCAGTGAGGACTCGCACCAGCAACGGTGCCAGCGGATTTCAGAGTTGCCCCAGATCTGGTCGAGTGAAAGCACCGGCAGAACGACCGGCCAGGTTTCGCGATACCCCGTGCCCGACGATTCGAACGCGTTCGTCAGGTCGGCTCGCAACAGCTCGACATGCACGGAATCGAGCGGTGTGTTGAAGTCACCAACCACCAGCAGCGGCAGGTCTGAATTCCTCGCTGCGATGCTGTCGATCGTCTCGAATGCAGCCCGACGAAACATTAATGGGGCTGATTTGACGTCCGCGATCAACAACCCCAGCCGTTGTTTCCCGGTGTCCAGACGGATGACTCGGTAGCGGCATTCTCCGGGTACCTGCCCCTTCTCGATGACCTCCACCGTGACGGGTTCCGTACGAGCAGCGTCATTCCGGCACCGAGGCACTTGGCCGAGTAGCCGGGTATCGCGGTGTTCCAGAAACGAGAGTCCTGTCCCTGCCTTGTCGCTTCTCCAGGTGCGACGATGTCGGGATCAACCGCATCGATCTCCCGAGCAATCGCTTCGTACCCAAGGTTTCCTCGACACACATTCCAGAACAGCAGCCGAGTCGACTCGTCCACGTGTCCGGCTTTCCAACCAACCACTAGTTGGTTTCGCTTCTCGTCAGCCACCTGCCGTTGCTGCGTGACTTTGGTGGCGGCCTGTTCGATCTTCTGAGTCAGTGCATCTCTTTGCTGCTTCTGATCAGTCGGTAATGCATCCCGCTGTTTCGTGAGATTTGCCGCCTGTTGGTTGAACGAGGCTATCTGCTGCTCGGCCCGATTCAGTTCGCCTCGAAATCGGTTTGCGTCCTGCTGGGCCTTCTTCGCAGCATCTGCTGATATTTTTCCCTTACCGGCTTTCAGCTTCTAAACTTCCTCAGCCAGCTTCTTGCCTTCGTCATTGAACTGTTTGAACAGCTTTCCTTCCTCGACGTACTTCTTTTCGTTCTGTCCGTTGAAGCCCACCTTGCGGACGCGCATGAAGAAGTTGGCGAAGCTCAGCAGATCGTCCTGTTGTCAGACATCGTGCGGATGGCGGTGGCACTGAGCACATTCCAGACGCAGTCCCAGGAACGTGTGTGCCAACTGCAGAGTTCCCGATACTCCAATCGCGCCTTTGCGCTGCCAGTACGCGTCGAGTGTCTGACGTTTCGCGTAAACCTCAAGATCCGTCCGCGGGGTCTTGTAACCAGCCTGCAGGGCGACCACTTCGTCACTCCACTCCTTGAGGCTGCGTCCCTCGCGGCTGGTCGCGGTCAGGATCCTTGCTGCAAATTCATCGTAGGGAGTGTTTTCTTCGAGCCGTGCCCGTACCCAGGCCTGAAACCGCGGCGCGGCCTATTCTTTCTTCAAACCGTCGGCGTAAACACCAAAGTCAGCCGCTCCCAGCAGGTCGCAGAACTTCAACGCCCACAGCGCCGCGTATCCCGATTCATCCAACAACTGATCGATCTTCTTTGACCGCTTGTCAGCATTCTCGTCGGCCAGAAACGCGACTACCTCATCCGGCTCGGGCAGTTGTCCCGTGATGTCCTGACGGACGCGACGCAGAAAACTGGCGTCGTTTGAGCTTTGCCAGCATCCGCTCGTCGAGCGAGTTGAGCGGCGGAGCCGCAGCGAAGACTTCATCGGCAACACGTTCGGGCCTGGCAACTTCGATCATCGCAATCACTGGTTCGGAGCCAAACCGGATGAGGATCGCAGTACTGCCCGCACTGACCGTTGTGACTTCACCGTCACGGTCAACCTGGGCGATGCCGCCGGCCTTCGACTCGAACGAACACAGATGCGTGACGTCTTCAACGACGCCTCCAGCAAACTCGGCTTCAACCTTCAGCGAGTACGCGTCTGCGGTCTTTGCCGTCTGCTGTGGTGGCGTCACCTTGAGTGAGACAACACGTCCATCTTCCACAGAATCAAGCAATGCGCCGGCAGCAACCCAGCGACTGAGCACAGCGTATTCAGGACTGTCAGCTCGAGTGACCTGCCCGCCACCATGTGGCACGGCTCCACGCGCCTTCAGCAGAACCAGGCTGTCTTCTGAACTGAGCAGATTGACTCGGCGGCCGGCCTCGGCGCGACGCAACTGCTCATGATCGGCTGCCTGGTCGGCTCCGAATAAAGACAGCTTGAATCTGTTCTGTCCCTGCACGGCTCCGTGACACGACCCGGAGTTGCATCCCAGACGACTGAGCAGCGGAACGATGTGTCGGGCGAATGACGGAATGTCGTCTGCGGTATTTGCCACTGTCGTTACACACAACAGCAGACACACAGTCAAACACGTTCCACGGTGACAAACGGACATAGGGTCCAGCTCCAGAGTTGGTCGAGGCAACTACAGGCTGCGGCCGAAAGTATATCGTGCCGCGACTCGGGATAACTGTGAAATAGCGTGTCAGTACGTTGTCAGGGAAACCAAATGGAACTATCGCGCACGTCGAATTCCAAATCGGCCGTGTTTTTTGCTCGATTGTAGTCTGGCTATCGTTGCCCAGGTTCGACACCAGCGACAGCAACGAACGGACGCTCCAATGACATCACGAATCCTCATCGCGACCTTACTGCCCGTCGTGCTGATCGTCTCTACTCGGACGGCGGCGGCACAGAAGCGGCCGAATGTCGTGTTCGCCTCACGGTCAACCACGGAGCCTGGACACTTGGCTGAGGGCGTCCCGAATTGATCGATGGTGACGTCATACGGGACGCTGTCGCTGTCCCAGGAACTGGTCATTTGGTGAAGTAGTCGTCGCCGTTCAGGCTATGCACAACAGACACCAGCCAGTCATTTAACTTGCCTCGCAACTCCTTCACGCGATCACCTTCACCAGCGGACACGTCGGTTGTCTCCCCCCGGTCTTTCGCCAGATCGTACAACTCCCAGGTAACCTCGCCCTTCTTTCCCTGAATACGGTGCAGCTTCCAGTCTCCGTCGATCAGGGCCACGTGTCCGGGGAACGAATCCATCGGGTACGTAGGGTTGGGTAAAGCGGCCGCCTTGTGGCTCGATTCATGGGCAGACAGATCGCCGCCGGCCTGTTGCGCCGTCAGCAGATCACCCATCCACTTCGCGGACGGCGTGCTGCTTCCACCAGTCGTGTAGTCCCAGAATCCCATTGGGCGCTCACGTGCGGTCGTTTTCCCATCGATCAGCGAGACCAGA
>CAYSJO010000849.1:0-4702 GCA_964431285.1 uncultured Planctomycetaceae bacterium
TTGCTTCGACCGCATACTTCTTCGCCCGGGAGCTGCATCGCGAGCTCGACGTACCGATTGGGATCATCGATTCATCGTGAGGCGGCACACTGGCCGAGGCATGGACACCCGCATGTGGCCTGAAGGCTCTGGGGTATCAGAGTGAACTCGACCAGGCCGCGAAGCTGCCGCAGAAAGCCGACCAGAAGATTCCAACGCGGCTCTACAACGGCATGATTCATCCGCTGCGCAATTTCCGGATCCGTGGCGCTGTCTGGTATCAGGGAGAGGGCAACGCGAGACGGGCGGATAAGTATCACAAGCTGTTCTCAACGATGATTACTGAGTGGTGGACAGCCTTCGGTTATGAATTCCCTTTCTACTATGTGCAGATTTCTCCGTTTAATTACCGTGGTCTGAACTCAGCCTTTCTCCGGGAGGCACAGCTCGACACTCTGTCGCTCAGGAACACTGGCATGGCGGTGACGATGGATATTGGCAATCTGACCGACATCCATCCCAGGAACAAACAGGAAGTCGGCCGGCGACTTGCACTTCTGGCCCTCGCAAAAGACTACGGTCGCGATGTCGTCTTTTCAGGGCCGCTCTACAAATCGAGCATTTTCAAGGACGGTCAGGCCCGCATCAGCTTTTCCCATGCCAGCGGTGGGCTGTCGACTCGGGACGGAAAAGCCCCATCTCATTTCGAAATTGCCAGCCGCGACAACGTGTTCCACCCGGCTGCTGCGACAATCAAGAACGACGAGCTGATCGTTTCATCAGAGAATGTGCCCAAGCCGAAGGCGGTCAGATACGCATTCTCGAATGACGCAATGCCGAACCTGACCAACATGGCCGGTCTGCCCGCCAGCTCGTTTCGCACAGATCGAGTGAATCCTGAATGACTTATCAGCCGAGTGTTGATTCGTACCATTGTGGGGACGTGATGAGACTCGCATTTGTAATCATTCCGTTGATGATCGGGCGACTGCTGCCTGTCGGCCATGTTGTGGCGCACGAGCGGTCCGAGCGGATCGCTGAGATGGAGAAGATCGCCGACCTCGCGCTCGTTCCGCCATCACTCAACACTTCGCCGTTGCCTGAGTACGACTACGACAAGCTCGACTATGGAATGACGATTGGAATCGAGCGAACTCCGGGCGGCAGGCTGTGGGCGTGCTGGGTCGCTGGCGGCGATAGTCCCAAGGCATTCTTTGTTCTCGCCACGAGTGATGACGACGGGGCAACCTGGTCGAAGCCGCGGCTGGTCGTGGATGCACACGCAGATGCCCTGCCGCGTCCCCGGAGCATCCTCGTCGGGAACCTGTGGACTGATCCGCTCGGGCGGCTGTGGCTGATCTTTGACCAGTCGATGGACATGTTCGACGGCCGCGCCGGCGTGTGGGTCGCAAACTGCGACGACCCCGACGCGAAGACACCCAAGTGGTCAGCACCGCGACGCATCTGGCACGGAGTCACGCTCAACAAGCCCACCGTGCTGTCGACGGGCCAATGGATGATGCCGATCTCTCTGGACCAGCGTGGTGGCTTCGGCCCGTTCAATGCGTGCTTCACAGAACTCGATCCGCTGCGCGGGCCAACGTATTCGTTTCGACTGATCAGGGAGTCTCGTGGCAACGTCGCGGTTGCGTGCAGTTTCCAAATCCCAACTGGCACGAGCACATGGTCGTTGAACGAAAGGACGACACACTCTGGATGCTGGCTCGGACAGCCAGAGGCATCATGGAGAGCATCTCATTGGACCGCGGGAAAACCTGGTCAAAACCGTCGTCTTCGGCCATCAAACACCCGGTAGCAAGATTCCACATTCGCCGACTCGCCTCGGACCGCATTCTGCTGATCAAACACGGCAGAACGATCGAATCCCACGATGGACGCAGCCAACTGACGGCCTGGCTCTCGGGTGACGAGGGAAAGACCTGGCAGGGTTGACTGATGCTGGACGAACGCAAAGGCATTTCGTACCCGGACGGTTTCCAGGCACCCGACGGCACACTCTACATTTCGTATGACCGAAATCGGTCCACAGATGGAGAGACTCTCCTGGCCCGTTTCACCGAACAGGATGTGGCTGCAGGCAAACTGGTGAGCCCACGATCGAAGTTAAGGATGCTCATCAGCCGACCACTCGCCGGCAACGCAGCCAGACAGTCGCGGTGAAAATCGCCTGACTCAGTTGGTGCGGTTCAATTGCAGGTGCAGGACGCCACGGCTATGTACCCGAGTTAAGACGTCCGACGGGGAGAACACTCAGATTGGCATGCCGGGCGGAATACGGCTCGCGTGGCCAAGCCTCGTCATGACATTCATCGCCGCTCGTCCTTTCGAGCGAACATGCGTCGAATCTCTTCCGCTGCCGAGACGATCCGTCATCATTAGGTCAGATACAACAGCAACGTCCTCACCCCGCGAAACGATTCTATGAAACACACCGTTTTGATTCTGTTTTCGATCGCCAGTCTGTCAACTGTCTGTTCGGCAGCGGACGACCTGACGTGTCTCGCGGAAAGCGTGCGGGGCAATGCCGCGCTTTATGGTCAGTTGCAGCGTCAGGCGTACGCGGCGCTGGATCGTCGCCTGGACGCATACGAGGGATTGAAGACTCCCGAGCAGATTCGGGCGTACCAGTCGCGGTTGAGGCAGTTCTTCATCAGGCAACTGGGTGGGTTTCCGGAACGGACGCCTCTCAACTCGCAGACCGTTCGTACCATCAAGGCCGATGGCTACCGCATTGAGTGTGTGGTTTTCGAAAGCCAGCCCGGGCACCACATCACAGCCAACCTCTACCTTCCGGATGCAGATGGGCCAGTACCGGGTGTTGCCGTGTCGAGCGGTCACAGTCGGACGGGCAAGACGGCCGCTTACAACCAACGATTCGGAATCATGATGGCTCGTCATGGAATGGCCGCGCTGTGCTTTGATCCGATCGGGCAGGGGGAGCGATCACAAATCCTCGACTCCGAAGGACAGCCAAAGTTTCGAGGGACGACGACCGAGCATTTTCTGGTTGGCGTCGGCTCGATTCTGGTCGGTCGCAACACGGCCCGGTATCGGGTCTGGGACGCCATGCGGGCGATCGACTATCTCGCCAGTCGGCCGGAAGTTGACGGAGAACGGATCGGTTTCACCGGCTGCTCCGGCGGCGGGACTCTGACGAGCTATGTTATGGCGCTGGATGAACGTGTGACGTGCGCGGCGCCGGCCTGTTATCTCACGACGTTTCGGCGGCTCATCGAAACCATTGGCCCGCAGGACGCCGAACAGAACATCTTCGGTCAGGTGGCCTATGGACTCGACCATCCGGACTATGTGTTACTCCGCGCCCCGCGACCGACATTGATCAGTTCAACAACTGGTGACTTCTTCGACATTGACGGATCGTGGGACAACTATCGCCAGGCGAAACGAATCTATGCCCGACTCGGCTATCCCGAGCGTGTCGACCTGGTCGAGGTCGAGGGTAATCACGGCGTCCAGCCACAGAACCTGGCCTCGATCGCTCAGTGGATGAAACGCTGGCTGTTAAAGAGGGACGAGCACGTCCAGCCAGTCGAACTGCAGACGCTGGAGCCGTCCGACCTACTTTCCACAGAAACCGGACAGGTCTTGGACCTGCCCGATGAGAAGTCTGTCTTCGATCTGAACGCGGAGTACGCGGCCGAACTCGCAGAGCAGCGCGACGGTCTACAGAAGTCGGAATCTCCCGAGGAATTGCTGACCCGCATCCGGACTCTTCTGAACGTCAGGGCCAACTCACAAATGAAGCCGCCGGCATTTGAAGACCGAGGTCGCGTCAAGCGTGAGAATTATCACATCGACAAACTTGTGCTCGGTGCGGACACCGGAGCTGTTCTGCCGGGGCTGACGTTTCATCCTCCTTCACCAGTGGATGACGCCTACCTCTATCTTCATGATGACGGAAAGCTGGGAGACTCGGAGACCGATGGTCCCATCGAAGATTTGATCGCAGAAGGCCATGCGGTCGTGACGGTCGATTTGCGAGGACAGGGTGAAACAGCCACCCGCAGCAGGGATGCCCTGCTCAGCCACTGGAAGACATATTACCTGGGTTACCTGCTGGGCAAACCGCTCGTGGGAATGCGCGTCGAAGACGCCCTCGCCGCAGCTGACTTCGTGGCCTACTACCAGAAGAAACGGACGGACCCGCGCAAAGTTCACCTTGTCGGAGTCGGACAGGCCGGCATCGTCGCTCTGCATGCTGCAGCGCTGCACCCTGAACTGTTTGAGTCCGTCACGCTGCGAAACTGTCCGCAGGACTGGACCTCAATCGTTGGAGACAACGCCCCGGCCGGACAACTCGACAGCACCGTTCACGGAGCCCTCACAGTCTACGACCTGCCGGACCTCGTGAGGCTCGCCGGCAGAGACAAAGTCCGCTTTGAGGATTGAGAGGTTTCGCGCTATGCACGCAGAAACTCGCTAAGTAACTGGGAATCAATTAGAGCAGTTCCAGAATCAGTCTTCAGTATAACCCCCTCCCCCCAGCGGGGAGAGGGGGTTTCGAGTCGGAAAGGACTACTGCAGACCAACTCTGGAAATGCTCTAGTGTTCGATCAGACCTGAATTGATGGGTAGAGGCGTTTGAGTCTTGTGCGTGCGTCTTCGGTTGTGAAGTGCCAGTCGACTGTTGCGGCAGAATCGTTTCGGGGCTTTTCCCAAGCTGCGACTTCGCGGGTCAGTG
>CAYSJO010000850.1:0-5681 GCA_964431285.1 uncultured Planctomycetaceae bacterium
GTTCTTCGCCCGCCGAAACCTCGATCGCTTCGCCGCCGGAGAGTTTTTTTGAGAGGGATGCAACGGTTCCGTCGGTCGCAGCGAATACACCACGCCGGATTGCAGGCTGCAGCTCAGCTCGACCGTCAATCGTGAAATCACCTGGTACAAGTACCAGAGCCGCGATTGCCGCCGCGATCAAGCCGAGCACGACTGTTGTGCGGGGCAATTGTCGCAATCGCATATGCCAGCCCACAGCTCCAATCAGCTGAAGAATCGGCAGGAACGGCAGATTCGAAAACTGCTGCGAATTGCTCAGTGCCAATGCACTCTGCCGAGCGACAACTTCCGACCGATGCCGTATCAGGCCGGTGTCGGTCGTGCCCTCGAAGCGTTCAATGATCAGTGCTCCAACCGGCGGTCGACCCTCACGTCGGTCGGACGAGGAGGCTGTTCCCTCCGAACCTGGTATCAGAGGGAAGACCGCCAGCAGGCGTGCTGGTGAATCGTCCAGATAGCGATTGACCGGTTCGGCCAGCTGGGGGGGCAGGTCAGGCATGGCTGAGCCACCGGTGGCTGACGCTTCGTGAGTATCCTGATACCAGAATGGCTCACGCGTTCGGATCACACGCCGAATCAGATCCTCCCCGGCCCGAACAACATTCGATCTCCGGTCCACTGAGTCAATTCCGCTGACAGCGACGATCCGGCATCGTGACCCTTTTCGAACAGCGACGGTCAACCGGTTACAACCAATCAACTGCCGACCGTCGTTCGCGATGGCCGTCGCGATCTGGTCAACATTGAGTCCCCGATGCACGCGATCGGTGAATGATTCAAACTGACCCCACAGAGCGGCACGGTCCTTGAGTTCCCGAAGTTCTGAGTTGCGCAGGAAATCAGCGGTCAGATCGGCCAGCGAGCCCAGAAATCGCAGGAACCCCTGACAGGCTGCCGGCGAGACGTCTGGTCGCTGAAAGATTTCAATCACGCCAACCACGTGATCGTCGACTGCCACGGGGCACAGCAGCAGCAGGCAATCGGTTGGGTTCTCTGGCAGGCCACCGTTTCCCGATGACCTGCTGCCGGACTGGGGGGAAACAGCACGGTTGGTTGTCTCGCTGGCCACGCGACCAAGCAGTCTATGATGTTGCTGACTGCGTTCATCCAGGCCCGGACCGACTTCTGCATCCGGGGCACTGACCAGTCCGGTGTGGGCCAGGTTGACCTGAAATTCCAGCCGCATCCCTTCGACTCGACGCATCCACACGGCACCTCCAATCGCGGCCAGTGTTCGCACGGCAGCTTGCAACATTTCGGCCAGGAACCGCTCGGAGGACACTGACGTTCGCGAGAGTCGCGTGACTTCCTGCACAGCGTCTTCAATCTCACGCAGCGTGTCCTCATACGCCGCTTCGGTTGCGGGAGATTCCTGATTCATCGTTGCGTCCATTCACGAATCGGTGACTGCTGTTCAACAGTATGCAAACATAGCCCGCTCATCCAGCACCCGCGAGGCCAACCCGACGACCTGGAGTTGCCTGGATCAGTCATGCGGCCGCGTCTGCGGTGGCCTGTTCTGCTTCGAGTGTTGCCCGACGTCGAGCCGCGTAGCGTTTGACAAGTTCGTCAACAATGACCGACGTCAGGATGACGGAGCCGACGATTGCGTATTCCAATTCCGGACGGATGCCAAGAATTCCGATTGAGTTATAGATCACGCGCATGGCCGCGGCTCCGATGACGACTCCGGCGATTGATCCCTCGCCGCCCCGCAGGCTGCACCCGCCGAGGACCGCCGCGGCGATCGCGTACAGCTCCAGGATATTTCCGTGCTGAGCTGGTTGGACTCCGTTCAGGTCGAGAGTCAGCAGGATGCCGCCGATACCCGCAATCGACGCGCAGATCATGTAAGCAATGATCTTCATCAGATCGGTGTCAATCCCGCTGAATTTCGCGGCTTCTTCGTTGCGCCCGAGAGCGAGCAGATAGCGCCCGTAGATCGACTCGTTGAGGAAGATCCCAAAGATGATGGCGAGCGTGGCCAGCACAAACACGGGCGTTGGCACCATGGTCTGACAGATCGGCGTGTGTCCCATCAGCCAGAAGACCATTGCGCCGGTTGTGACGAGCAGTGGGAGATGGGATGCATTGCCACCCTGTCGCCGGGCGGCCCGAACAAAGACGGTCAATGCAGCGAACAGGGCGGCCACTGACGCAAACACGAACCAGATGGCGAGCATGTCGCGCCACTTGTTCGACAGTCCGTTCTCGGACTGAAGCAACTTCGCAAGGAATTCACCGACCCCCGTAAAATGTGAAACGAAGCGACCGTCATTGATGATTTCGCTGCCCACCCAGACCCACAAGCCCGAAGCGGCCAATGCGGCAACCGGCACAGCGATTTCCCGTGGATTCGGCTTCACGGCAACAAACAGGGCCCACAGAAATGTCGGCACCAGTAACCAGCCCAGAAAACGGAATCCGATCTGCGGCAACAACCCTCGCGCCCCAGGTGTCGGAGTGACTTTGATCGTCCTGCCGATCTTTCGCCCGAGTTCCATCTTCAGCAGATCGATAACCTCGGTCTTCTGACCTGTTTCGCGGTCTAACTTCTGTTTGGTGACGACGTCGACGCCAGCCGTGCGAGCCAGACCGATGACCTGCGCATCACTGGCACTGGTCCAGAATCGCGTCGCGCTGCTTGCGGCAATCAGGATTCCGAAACCAATGATTGCGATCCTGATCGAACGCCGATCATTCTGATTCGGCCGCCAGAGGCGGAATGCGTTCCAGGCGGCAACGATCAGTCCTGACACGAATAGGACGAGAGCCACGGACAGCGGCTTGCCGATCGCAAGCAAACGCAGCGAGTCGTCGTATGTCTCGCCGAAGCCCATCGTCTGGTCTTCGATGATCCGTCGTGCGAGTCCTCGATAGATCAGCAGACCACACAATGTCACGACGAACGGCTGGAGCTTCAATTTCGTGACGAGCAGCCCGTGACCGAGTCCGATCAGCATCGACATCACCATCACGGTGACCAGCATGACGGTTATGGAGAATCCGGCATCGAACATCATCACCATCACAACGCCGACGAGTCCGATCAATGAGCCGATCGAAAGATCAATGCCACCCGTGATGATCACAAACGCCGCACCGATTCCGATGATGCCGTACAGGGCACTCCAGCGCACGACGTTCTGCACATTGATCGGGCTGACAAAATTGTCGTTCAACAGTGCCGTCGAGAACGCGACGTAGATCAGCAGAAGCAGAATCCCGGCCAGTTTGTTCATGAGTGCTGCTTTATTGTCCGTTTCCGGGCTAGCTGAATACGACCCGCGTTCTGGCGAACTCGGCTGAAAAGTCGTGGCTGTTAATCGACGGTCTGGGTGTTTCCTGTCGCGAGTTGCATAACGGCTTCTTCACTGAGTTCGTCACGCTGCAGTTCGCCAGTAATACGTCCTTCATGCATGACCAGCGTGCGGTCGGACATCCCCAGGATTTCTTCCATCTCGCTGCTGACGAACACGATGGCGACGCCCTGCTCGGCCAGTCGCTCCATCAACTCATAGATTTCCTGTTTGGCACCGACATCGATGCCGCGCGTCGGTTCGTCGAGCAACAGAACTCGTGGCTGCAACGCGAGCCACTTACCCAGCACGACCTTCTGCTGATTCCCTCCGGACAAAAACTGCACAATCTGCTCGGCACTGGGAGTTTTGATTCGCAGTCGCTCGATCATGTCCGTCGTATCATCCGATTCGCCCGTCCGATTCCGAAAGAATCAGGCAACGCGATTCCGCCGCAACGCCGCGAGACCAATGTTCTGACGCACTGGAATCTCGACGATGACTCCCTGCTTCTTGCGGTCCTCGGGCACGAGTGCCATACCAGACTGGATTGCGTCGTAACAGTTCCACCTTGTTAAGGATCTCGCCTGAATCTTCACCGTTCCCTGCAACGCCGGATCGATGCCGAAAACCACCCGCAGCATCTCCGTGCGACCGGCACCGACAAGTCCGGCGATACCGACGATTTCGCCCGCCCGCACCGAAAAATTGAGTTCGTGTGCAGGCCAGGCCGGCGTGCGGAGATTCGCTACTTCCAGCACGGTGTCACCGGATTCGTGCGGCTGCCGGGCGTAGAACTGCGAAACGTCACGACCGACCATGAGCTGTACCATCGCATCGTGAGTCGTTTCCTCTCGGCTTAGCTCGCCGGCATTTTCCCCATCGCGGAGAACCGTGACGCGATCGGCCAGCTCCCTGACTTCGCCTAGTCGGTGAGAGATGTAAATGATGCTCACGCCATGCGACCGCAGGTCCTTGATGACCTCGAACAGACGTTCCGACTCGCCGGACGAAAGGCTCGACGTGGGCTCGTCCATGATGAGCACGCGAGCATTGATTGACAGTGCGCGAGCGATCTCGACTAGTTGCTGCTGGCCGGTCGACAGGCTTCCGGCGATGGTGTCGGGCGACATATCAAGACCGACAAGATCAAGGACCCGGCGTGATTCCCTGCGGATCGCCGCCTTGTCGATCAGGCCGAAAGACAGTGGTTCGCGGCCCAGAAAGATGTTGGCGCCGATGTCCAGGTTGTCGGCGATGTTCAGTTCCTGGTGAATCAGCGCGATGCCCAGATCGAACGCTTTCGTCACGGAGTCAATGACGACGGCCCGGCCGTCGAGCTCGATCGTACCAGTGTCAGGCAACTGTACCCCGGCAAGGATCTTCATCCGCGTGCTCTTGCCAGCACCGTTCTCGCCGATCAGCGCGAGTACTTCACCGTTGCCCAGCGTGAGGCTGACGCCGCGCAGCGCGCGAACACCAGGAAAACTCCTGGTGGCGTCGCGGACCTGCAACAACGGAACGTCAGACATGTGCGAACTCAATAGCCCTCAGAGGGGCCCATCAGTGAAAAAGGCCCGGCCTCCTCTGTGAAGACCGGGCCTCCGTGGTGATCAATCGGCGAGGCATCGCCGGTGTCGGCGAAGTCTCCTATGAGTCATTTTCGCCAAAATCTGCGGCCGTCGTTTCACCGTCAGTTGCGGGAACGTCGGCGGTGGGAGCAGTCTTTTTGACAGAGGCCATTTTGTCCTTCAGATCGGCCCAGAATTCCTCGACATTGTCCTTGCGAATCAGTCGGCCCGGGAAGTCGATGTAGCCGCTTTCGGGAATCGCATTCTCATCGCCCTGAGCCAGCTTTGTCAGCACTTCGACTGATTTGTAGCCGTACATGTACGGGTTTTGAACGACCGTGCCGTGACAGTGACCGTCGATGATGGCCTGCAGTGTTTCGTCTGCTTCGTCGAACCCGACCAGCTTGACCTTGCCGACTTTGTCCGCGCCTTTGAGGGCTTCAAGCATGTATGGCGGGTTGTACGCAAACAGCCCAACCATGCATCCCAGATCCGGATGCGCCACAAGTGCCTCTTCGGCCTGGGACTTGGCAGCGTCCATTTTGAAGTTGTCCGTCCGCGTACCGATGATCGAGTACTTGTCACCGGAAACGACTTCGCCAGGCGGGTCGTAGCGATCCGGGTCTTCGTCCCGATCCAGCAATTCGTCGATCACGCCCTGACGACGCTGACGGGCGTTGAGTTGTTCCAACCGGCCCACAAAAATCATGACCGTGCCGCCTTCGGGCATGGCTTCTTTCACAAGCTGACCGCACATGCGGCCTGCCGTGTA
>CAYSJO010000851.1:0-6769 GCA_964431285.1 uncultured Planctomycetaceae bacterium
CGAGACCAACGGCCCCTGGAGCAGTTCCACAGTCGGTCTCAGTAGGTCCGCCCGACTCCAAACCCCCTCTCCCTGTCCCTCTCCCCAGCGGGGAGAGGGTCAGGGAGAGGGGATTATTCTGAAGACCGATCCTGGAAATGCTCTATTCGCGCACGGTCGGGTCGACGTCGATTTCGCATTCAACGACTTCAACGCCGCCGAGTTCTTCGATCAGGATCGAGAATTCACGGTTCCCTCGCACGGCCGACTGAGCCACATCGACGAAGCATGATCCGCGCACAGTCAGGCCGGCACGTCCATTCCCGGTCAGGACCACATTGTCGATCGCGATACTTTCGGCACGATCGTGCAGTTGAATGCCGTCCAGGCGGAAATGCCGGATCAACAGACCTGAGATCTGCACGTCGTGGGCATCCATGATCGTGATGCCACAGTCGCGACGAGCGATCGCGAATTCCTGCTCTGCCGGATCGGCATTGCGCTGGGCCTGAAAGTACATCGCCCCCTTGAAGACACACCAATGGTCGGCGGGGAGTTTGGGCACTTGGACCCATGCCACCACATCGGTCGGTCGCACTTCGGGGAGCGTTTTGCCGTCACGGACCAGTTGAAAGTGCCCCTTGCGGTAGGGCACGACTTTCCACAGGTCCGTCCCCACTTCCTGCCACGCAGATGGCGGCAATGTCATTGCGCCCGTGAGCACGGCACCATTGCCAATAATGCGAAATGGTCGCAAAGGAGAACCGCTCACTCGTCGACCCACCAGCGTCAGTGAATCGTAATACGGCACTCCGGTGTTAGTGATGTGGATGGAATCGCCACGGCCGGCCAGTTCGAGTGCTCGCGAGATTGACCAGACAGGCCCGGCAAATTCACCAATGACCTGTTGCGAACTGCCGTCGCTCTGATCGGTCCCGATGCGGTTGTTGACGTAGACGACTCGCGCGCTGGCCGTGCCGGTCACAACAGTCAGGCAAGCAAGGGTCAGCAATACGGGCACGCAACGTCGCATGGGTGATCTCGTTCGTAGTAACCGGATTCATCCGGTTCCGGTTGACGTGCAACCGCACAAGTGCGGTTACGACAAGAGCTCAGCTACTACGAACGATCGTCACTTCGAGTGCACCTGGTACGGCAATTCCCGCCCGGCCAGCCCGGCGGCCAGATTCTCGATCGTCATTTCCATCATTCTCTGCCTGGTCCGATGAGACGCACTGCCCAGATGCGGAGCGATCACCAGATTCTGAAGCTTCAACAGCGGATGGTCACGTGGCAGCGGCTCCGGATCGGTGACGTCCAGCGCGGCTCCATGAATTCGTCCGGCTGTATGTATTTCGCAATGGTCGGCGGTTACGACTACGGGCCCGCGAGCCATGTTGATCAGCGTGGCCGTGGGCTGCATCAGTTCAAGTTGAGCCCGGCCGATCATCCCGGTTGTTTCCGGGGTCAGCGGACAGTTGAGTGACACGTAGTCACTCTCGCGCAGAAGGTCATCCAGCGATCGATACTCGACACCCAGTTCGGCTTCAGCGGCTTCGTCCCGGTTGCGGTTGTGATAGAGAATCTGCATATCGAACGCGCTGGCCCGTTTGACGACTTCTTTTCCGATCCGCCCCATGCCGACAATGCCCAGTGTGCTGCCGGTCACTTCGCGTCCGATCAGAATCGCCGGGTCGTAGTGAGTGAATCCCGGACTGCGAGCGTAGTGATCTCCGACCACAATGTTGCGGGCCGAGGCCATGAGCAGAGCCATCGTCATGTCAGCCGTGCCCGCATTCAGGCAGCCAGGCGTGTTACCAACCGGCAGGCCTCGCTCCGTCGCTGCCGCGACATCGATGTGATCGACTCCGACGCCATGATTGCTGATGACCTTCAGGCGTGGCATACGGTCCATCAGCGGTCCATCGACCGCGACATGACCATATGTGATGACCGCGACGCAGGTGTCCAGCGCCGCCGAGCCGTCGGAGAGATCCCATGGAAAGACCTCGTAGGCGTCTCCCAGCATTTCGAGCATCGGTTGCGGCAGGCCGTCTCCCATGACTGGAGTCGCGGGCATGTTGTTCTCCTGATGTTGATTCTGACAAAAAAGAGCGAATCTCGGGTCGAAGCTGAAATCCCACAGCATCCTATGGGCGAAGCAGATCATAAGTAGTTGTGAATGCGCTGCATCATTGAGGTCGTGATCCGAGGAACCGACTTCGAATGCAGATGCGAACGGGCCTCGAATAGCTGGCTGTCCGTTGAAAAGTGAATTGAGTAGGCCGGATCAAGCGAAGCGCCGCTCCGGCAGGCCAGAATCCACGGAAAATCACAGATGCCGGAACATCGTCGCTTCGCTCCTCGGTCCGGCCTACACGTTTTTCAACAGACTGCTACGCTGCGGCCGTTCCGCCGATGATCGTCTTTTGAATCAGGCGTACGGATACACGCAGAGGAATCGGATGTCTCGAATTCAGCAGCTTGACGCGAGTGTGATCAACAAGATCGCGGCCGGTGAGGTCATTGAACGTCCGGCCAACGTGGTCAAGGAGCTTCTCGAAAACAGCATTGATGCTCTCGCGACGCGTGTGGAAGTCGACATCGTCGAAGGTGGCGCCGAACTGATTCGCATCACCGACGACGGCCAGGGCATCCACCCGGACGATGTTCTGCTGACAGTCGCCAGCCACGCGACCAGTAAGATTTCCTCGGCTGAAGACCTCTTCTATGTGCAGACGATGGGCTTCCGCGGCGAGGCACTGGCGTCGATCGCGGAAGTTTCTCAGTTCCGCTTCCGTAGTCGCCAGCACGATGCGATGGCCGGGGGCGAGCTGAACGTCAATTGCGGCGAGATCAGCGAACCCGAACCCTGCGGGTGCCCGCCCGGTACAACCATCGAAATCCGAGGCCTGTTTTCCAGCACACCGGTGCGCCGCAAGTTCCTGCGTACGAAGTCGACCGAGTTCGGTCACATCAATGAACAGTTCACGCGCATTGCTCTGGCCAATCCGCGGCTGCACATGGTCCTGCGGCACAACAACAAAGTCGTGCTGGATCTGCCCCCAGCAGCTCAGTTGATCGACCGCCTGCGATTGTTCTTTGGTGACTCGCTGGCCGAACACTTGATTTATGTGGAAAGCGAGTTCGAGGACGTGAAGTTCTCGGGCTACGTAGCTCACCCGAGCCAGAGCAAGTCCAGCCGCAAGTGGCAGCACTTCTTCCTGAACAGTCGCTGGTTTCAGGACCGCTCGCTGCAGCATGCTCTGACAGAGGCCTATCGCGGCATTCTGATGGTCGGCCGCCAGCCGATTGCCTTTCTGTTCGTGGACATGCCGCCGTCGTCATTCGACATCAACGTGCATCCCACGAAGATCGAAGTTCGTTTTGTCGACAGTCAACAGTTTTACCGGCAACTTCTGTCGATGCTCCGTACAAAGTTCCTCACCATCGACCTCGATTCCCAGATGAAACTCGGTTCACGCAAGAGTGAAGACGACTCGTCTGGTGACGATCCAACAGATTCCAACGGCCCGAAGGAACTGCAGGCTGAACTGAATGAGTGGGCGAGCAGCCAGACCACGTCGCCGTCCCCATCGAGGTCGCAAGGCTATCTGGGTGACACCCCACCAGTGACGACCTGGTCGTTGGGGTCCGCTGGGCGGGAGGCGGCTTTATTGGCGGGGCCCGCTTCGGATGATGGCTCGGCTGCAGACCTGTGCCTGGAAGACTCAGCACGGGACGACGACACCCACGCCGACGTTACCGACCTGCCAGAAACCGATGCGGCCGCCGAGAGGTTGTTTGTCGGTCGAGAGTCACCGCCCGAGGCTCATGACGACGCCACCGAAGACATGAGCTCGATTGATGTGGTCGGCCCTCTGCACCGGTCCTCTGCAACGGGTTGCGACGGAGATGGTGTGTCGGAAACGGCTGCAGAAAAGGCTCAACCGCGAGTCGGTGATCAGTCCGGTGTGCGAGCGATGCAGATCATGGACTGCTATCTGGTGGCCGAAACCGAACAGGGCATGCTGATGGTTGACCAGCATGCTCTGCACGAACGGATCATGTACGAATATCTGCGGCCGCGTGTGCTGGAGAACTCGGTGGAGTCGCAGCGTCTGCTGATTCCGGAATCGATCGAGTTGAACGCGCGCGAAGCCGCGTTGATCATCGAACACGCGGATGTGCTCGCCCAGCTGGGGATTGGCGTTGAAGAATTCGGAGCCAACACAGTGCTGGTGAATGCCTGGCCGGTCATGCTGCAGAAAGCCCGGCCAGCCGATCTGATGCGTGACATCGTCGAGCAGCTTGAATCCGATGACACAAAACCAACACGCCGCGATGTACTGGATTCGCTTCTGCACATGACATCCTGCAAAGCCGCGATCAAAGCCGGACAGCGACTGGCTCCCGAAGAAATCGACAGCCTGCTGGCTCAGCGTCACCTGATCGACGACGCCCACCATTGCCCACACGGACGCCCAACGGCTCTGCTTCTGAGTCAGGCAGAACTCGATCGTCGGTTTGGACGACTCGGATAGAGTCATCCGCGGACGATACCGCCTCGGCGCTGCAACCAGATGGCGATGGCAATGCTTGCGGTCGTTGCGGTGACTGTGGCTACCAGTAACCCAACCAGTGGGGCCAGTGCCATCGCGCCAGCCGCTGCCCCCAGAGCAGTCAGGCCGAACGGAAAGCGCCAGGCAAGTAAAGGCTCCACCAGGACCATCACAAGCACAGTCCAGGCGAGGATGCGTGAGAGCATCGACACCGTTGTCTCCGACGCGACTGTGGACACCACCGGTTCGGGAGCGTCGGGAGTTCGCACCGTGACATCCAGTTCCCGAAACAGCTCCGACTGCAAATCCTGGCGGTTGGTCGGCGTCAGGTCACTCTCCCGCACGTCCACATTGACGGCGAACAATTCGTTGCGATTGACCGGCGAGCCAATGGCTACCTCGTACACGCCCGCCCGATCCGTGTTGTCGAACGCGGCGGCTCGAAGTTCACTGCGATCCTGCACGGGCAGGCTGCGTGTCGCTCCGTCTGGCAGCTCGACGGAAACCGGTACGTCGAATGCCCGCGCCGACCAAGTCGTCAGGAGTGGTTCGCCGACCGTCAACTGCCGTCTTTTCCACCGACCAGCGACCGAGAAGTGAACGGCCTCATGCATCATGGGCACGAATGCTGGTGCCCAGACTGCCCAAGTGCTCCACCGTTTGTCCGTACCGGTCGCAGCGAGCACGACTCGACCAGCCCCCACGGTTTTTTCGACAAGCGCTGGTGAGCCGTCGCTGAACCAGAGCCCGACGCCGGCATCGTTGTCAGGTGTCAGCTTGAGAAACTGCATGGTCATCGTAGTTTCCAGCCCGACGCCGGGGTTGCCACGAAAGACTCCGAGCAACGGATGCGCATATCCGCGTGGATCAAACGAGAACACGTCTTTAGGGTCCGGTGGCAGGACTCGCTCTCCGATTCGCGCGGGAAGAATGCCCTCGCCATCGCGGTGCAACCGGCGGTTGTAACTGTCCGGACTAGTCTGCTCTCCAGGCAATATGATCAATCCTCCACCACCCCGTACGTATGACTCGAGCAGACCGGCTTCCCGCTCCGTCAGAAGTCCAACATCACAGAGAATGGTCGCGTCGTAATCCGTCAGTCGGATGGAGGGCAGCTCGCCTTCGCTCACAACCTGAGTGCGGATAATCCCACCCAGCGACTCTTCCAGTGTGGCAGGGTCGAGCGCCATGCGCACGAAATACGACGCCGAATCACGTCGCCGTCCGGCGCGATATCCATCGACAAGCAGAACGGAAATCTCTTCGCGAACGGGCAGCGCCAGCCAGCGGCGGTTATCAACCGGCAGGACATCGTCCTGCAGATGCAACTCGATCGAGTGTTCCCCTGCTGTGCGGAATGTGTGCGTAAAATCAACGGGAAAATCGACGCCCGCGGGCACGTCAATACGCCGCGTATCGACCAGCCGCCCGTCGACCAGCAGTTCGATCACCTGGTCTCGCACGGCACTGGAACCGAACGACCGCACGGCACACCGTAGCAGCACCGGTTGATCAATCGTCGCCGAGCTGCCCTCAGTCCGCAGGTCCGTGATGGCAGTGTTTCGGGTGTCAATTCCAGCCACGTTAATCAACGAAACACGGGCATTGGCGCCGATCTTCTTTGTCAGTTCCCGCAAGCGCTGCTTCTGATCCGCCGCTCCCGGACTCCACATCGAACCCTGCAAGTCACTGACAACGATGACCTCTTTCTGCGGCATGTCGGGTAGAGCTGTGGTGAGCTGCGCCACTGTTTCGAGACCGCCAGCCAGATCACCGGGTGAATCCGAAGGCGTCAGACCTTCCACCTCTTCCAGTACAGTGTCGGACTGAAAGGACGGCTGACTGATCACAGCAAACGGTGCTTTGCCGGCGATTCTGACCAAGTTCCAGGCGTCGCCGCGACGGCCACGCTCCACAAGCTCACGCACTACCTGCCGCGCCCGCTGAAACCGCGTTCCGCCGTCTCCTGGCTGCTCTTCGTCAAGCGCGCGATCTGGACCGCCCGAGTTGAACTGCATGCTGTAACTCGCATCGATCAGCACAATGCGATGCACTGGCTGCGCACCTTGCAGGAGCGTGCCGCCCGAATCTAACAGCGGCCGGGCCAGTGCCAACACGAGCAATGCAAGCACAAGCGGCCGCAGGATGAGCACGATCAGGGTTTCAAGCCGCATTCGCCGCGACTGTTTGCGTGTGGCTTCGAGCAGAAACCGCATCGCGGCCCAGTC
>CAYSJO010000852.1:0-4492 GCA_964431285.1 uncultured Planctomycetaceae bacterium
CCATGGCGCGACAGACGTAACGCGGACGAAGTCGTCAAACGCCGAACAATTTAGTATCTGGAAGTCCGTACGATCCATTCAGCGTGTTTCGACTGCAGTTCGGCTGCGAAGCCGAATGACCGCAGCCATTCGTCTCAGCCCGTATTCAACCTCATCACGTCATCCCAGTTGCCGTCGCCGATATTCGACCCGAGATTCGCCAGAACTCTGGCCGGCATCCCTTATCCGTTGAATGACTTGAACCTTTCGTGCCCGGTCTCTTGTGATCGAGCGTTTCAGATGCAGGAAGCCAAAAATGCAAAGGCCGCTTCAGACGGGTGAAGCGGCCTTTTTGAGTGCGTGATCGAGGGGATCAATTACTGAGTGCCATCGAGATCAATTCGTTGGTGCTGCTGCAATAGTTCTGAAGAGCGTCGATCCACTCGTTCCTTCTCACAGGAAGTCGACGCCCGTTCGAAAGTCGGCGGGCGAGACTTTGTAGTGAGGATCTCCGTGAACGCAATATTCGGTATCGGAATGAAGCGAAACTCCATCCTCAAGATTACCGGACTCATTGATCCTCAAGGTGCGATACGTTCCGGAATAAGTCGAGTCAAACTGCAGTCGAAGCGCATCACCGCTGTCGAGAGTCAGCTCGCTACAGCCGACCGAATCCATTGAGTCGACAAGGTTTTCCGCCAGCAACTGCACGGCTGCGTGAAGTGGCTCGATGTTGATTGGCGGGAAAGTGACGATGAAGCGTGTCTCCAGATTTGTTGTCTCATTCATGTCCGAGTCGTCCTTTGCTGAGAGTGGTTCGCTCTGTTCTGGCAATAGCCTTCCATTTTTCCGAAGTCACCAATCTGTCCGTTGGTGACACTCGACTCACAAAAAAATACATCATTCTTCGCACTCAGCGCAAAATACCGGGCAAGTTCCCAATCTGCTTATATGCACCAGTCCAGACAGTCATCACGATCGGATTCGCGGCGAGTGATTTACTGTCAGAACCGAGGCGAACGACTCACATTTTCGCCTCCGACGAGTCATACGGGCAGCATGCGATGACATGTGGTCGAGCGCGGCGATCTCATGCGGAAGCCGTACAACCCGATCGGCTTGCGCAGTCTTCCAGGACACGCGAGAGTCGCCAGATGTTTCCGTCGATTCATTGATCCGCTCAATCAGCCAATTGACCCCGGTCCACTCAGACTGTAACCATTGCCACCCTGGCGGAGGTCGATCCGAATAGAGTCACTTCTCGCGTCACGTCCGGGCGTTCACATTGCCTGAAGAGGATTCGTACGACTGACCTCTCGTGACTCAGTCCGACAGAACGGAGTACTGTTCGATGCCGTTGAAGGTCTCTGATCCCACTGCAGAGCCCACTCTGAACCTGACTCCGATGATCGACATCGTCTTTCTGTTGATCATCTTCTTCATGGTCGGGACGCAGTTCGCCAAACATGAGCGACGATTCGATGTCCAATTGCCCACTGTCGCGAACGCTCAACCACTGACCAGCCGGCCCGACGACATCGTGATCAACGTCATCCAGCGCGACACCGTTGTTATTGCCGGTGAAGAACTGACTCTCCAGCAACTTGAAACACGTCTGAGAGAAGCGAAGCAGAATTACGGTGAACAGGCGGTCGTCGTCCGCGGGTCCGGACCTGATCCGTATCAGCTTGTCATCGATGCGCTGGCCACCTGCGACCGAGCCCAAATCAGTCATATTTCACTTGCTACGACGCTTAGCGACGAAGTCACCACCGAAGTCCCGTGAAGCAGTATCCGCGCAAACAATCCAGTCCCATAGCTCTCCGCCTCAAATGACCTTAGCCGCCGTCCAATTCGTTGAGTGGCTCGCCTCGGTGTGCGACACAAGCACAAACAACATCGAGTTGGCGCTGAAGGTCTCGCTGCTGGCTGGACTGCTGGTGGCTTCGATTCACTTCGTGACCATGATCTTCACACGCTGGGGTGACAGTGACCCCACCGGCAAAGCGTTCATGTTCTCCATGCTGCTGCACCTGTCGCTGGCATTCGGAACAGTCGCCGGCACTGTTCCGGAATCAGTCGTCGCCGAGGTCGAGGAACCGCCGGTCGAGATCCGCGAGCTGATTCTGGACGGCGAAGAACAGATCGAGCTGGATCAAAGCGGCAACACGCGCATCCGGGAAGACCTGCTCGAGACAGACCTGATGAAACTGGCGCGGATTGAGCGGGCCGGGCTCGACCTTGTACCGCTGGAAGCCCCCGATCGCCGTGACGAACCGGTGACACAGCCGGACATCGAACTGCCCGACATCCTGCACACATCGGACGCTCCCGTTGCGAAACCGAACGCCCGCAACTACGGCCAGATCGGGCCGCAGATCGAATCGGCCGCTCCACAGAAGGTGACAGAATCTACCGCTGAGGCCAGGCCGGAAGTCAACATCCCAACGCCCTCACCGATCCGCCGTCGTGTGCAGGAGAGCGGATTGCTCGATACCAGTGTTGATCGCAGAGCCAGTCGGGGCACGATTGACCAGATCGCTCCCGACTTTGCCCCCGATCGAACTGTTGCGTCTCTCGACCTACGTGAGGACCCGGCGGCATTCCTGAAACAGGCCCCGTCAGACACGATCAAACGACGCAGCGGACCATCGCCGACAGAGATCGCTGATGCGGATGCCGGGTCCGACGCAGAGGCCCGTACCGACGACACGTCATCCGGTGCCGTGGGTCCGAGAAAGTTCAGCCGCCGTATGACACGCACGCCGAAGATGGAGGAGTTTGGCGGGGCCGAACGATTCCGTCCGCATCGCAGACCGTTTACGCCCGATCCTGTCCCGGACGTTGTCGTCGCTGTTCGATCAGGACCGACTTCGCCATTGCCCATTGACGGTCCGCAGCCGAATGTCATCCGTCCGAATCTCGATCCGATCAACTCATCGGCGACAACAAAGATCCCACCGACTTATCGGTTACGTAGTCTGGCTCGGCGGGCTGAGAATGCCCGCAAGTATGGAGGCACGGAAAAGTCTGAGCGCGCCGTTGAGTCGAGTCTGGAATGGCTCGCAATGCATCAGAGTCCCGAGGGGTACTGGGATGCCGACGGGTTCTCATCCATGTGCCCGGTTGGTGAGAAGTGTGCCGGCCGCTCGGGACAGATCGAGATTGACGGCGAAGGGATCAACCGCAGGTTTGCCGGCCTGCAGGCTGATCCCGGTGTGACGGGGCTGTCCGTTCTAGCTTTTCTGGGAGCGGGTTACACCCATGAGGAAGGTCAATACGCGGACCATGTCGATCGGGCACTGAGCTGGCTCATCCGTCAGCAGGAACCGACCGGTTTTGTGGGCGGCAACGCGACTCGATACGCGCGTACCTATTGCCACGCGATTGCGACGTATGCGTTGGCCGAGGCGCTGGGCATGCAAAGTGATCGTTCGACAATTGACCGCCTGCGACGTCCTCTGGAGCGCGCCGTCGGGTACATCGTGGCGACTCAGAACCAGAAGGACGGCGGCTGGCGTTATCTGCCGGGGCAACAAAGTGACATGAGCATCTTTGGCTGGCAGTTGATGGCACTGAAGAGTGCCGACATCGCCGGAATTCCAATGCCGCAGCGAACGCGAAGACTCATGATTCAGTTCCTGAAAGATCGCAGTCTCGGTGAGCGAAGCGGCCTGGCCGCATACCGCTTGCTTGATCCAAAGTACCCCGCGTTACCTCCTTCGCCATCAATGACTGCGGAAAGTCTGTTCTGCAAGCAAATGCTTGGACTCTTGCGTGACAATCCACAAAGCCTGGAAGCAGTTGAGTATCTACGAGCACGGCCACCCCAACGACGCCGGGAGGATCTGTACTACTGGTACTACGGCACTCTGGCCATGTACCAGTACGGGGGCCAGGAATGGCGTGAATGGAACGCGGCGCTGAGTCAGACCCTGGTCGCTGATCAGAGGACGACCGGTCACGCGGCCGGAAGCTGGGACCCGCACGCACCGTGGGGCGCCTACGGCGGCCGGGTCTTCTCGACGGCCCTCAGCACACTGTGTCTGGAAGTTTATTACCGCTTCCTGCCGCTGTATCAGATCGGTGACGATTCGATCGAAACCGGCGTTTCGGTCGAGTGATCGACCGACGTGACCATGGGGCAACAACCGATCACATCACCTCAGTTGTTCGGGGTGTCTCTTGCACTGGACTGCCCTGTTGGTCCGCGCTGACCGGACGGCTTGTTCTGTCTGCAACTGAGGAAAACGGTTGACGCATTCAGCGAATCTCGCCCACGCAGCCGTCCTGCAGACAGTCAGCTGCGGAACACGACCTAACGTTGCCTGACTGGGTTGACGGTCAAATCCGGCAGAGGCGGCAAGGTCACCTCGTTTTCCTCAAGTTACCGGATCGTCACATCCGACGAACTGGAGACTGGGCCGAAGTGTGACCCCAGGATCGCTTTGTGGACTCTCCGACTGCAGAAAGCCACCGGCATGTCGTTGAATTACTGGCTGAGGAGCTTTTG
>CAYSJO010000853.1:0-8482 GCA_964431285.1 uncultured Planctomycetaceae bacterium
GCCGTACTCAGTCGCTTTCTGCGTTCTGTAAAGACTCCGATGCCTGCGACGCCATCCGGATCACAAATCCGCTCCCGCCGAATAAGAAGACTCGTGACAATGCAGATCTGCCAATCCCTCCGTATTTCAACGGCCTGCTAAGACCTGACATTCGCATCGAGCAGAAGTCGAGCGCCAAGCTCAAATCGAATAAGGACAGTTGTGTCATGACTGATCACGAAAACTCCCGCCGCGTAACTCGACGCCATTTTCTTGCAGGTACGGGCGGTGCCGTTCTGAGCCTGCCCTGGCTTGAGTGCCTGACCAGCAAGTGCAGTGCCGAGGACAGAAAGGCGTCCCTGCCAGCCCAGCGTCTCGCCTTCTTCTACCTGCCGAACGGGATCACGCGACGTGGTTTTTTTCCCGGTGAAGGCAACCGCGCGCTGCCGAAGTTCGCTGGACAAAACAACGTCTGGCGATTTGAGGGTAAGGCGGTTCCGCCAGGCAGCCATCCACTGACATTCTCGCCGACGCTGGCGCCGCTGCACAAAATGAGAGACAAAGTTTCTCTGCTCACCGGGCTGGATCGTACATTCCAGCACGGGACCGACTCGCATGCACAGGCCGCGTCCTGTTTCCTCACCAGTGTCGCGCCGTTTGAAGTCAAGAACTCCGCCTATCCGCTCGCGCGAACGTTGGACCACATCGTGGCCGATCACATCGGGCAGTCCACGCCCTACTCCACACTGGAACTCAGCTGCAACGACCACAAGAACAACATTGAGTCAATCTACTTCGACAATATGTCGTGGTACGGCACCGGCCACGTCGCGCCCTCAATGAGAAATCCCCGCAAGGTCTACGACAGGTTGTTCGGTACACGGTCAAACACGCGATTCCGAAATATCACCGATCTGGCACTTGGCAACGCCCGTCGGCTGCAACAGCGGCTGACCGTCACTGATCGACGGAAGTTCGACGAGTACTTCGACGCGATCCGAACAATCGAGAAGCGGATGGACCGAGTCGAGGCAATGAAGACTGATCTGGCGGCCGCAAAGATTGAACGTCCGGCCGAGCACTTACCGCGCAACGAGTACATCCACCTGATGGGTGACCTTTTAATAACGGCATTGCAGAGTGGTCTGACGAACGTCGGTACGCTGATGGTGGGGCCCGAACGCTGGACGACACCAACGAACTGGGAGGGTATCCTGGACAAGCCGTACAGTCATCACGCGATGACACACGCTCCCCAGAACCATCTGGAGAATCTCCTCAAGCTGGATCGCTTCCATGTCTCGGCTTTTGCAAGATTGCTCGAGCGAATGGACAACATAGAAGAAGCCAACGGCACGACACTGCTCGACAACACCATCTTCACGCTGGGAGCGGGTATGGGAGATGGCACAACGCATCAATACAACGATCTGCCAACGGTCGTCGCTGGTGGCGGAGGCGGAACGCTGAAGCTAGGCACGCACATCCACTGCGAGACCGGTACGCCGCTGGCCAATCTGTGGTTGACTCAGTTGCATGCCCTGGGCATACCGCGCGAATCGTATGCTGACAGCACCGGGACGCTCGACCAGCTCCAGGCCTGAGACCGGCGATCTGAATTTCTGCCGAACGGGGTCCGACGTTCTCATCTGACCGCAGACTGTAGTCAGACGACACAGCGCGGGACGGGAGCGATTTACGGAATCTCGATTGTGGGTCCCGTCGTATCACTCATCAGTGGCCGCTTATATCATCTGCCGCATGACGGTGACCGCACCGGATAAACTGCATCCCCGTCACTCCGCCCGAGATCATCGAAAAGTTCGCCTACCGGAGACACCGTGGCCCACGTGCGGAACTGCTCCGACGGATGGAGTTGTTCCCCCACGCGGACCGTGTGGGATGAGTACATGCTCCGCTCGTACCGTCCACAAGACTGGTTCATGCGGGACATTATCCACGCGAACAACCGTGGCAAGCACGTTCTGGGACGGATTCTGGCGCGTTACTTCGAACCGAAACCATAAGTCAGAGTTTTCGCAGCAGGACCTGCACCTTTGATTCGTCGATCCAACCTGTGGCGAACACCCTGCGATGAACGTCGAGGTAACCGTTACTTTTTTGGTGGTACAACCGCATCCACTTGAAGCGTCATCGGTTGCTGAATGGTCACCGTCTGCCCGTTGTATGCCATGGTGGCGCGCACTGTTAATTCGTGCGTTCCGGGTGTTGCGTTGGCGGCGGCGGTGATGACCAGTTTTGTCTGTGCCTGGCCTTTTGCAATTGCGACGTTGGGAGCCGACAGACCTCCGACACCCTGTGGTACCGTCGCGTTGATCGTCACGGCCTCCGCGTAGTCGTACAACCGCCCGATCGAGATCGGGATTTCAATGTTGGTCCCCTGCTTCAGAGCTGCGGATGGTTTGGTCACAGCCAGAGTTACTGGACCGGGTGTGATCTTGACGACGAACGCCGTCGCTGGCATGAAGGTCTGCACATTGGCCGGTTTCGCGGCGTTGGTCGTCGCAGTCGCGCGGGCATCAGCCGCCGCTTTCGCCTTGATGGCTTCCGCGTTCAAGGCGGCAGCATCGGCCGCTTTTTTGTCATCGGCGGCTTTCTCGGCGTCTGCAACCTTTGCCAGTGCCTGAGCGTCAGTCAGTGCTTTCGCCGCGACGGCGGCGGCATCGGCAGCCGCTTTCGCCCTGGCAGCCGCCTCTGTGGCGGCCTTGTTGGCAGCGGCTTTGGCATCAGCTGCTGCGGCTTTCGCAGTATCGGCGGCTGTTTTGGCGACGGCAGCGGTGTCGGTCGCCAGCTTGTCAGCGGCAGCTTTCGCGGTCGTGGCAACCTTGACTGCATTTGTGGCATCGGCGGCCGCTTTGTCGGTGACCGCTTTTTCCGTCGTAGCCGTCTTCAAGGCTGCGGCCAGATCGGCGGCCAGCTTGTCGAGTTCTTTCTTTCGTTCCGCAGCCGCAGCCGCGGCTTCCGGATTGCGCGCGTAGGAAACCGTGCCAAATCCTCGCAGCGACAGCGTATGTGTACCGATGGGTGAATCCGCTCGAACGTTCAGCTGAAACTCCCCGGTCGTCGCATTGCCATTAACAGTAAGCCTGTTGTGCGGCGTTGTCACATTCGCGGGAAAATCGATTGGTGTGTAAACGACGTTCGCCTTGTAGCCGCCGCGCCGCGCCATCGTGTACGGAATCTTAATCACGCCAGCCCGAGACACTTCGTAGACCTTGCCCTCTCCAGCTTGCAGTGAGAACGGTGCCACTTCGAGATAAGAAACGGAAACGGCCAGGCCGCGAGCCAATCGGACGTCGGCGGGTGAAAGAGGCTGATTGTTCGCTCGCGGAGCCAGACGAGTTCCCGTTCCGTAGCGGGCTGTCCGCGTGACGTCGGCACCTCCGATCTTCGCCTTGCCAACAACCTGAACTAGAACAGCAGCCGGCGCGGCGTCTTCGGCCGCAGTCAGCACGATCTGAGCGGAACGTTGAGACGGCCCGACGATGCAGTTTGACGCAGTGACTCCGGCGGGAAGCCCCGTCACGGATACGGCGATCTCGCCCTTGAAGCCATCACGCCGGAACGCAACGACACGGATCGCCGCCCGCCCGCCCTTCCGCAGCAGGAGCGACTGACCTGGCGTCTGAGCCAGAGCCACCAGCCGGAAGTCCGGAGCATTGCGGATCGCCAGCCGGTACACGTTTCGCGGATCGCTCCGCAAGCTGCTGACGACATCGCGAATCAGCACGCGGTACGTCCCGTCAGCCGGCGCGACGAACCGAACAACCGGGTCGTCAGTGGCGGTGTTGAACTGCGTGCCCCCGTAGCCGTCATTGGAATCCTCGCCACGTTGAACCTGCCGTATCTGTTCCTCACCGTCTTCGGTTTTCGTCACCTGTTGAATGACCAGGTTGGCATTCGTTGGCAGACCAAGCCGATGTGAGATGACTTCGATCGTATAAACATCATCTTTAGTCGCATCGAACGTGACCCAGTCGACATCTCGCGCCGGGTAAAACTGGCCGACCACTTCGCACGGCAGTTCGACTTTCTGTGCCTGCGCGGGCCCGTTGTTGGGTTCCTGTTCAACAATAACGGGCGCGGTGGCGATGCTGATCAACGCGGGATTCGATGTGCCTTGCGGATTGTTGACCCGATATTGCTGGCCATCGATCGAGGTACCGGCTGGTCCGACAAAGGAATCCAGCAAGAGCGACTGTGCCGCGGCCCCGCCGGGCAAGGGAATCGTCGCCGTGACTTTCTGTAGCGGTCGTCCGTTGACGGTCACTTCAGCGGCTTCGCCATCCGGCAGGTTCCGGCCGAATACCGTGTACTGGCTCTGGCTCCTTGCCACGCCCGCGGGCGGAAACACGAAATCGATATGCGGAAACGAACCGACCGCCAAACGGTAGAAATGAGCAGCGCTGCCGCGATACCGGATGTCGAAGACCTTCAGGAAATATTCGCCGTCGGCAGGAACAGTAAAGTCAATCAGGGGGTCATCGCGTGTCAGATTCCGGCTGTTATCCAGCTCGCGGCCGAGTGCGTCGTACAGAACGACTGTGGCATCCAACACTGAGTCGATTCGCCGGGCTCGACAGTCGGCCAGCACGCGCTGTCCGCTGGTCGCGGTGAATCTGAAGTAATCGATGTCCGTTGCGGCGCCGGTGCGACCGTTGATGACAGAACCCAGCTGGATTGCGGTCGCCTCGTCCAGTGTGTTGTTCGGTTCGATTTCGGCCGCTTCGCTCGACTTGCTGACAGCAAACGCCCGCGGGTTAGACATTCCGTACTTGCCGAGCACTCGGGCTTCGTACAGGCCTGAGGGGACATTCGCGTTCACACTGACCACAAACTGGTTCGGTACGGGTTGCGGCCCCTTGTCGAACGGGCCGGGTTCGGCAGTCTTCTGCACGGCTGTGATGCCCGGATGCGAAAACTGCAGTCGATCGACGTCGTCGAGGTTGCCGCCCGTAAGCGTGACCTCAATCTCGGTGCCTGCCGTGGAACCAGGCGGAAAGACCGTACCCAGCCGAGTTGCCGGCAACTGTGCGAAGAGCGGTGGGGTAAGAATCACGAACACCAGCGCGACCGCGTACGACTCAAGACGAAGTCGCGTTCTCTCAAACCCACGGTGACCGATCGACATTGGAAATCTCCTGGAACCGATTCCTGGGCCAGCGTTCACGGTCCCTCGCTCGCGCGTCGATTTAGAGCAGTCTACCGTCTCCAGTGGCGACCGCGCAAAACATGAATGGCGCTAGTGATTGAACAGGAACTCCTTCGTATTAATCAGCGCCCACAGCAAATCTTCGTAAGCCTGTTTCCTGTCGGGGACCTGCGCTATTCGAGGCAGAATGAATTCGGCTTCGGACGACGTCGGTTGGCGAGAGTAGACCCACTCGTACATCTCGCGCACCCGCGCGGGGTCATCCATGTCTTCGGACTTCGCCAGCAGGTCCGCTCGTCCGCCGCCGGCTGACAGCTTGCCCTGCACTTCGGGCGAGTTCAGCAGGTGCAGCGATTGAGCCAGGTTGCCGTCGGCGCTGCGTTCGCACTCGCAGGCGGTAGCCGCCTGTGGTTTGCCGAAGACAGTCAGGAAGTAATTGTTGACGTTGACGATCGGCAGCTCGACGGCTCGCGTGCCAACTGGCATTCCCGTAAAGCCGGTCGTCGTGTTGGTGACCTGGTTCAGCGCGTCGTAAAGCGCTTCGGCCGTCAGTCGTTTCGCGTAGTACCGGGAGAAGTTCTGCTTGTCTGCCTGGTTCCACTGGTTCGGTTCCGAAGCCAGCTGGTAAGCCTTCGAGGTGCAGATGGACCGGACCAGTTGTTTCAGATCAAAGCCGCTTTCAATGAAGTTCTGCGCCAGCGCGTCGAGCAGTTCTGGATTGGTCGGCGGATTTGTCACTCGCATGTCGTCTTCCGGTTCGACAATGCCGCGACTGAAAAAGTGCTTCCAATAACGATTGACCAGCGCCCGGGCGAAGAAGGGATTGTCCGGGGCGGACATCCAATCGACCAGGTAATGCCGTGGGTCCTCGTACGCCGGGATTTCCAGCGTCTCCCCGCCGAGCCCCGTAGGCTTGATGTCCTGCTGGTTGCGTGGATTGCGCGCCTGGGCGATGCCGTCGCCATGCATGATGCGCACGCCGCGACCCGGTACGTTGGCGCTTCGCGTCTGAACAAAAAACGCTGTGAAGCCGTAATAGTCGTTCTGGCTCCAACGCTCGAATGGATGGTGATGGCAGCGGGCGCACTGGACCCGTAGCCCCAGAAACAATTGAGCCGAATCTTCCGCTCGCGCCAGCGCCGTGGTGACTGACTGGAACCACTGTGCCGGCGGATGAGACGACGAGTCGCCGGTGGCCACCAGAATGTTCCGGACGAATTCGTCGTACGGCATATTCTGTTGCAGTGCCCGGCGGATCCAGGCGTGGAATTCAAAGCTGGCCCTGTTCCTGAGCACCGAGTTCCACTTGTTGGCGAAGTAGTCGCCATAACCAGGCGTCTCAAGGAGATGGTCGACGAGTTTCGCTCGTTTCTGTGGATCGGTGTCTGCCGCGAACTTCCGCAACGCGGCCGGCTGTGGCAGTCGGCCGGTGATGTCGAGCGATACGCGGCGGATGAACGTGGCGTCGTTCGTGAGCGCTGACGGCGGAATCCCAAGAGCCGTCAGTTTCGCGAACACGTGCGTGTCAACAAAGTTGTTTGGTTCGGGAGCGGCCACTTCCAGGCCCAGAGGAATGCCGCCTCGGAATACAGTCACGTGTCCCTGGAAGCGGATCATCACGGCACCGTCGCCGGGCGTGTCCAGAGTCCGCACGACCCCGGACGGCGTCACTTCACACACTTCCAGGTCGTTTGATTCGTAGCTGACCATCCGAGTCACATCGCGCGTGCTGCCGTCGCTGTAGTGACCGACGACTGCCAGTTGCTGATCACTGCCACGATTCATCGCGCGAGTTTTGGGAAACACTTCGATCCGTTCGACGACCGGATCTTCCTCGTCGCCGAATGGCATTCCCTGTTCAATCCAGCGCTTCAGAATCTGGCCTTCGTATGAGTCCATCGCCAGCCGCCGCCCGCCGCCATGAGCGAGCTGGTTGGATGCCTTAAGCAGCAGCAGACTGTATGCGGGAGAAGAGGGAAACAGGCGCCGCCCGTTGGCTTCCTTCACCAGGCTTTCGTAGTCGTCGTTCGGGTAAAACCCAAGCAGGGAAAGTCTGAAACCGTTTTGACCACCCGACTTGCCATGGCAACTGCCCGTGTTGCAACCGAGCTTCGTAAAGATGGGCACAACCTGGTTGGGAAAGTTGATTAGCAACTCACTGTCGAGCTGTCGGACGCTGATGCTCGTGGTCCCCGCGATGTCTTCGGACGCCACGGTGACTGTGACGTCGCCATCGGCCAGCGGAGTGACGAAACCATCTTCCGTAACTTCCACGATCCCCGGTTCCGAAAATGCCCAGGTCACGTTGCGAGTCAGATCGCGTGACTGGCCACTCGAGTACTTGCCCGTCACGATCAACTGAAGTCTCGCATCGCGGCCGCGAAGCACCTCGCCGCCGGTCTGTTCGAACGTGAGGCTCAGGAGTTCGCCCGCCGGACCAAGACCCGGTGCGTCGGACTGTGCCGCCAGGTTTGGAGAAGCGAACAGAAACACCGTCAGCGACAGCATCAGGGCAAGGTATTTGACGAATTGCATCGCGCGGCTCCCTTGAACGGTCATTTCCATCGCCGGCCATTCCGGCCCTTTATAACCTTATTTGAGTACTTATCTGCAACTGATCACGAACCAACCTCGACAGGACTGAAAACGGCTTTCTTATGTGCCGCCGTCACCATTGAGCAGGGGCGGTCTGCCATCCCGCGCGTGCATGGTGGGCAGTGTCACAAACGTCCGTGCCACCGACGGTAAATGCAGGCCGAGCGCGGATGCGCCATTACATCTACATCGCAAACGGGTGCGGCGATCTCCACGAGCATCTGTCGGAAAGATGTCCGACCGGGACGGCCCACCTTCGAGAACCAGGTGGATGACGTTCATTGTCCGATCGTCCGGCAACACCAATCCCGCCCTGGTCAGCGACGTTGGGGCTTGGGCTCCCGCCCTGGATGCTCGGTGTGGCAGGAGCTCCCACCGCACAGCACGGTTAAGACACCGCTGTCTCGAGCTGAACACTGTCAACATCTCGTCTCCTCCCCGTCGGTGAGGTGACTGCGGGCGCCCGTCAGGGTGGTCTAGCCAACCTGTCGAGATATTGTCAATGTCGTGGACGATCACCGCGCACGTGATGCCAACTCGCAATGGGCGTTGCTGATGATGGATTCGACATTGACGTTGTCGCCGTGGATGTGAAACGTGGAGACCATCGCCTTTCCGACGAAGCCAGGCGATCAATCGAATTGGATGACCTGTGAGAGATGTTCAGACCACTTACCAGGATCCGCTGGACGTCCTTTGGGTTGAAACCGCGCGGCAAATCGGAATGACGATCGA
>CAYSJO010000854.1:0-11405 GCA_964431285.1 uncultured Planctomycetaceae bacterium
GACTCGCCAGTCGATGTCCGACCGCCTGGAAAGCGAGTCGAAAGTCCAGTCCCGCGCCACGCCCTGGGCCGAAGAACGCAACAAAGCCCAGACCGGAGTGGACTGGCAGTTCACGACTGCCAAAGCCAGAACAAAACTCAACCGCCTCTACCCGAAAATTGAGACCTGACGGTCCACTAGAAAATGAGCAGGATTGTTGTCGCCTTGCTGGCGGGCTGTGCCTGGACCTTGAACGTGTGATCGACGACGTCGGACTGGATGATTCCCTGCAGACGCAGATTGTAAGTCCGGCCCAGCGGAAGTTCGTCGAACTGCACAGTCCCACTCTTCGCATTCTTTGACTTGCCATTCAGAGTGGCTGTCAGTCGGACCACTCTGACAAGTCGGCGTCCATTATGCGTGAACCGAACGCGGACAATTCCGACTGTCGCAGGAACAACTGGCGCCGGGTTACGCACGACGGGAGCTGGCGCTGCGGGAGCGGGTTTGACTGGAACAGGTGCCGGGGGAGTGGGTGTTGTCACAACAACGGGCGGCTTCACATGCGGCTCCAGACGCACACTTTCGCGCGCCATTGCGGATGCCTGTCCCACGCTGTCTGTCGCTCGGGCCAGAATCGTGTAGGCCCCCGGTTTCATGGCCCGCGTCGCCACCTCGTATTCCAGTTTTCGGGGCCCTTCGAGCCGAATTCTGGACGATTCGCTCGGGTTGAGCGTCCCGTTGTCGTTGGTGTCGATGCCGAATTCCACAAACTTAAGTGGCGCGTCGTTCTTTGTGAGGGTGGCTGAGACCTTCACCGTGACTGGTGCTCCCACGGTGACGGTCGACTCCGCAAGCTCAACAGTAATGCTGGGTGGCGTGTCGTCCAGCAGCACGCTCATTGTGTCGTTTGTCTGACCTTCCAGATTGCAGTCTGACTGTGCGTTGACCTCAAGCGGAATCTCGCCACTTGAGCGATTGGGCCGGAACGAGATCACGTGGTCTGACACCTTCGCATGCAACGTGAGGATGCCGGTCGGCGAGGCGCTTTGAAGCGTGATCTGCGTGTCACGTTCACGACGGAAAGTCGAGACCGTCGCGCCGTCAATGGAGACGACAATTGCGTCGCGTGTCTGCCCGCGATCAGCGAACGTATCCGGTGCCTCTACCGACAGAACGGTATTGAGTCTGGGCGTTGAATCGTCGGCTAAACGACCCTTAAAGACGGGTCGTTTCATCAGAGGCGACGACACCTGATTCGGTGAGCGGTTCCCGTCAGCAATCTGGAAACCGTCCGCCAGCCGGTTCGCCCCGGAAAACGCCAGTCTTCCATCATCGGAACGAATGGACTGGAAGTGCACATGGAATCGGCCGGCCATCACTGTCGCCTGGCGATTGGCGGCACCGGGACATGCGAGGTCCAACACAAAAGCACGCGGGTAGCCGTCGATGTCCAGCCGGATGCGGCGCGGTGTTGTGCTGGGTGGCAAATTCTCGAAATGGAATGCCGGGGCCAGGCCGTCGTAGTCGCGGGAGAGGACCTGTGGCGCTGGATCGCTTTCTGTGATCAGCGTGCACCGCATCCCCACTTCGTTCTGTTCCGCTCCCGGAGGCAACTGTAGTTTCGAGGTCAGCTGCACATTCACAACCCCTCCGACTGCAGACCACTCGGCCGTACAGTTGTAGATCTGGCGCGGATGAATGGGATCGAGTTCGATCCAGTGCAACAACTCCTGGTCCGTCTCGACAAAAGCCTCACCGTCGGACCGCAGGCTGGTGACGACCGCGATCAAACCATGAGTCACGTTCGGCGCCTGGACCGTTGGTGCGACGGACGTTGCCGGAGTCGATGCGGCGACAGGTGAGACGTCCTTAAACGCGATGGGAACGGGGCTGCCGTCACCGGGAAGTTCGAGTTCGGACGACTCGGCCAGAGGCGCTTCAATCTGACGGCTGCGTTCCAGACCAGCAGCCAGGCCCTGGAGCAGTCCTGGATTCGGATTCAGAAACGAGTCTGCTGAGTACAGCAGTCCGCGTGCCCAGTCGGCTTCTGCGGGACGCGCGACTTTGAACAGACGCACGCGCACAAAACGCTGTTTCAGTGTCTGGTTCACGAGTGACAGCCCGTAATGCGTCGTGCGATTCGGAAACAGCCGTAACGCATGAGCGATCGCCCAGCTCAAAGAAAAGATGGAACAGGCCGCCACGTCAGAGCAACAGCAGACGGTTGAACGAAACCGACTCGAAGTCGAGCAGGCGCGACGTGACGTGAAACTGGCAGCGATCACGTGCGACATCGAGCGACGTACGCTCGAAATGTCGAAACTTGCACTTGCCAAACGCCGGATTCGCGCCCCATTGGGTGGTGTCGTGGCCGAGGTGTTTCGTCACGCTGGGGAATGGGTCGAGCCTGGTACGCGCGTGTTGCGGCTGGTGCGATTGGATCGTCTCCGCGCGGAAGGCTTTGTGAAGGCCGATCTGATCTCCGGAAACCTGCGCGGTACGCCAGCCGAAATCACGATTCGCAGGACGGGTCAACGTCCCATGACGTTTCCCGGTGAGATTACTTTCGTCAGCCCGGAGATCGATCCCGTGAACGGGCAGGTTCGCGTTTGGGCCGAATTGGACAATCCAAAGCTCGTGCTGCGTCCCGGCATGAAAACCGAGATGACCGTCTCGATGGGTGAGCAGTAAGCAAAGGGAATCACCAGCACTACAAGCCCGAGCCGAATAGTCGTTACTCGTAATCCCACTTCATGATCCAGGGATCGTGCATTTTTTTCTGAAACGCTTTCAGCGTGGCCTGATACTGCTTCAGGATGTCGGCGTGATCAGTGCTGAAGGCCAGGTTGCGAGCTTCATCCGGATCCTTGTCGATGTCGTACAGCTCAAACTGCGGACGGTGGATGTACTGGCCGACCGTCTTGCGACCGTAGGGCGCGTCCATCCCTTTGCGGAACTGAGCCTGAAAGCTCGATGCTGCCCACAGATCGGACGCGAACGGATACGGTAGAGGATGAGCGATGTTCCAGATCAGTTTGTATTTCTTATCGCGGACCACTCGCATCGGATAATACATCTGAATCTCGTGGAAGGTGTGTGAGGCGAAAATCGTCTCACGATGCTCAGCATCCGCGTCACCTAGGATATTGATCCATGACGCGCCGTGATAACTGGTGAGTCCGCCACCGCGCGGGCCGCGGTTTTCCTTCAGGTTTTCACCCCGCTTTTTCCACTACGTGTCGGCATTAAGCGGGTCTATCGGGCCATTGGTTTTCTTGTCCAGGCCTCCACCGAAGTCGAGTAACGACGGCGTAATGTCGATGTGGCTGATTAATGCGTTGGAGACAACACCTCGATTTTCCTCGTAGGGGTTGCGCACGACGAACGGGACTTTCAGTCCGCCTTCATAGACAGTCGTCTTTCCGCCGGAGAACGCCATGCCGTGATCGGACGTAAAGACAATCAGCGTTTTGTCGTACACGCCGGCTTCTTTGAGAATTTTTACCAGGCGTCCAACTCCTTGATCGATCCGGGCGCACGACTGGTAGTACTGCGCCAGTTCTTCACGCGTCTCCTGCGTGTCGGTCATGAATGGCGGAATCGGGACATCGGCCAGTTCGAAGAACACTTCGTCGACGCCCGGGTGCGAGCCGCGATTGGGTTTGTTGCCGAAGAGGTCTGGCTTCAGTTCGCTGGCGGCCGTCTGATCCCGTCCGCCCCCTCGATGCGGATCGCTTGTTCCGAAGTAAATGAAGAATGGCCGATCGTCCTCTTTGGTAATGAAGTCCCGACAGGCGTCCGCCATCTGAACGGCGTTACGGCCGTTGCCTTTGATGTACGTCTCGTACCGATACACCTCTTCGGGAGCGACGTGGTACTTGCCAATCTGAGCCGTGCGATAGCCGGACCGTTGCATCACTCGCGGCAAGGCCAGCGTGACGACGTTGTGCCACGAAGCGAATTTGTGAAACGAATGCTGATGGCCGTATTGCCCGTTGCGGTGATTGTGCAGGCCGGACATCACAACCGACCGACTGGCACTGCAGCTTGCCGTTGTCGCGAACGCGTTTTGAAACAGAGTTCCGTCTTTGGCCAGTGCGTCGATGTGCGGAGTGACGGCGGCTTTGTCACCGTAGCAGCCCAGTGTGGGGCTCTCGTCATCGGTGATGAAAAGGATGACGTTTCGTTCTGCCGCCTGTAGAACAGAAGCACACAGCAGAATTGCGAGACAGAACCAGCCAGTCAGTCGCTTCATGATGCTCACTCCAGAATGGAATCGCCGCGGAACTCTCGATCGGTTTGATATCGGGAGCATACTCGCGGCGCGTCAAAACGGACTACTCAGTGGCGCACCCGCCTGGTGCTCACTCGTCAAAGCGGAACGGTTCGGCCGAGACGTCGTAGGTCGGCCTCAATGCCACGTTGATCACTAGTCCCAGACCCAGGCATGTCGCGATAAGACTCGATCCGCCGTAGCTCATCAGCGGCAGAGTCATACCAGTGATCGGTAACAGTCCGACTGTCATGGCAGTGTTGATCACGGTCTGGCTACCCAGAAGTGCGATGATGCCCACAGCCAGCAGACGCCCGAACGGTTCACGCGTGCTACTGGCGACAACCAGCAGCCGTGCGAACAGCAGCACGTACAGCAGGAGAATGCCCAGACAACCCACCAGACCGTACCGCTCGCCGATCAGGCTGAAGACAAAGTCTGTTCGAGACTCCGGCAGGTGATAAGCGCGACGGCTCTTCAACGGCTGGCCGGTCAGCCAGCTGCCCCACACACCGCCCAACGCGTGCAGTCGTTTGGCCTGATGCAGGTGGTACCCATCGCCCTGGGGTGTCTCGCCGCCGTCCTGCTGAGTAAACAAAGACACGATTCGCGACTTCTGCTCGGCACTCATACCGACCCACAGTACCGGCGCCGCCAGCATCCCGAGTATCGAGATGATCACCAGATGACGGGGTCGCGCGCCGGCGGCAAACAGCATGGCAAACAGGACGGGAACAAACAGCAGTGATGTTCCGAGATCTGGTTCCTTGAGAATCAAAGCGGTCGGCACGAGGGTGAGAACGAACGGAACGATCAACCCGTACCAGTGACGGAAACTGTCGCGGTGCATCAGGTATCTCGCGAGCGCTGCGATGTACGCGAGTTTGGCCAGCTCGGACGGCTGCATATTCATGAAGCCCAGCGGGATCCAGCGGTGCGCGTAGTTTTTTGCCGGGCAGAAGAAGACCACAATCAACAGCAGCAGGCACACGCCATACACGGGATAGGCGACCCACTTCAGACGCTGGTACGGCCATGTCGCCGCTGCAATCAGAGCAAGGACACCCATCACGGCCCACAGTCGCTGCCGGGGAGCAAACTCACCCAGTTGATACAGCTCGTCACCACGCGCAATCGCACTCAGGCCGACTCCGAAGAGCAGCATGACAATGGCGATAATCGACCAGGGAATTCGTTGCAGGAAAGCCGATTCATTCACGTGCGACGGGACTCCTTTCCTGGACCATCCTCGCGGATTTCCGTTGTGGCGAGAACACGGATTACAGGCGCGAAATGTCGGGCCGTCGGGAATAACGACTGTGGCAGGCGCATCTCTGGTGCATGCCTTTTCTTTATCACGCCGCCGCTGATCTGACGGTTGTTCTGCACATGGGCTATGTGCTGTTCATTCTGCTCGGACAGTTGGCGATTGTGGCCGGTGTCGTTTTCCGGTGGCAGTGGATCCGCAACATCAAGTTTCGCAGCCTGCATCTGGCGGCCATCGTGATCGTTGTGGTCGAGAGCCTGTTGAAGATTACCTGTCCTTTGACGACTCTGGAAAAGTGGCTCCGATTGCAGGCCGGACAAACCAGTTACCGGGGCGACTTTATCGCCAACTGCGTCCACGATGCTCTGTTTGTGGACTTTGAACCGTGGGTGCTGACAATGGCCTATGCGTCGTTCGGGCTACTTGTCGCCGTGACGTTCTGGGTGGCTCCGCCGAGTCGACGCAAAGTCGGTCATGGGGAATCGGTGAACGGAGTCAGTGGCATGGTTTAACCGACGGGCAGGTGTCGGATATCGGCCACGTGGCCTTCCCGCGGGTCAAACCCACCCTCATGCGCTCACACCGGCAACAGATTGCCGTCGGCATCGAAGGGTGTCTCGAACGGACCGTCGATGAGTTCAAGGTCGTCGCGTTCCTGGACTTCGGGCAGGCAGGATTCGCTGACCAGGATTTCGCCCAGATGCAGCGTGTCGCGGATTTGAACAACGACCGCGTTTTCCGGCTCGACAAGGCCAACGGTGGGAAGCGCGTTTTCCAGAACCTCACGGTCGGTGTCGTAGTGCACCGGGATCGCAGCTGCGGACGGGTGACTTCCTGTGAGTGAATTGATCTGCGTGATGTTGCGGTCGACGTTCTCGACCGTGCGGCGGTTTGTGAATTCGGCCATACCCAGACCGCAGGCGTTGCCGTGTGTCTCTTCGGTCAGACCGCGAATGAAGATCCGTTTGACTCGGTAAACGTCGTTTTCCGTGGCTGAGTGATCATTGTACTTGCGACCGACAACGTTCGTGTCCATGCCGCTGCCGCTGATGTTCTTGCCGATCTCGTCCACAATCAGCAGGCCGATCTTCTTGAGCGGCAGCCGCGGCATCCAGGCCGTCGCGATCTTCAGCAGTTCAGTTTCACGTTCGTAGAAGTCGGCCGGAGCGACGGCATCGACCATCCCGGTTTCGTCGTACGCATTCTCGACGATCGCGACACCGGCGATGACGCTGCATTTCTGCAGGACCGATTCGCCAACAGCGCGGATGATCTCCAGAAAGCTGTAGTCCAGAATCGCCCGGTGATAAATCTTAGCGCCTTCGTGCTTGCCCAGGCCGATCAGCATCATCTTGTGCAAACCGGATTCGATCGGACCGACGAAGCCGGTGTGCGGCTTGACGCGGCCGCAGACGATGACGTGATCGCACTCGTACGAGACCTTGTCGAAGTGCACGGGAATTCCGTGGGAGGTCTCGTCGACGACAACCGTTTCCATACTGGATCGGATTTCGGCTCCGGTGAATTCCTCTGTGACACCGTAGCCTTCGACGATCGCCCGCTGACCTTCGGCCGTGCCGCCGCCGTGACTGCCCATCGCAGGCACAATGACTGGAATCCCCTCAAGTCCTTTCACGTGATCGCAAATCGCTTTGATGATCACAGCAATGTTGGCGATTCCGCGGCTTCCCGCCGTGATGGCGACGGTCTGTCCCGGCTGGACCCGTTCGCCAAGGTTCAGCCGAGCGAGTTGAGCATCAACTTCGGCGGGAATGTCTTCGAGTTTCGGGGCGTCAAACTTCTGACGGACCCGCATCATCCGGGGAAAGGCCATCGAGAGGCTCCTGAGTGCTGTCGGCAGGTGCTCTACAGGGTATCTCGCGGACACAGCGGTCTGAAGCGAGCGGGAGACACCGGTCTGGACCCGATTTGGCACACGCCATAGATTCCCGCCCCCTTCCTTGATCTCAGCTCCCTCGCTGAGCGACTCAATTGCGGACTTGCGATTGATCTGATGCCCGCTGAAACCCTTTCTGAGCCGCTTTATCACGGCGTTCCCAGTCCCCTTCGATTTCAGAAACCCGGTCGTCCGGGTGACTACGAACGTCTGACGAAATGGAGTTCGCCATGCGTATCCCGTCCGCCTGCGTGCTGGCGCTGGTCTGCCTGTTCAGTTTCAGTCCGCCAAATCTGTCCGCCGCGCGGATCGATGCGACTCAGGGTCGACAGTACCGGATCACCAAACAGCATGGTCCCTGGATGATCATGGTGGCCAGCCTGACCGAAACGCCCGAGGACCGACGTCGGCCGGGCATTTCTCCGGCCGAGGCGGCCGATGAACTGGTTTATGCTCTGCGGAAACGAAATATTCCCGCGTACGCATTTCGGCTCAGTGATCACCCGGGAAACCCTCTGGGGATGTCCTCACGGGGCGGCGGCTCCGGAAATCTCCGTTATCGGGCTGCGCGGGACAGCATTTGTGTTCTGGCTGGCAACTACCCCAAATCCAAAAGCACGGTGGCTCAGCGGACTCTGAAGTATATCAAGAGTCTGGAAATGTCACGTCTGAATCTGGACTGGGAAGACGACAGCGTTTTTTACTCCACTCCAGGACAGCCTCGGCCGTTCAGCGGTGCGTTTCTGACATACAACCCGCTGTTCACACCCGAAGAGATCGAAGCTCAAAAACGCGACACGCTGCTGCTGAGAATGAATGCCGCGGGCGACTATTCGATCGCCAACAACCGGGGCCGATACACCCTGGTCGTGGCGTCGTTCAAAGGTCGATCGCAGATGCAGGTTGGCCAAAGCAGCCAACGGGGCCGGGACGAGAAATTTCAGATCAGCGGTACGCTTAATGACGCGGCGCTACGTGCTTGGAAAGTCACCGAGATGCTGCGGGAAGGCATTTTTGACGGAACTCAGAAGGGCCGCACGTTCGAGGCCTGGTGCTTCCATGACCGATACAAGTCGTTGGTCACTGTCGGGTCATTCAATGGACCGAATGATCCGCGGATCGCACAGCTGGTCGGCATCTTCAAAGCAAAATCGCAGATGGGAGCTAACGGTCGGCCGTTCGTGACCGGGGAAAGCATTGTGATTCCCGGTAATCCACCTCAGACGGTCATCTTCGACCCTGTCCCGCGATTGATCGCAGTGCCGCAGCTCCGGTAGCTGAATTGCTGTGAATCCATCGACGTTCGACTCACTCGCCCGGTGACGCCTCGACCTGTCGGATCACGCTGACGACAACGCCGTGAATCTGCATCTGATCGCTGTCAACGTAGATGGGATTCGGAGCCTGACGCGCTGGCTCCAACCTGATCCGACCGTCCTCACGATAGCACCGCTTAAGCATGGCTTTGTCGCCATCGATGACCACAGCCATCGTGTCGCCGTCCTGCCAGTTGGATTGCCGTCTGACGACGATCAGGTCTCCGACGTCAATGTGGTCTTCAAGCATCGAGTTGTCGCGAACCTGAAGCATGAAGTGATTCGCCGCGTCAAACTGGCCGGCAAGATCGAAATGCTCGGTCTCTTCAGTTGCCAGGATGGGTCCTCCGGCAGCGATCGTCCCAACCCGAGGCAAACCCCTCAGCCCTGCAACGAGCTGAATAGAACGGGACTTGTTGGCCTGCCGCTTGATGTATCCGCGTGCCTCAAGAGTATTGAGGATAACATGGACGATTTATGGATATTTATAACTAAAATGAACGAAAATATCAAGAACGGTCGACCCGTAACCGTTGGTCTGAATTTCATCAACATCTGCTGCTGTCGCCCAGACAACGGCTGGTTTTCCGACATGGGCACCTTCCCATCGTGCGAAATCCGCCGTGGCGGCCTCGCGAACAAACGGTTCGGTGTCCTTATCTCCGGACTGTGACATCGTTCTCAACGGTTACTATTTGTCTCCGCCTGAGCCGATAGTCCCCGTCGGCAACTTCCGCTGCCCTCCACCCGGAAATGTGAGGATTTTTCCGGTCGTGTCCTTCACCTTGTCTCGGATGCCATCGAGCGTTTCGGTCGTGTCGACCTTTTCCTGATTCACCGCATCAATGTTGGCTTGCTCGGCCGCATCCGGGCTCGTGTTGATACTCGGGGAAGTCTCTCCCGCCAGGGCGTCTGGGCTGTACGCCTCTGTAGCGCCGGAACCACCTGAACCAGTACGCGCAGGGAATCCAGCATCGCCAGGGGTTATCCCAGTAGCGCCGCTGCCCGCCTGCTTGATGGCTCCTTCTATCATCGCGGCGATCATCGGGTTGCTCGTCAATTCCTGAATGGCATCCGAGATCGATCCGGGGATGCGACCCGCAATGGTGACCTGATCACCAGAACGTGACACCTTGAACGATTCCACGGATTCGCGTCCGACATTGATGAATGCGCTGAAATCCATGAACGGCATGGGAGACGCCGATCCCATCTCGTCAATCTTCGCCAGGGCATCCTTCACGGCTGACTCGACGTCGCGCTGGATGTTCGTCGCATCGTCGGCAGCATTGCACACCACACGTGCTTCCAGTTCCACGTCCGACGTCAATGACAATCCCAGCGAGAATCCTTTGGCGGATTCATTCAGGCTGTTGGCCAGTGCTTCACCCGGCGAATCACCCAGACTCTGGTCCTGGCTCGGCATAATCCGCTGCGGAGCGAATGCAAAGACGAATTGATGATCCGCGTTAATGAAGTCGATCCGTTCGACGCGTTCTTCCGTCGGCCCGCGGTCGATGGCCGAGGTCACCTGTTCGGGCTCGCCGAACAGAACGGTCGTAGCGTCCGCCAGATGGAAGGCGACTTCTTTGCCAGCCTGCTGACTGACCCACATTTCGCTTCCGTTGTGGTCGCGTTTTTCCGCGGCGGGCAGACTGGAAAAATCGTCCCCGGTTAACTGCTTGCTGAGTCGCATGACGCCGACCAATTTTGGATCGGCCGACTGGACCATCTGTGGCTGTCCCACTGCCCCGCCAAACAGGTTCTGCCGCTGCTCGTAGATGTCTCCGGCACCGACGACTGCCAGAGTGATCGAGTCCATGTCGCTGGATTCGATGGGCAGTCCCTGTTGCGTGGCATTCTGCATCGCCAGCTTCATCAGCTCGCTGTCTCGCAGCGGTGCCAGGATTGGGGCATTCCACATTTCCTTCGGCTTAGCCTGCACGAACATGTCAGCGTCAGCGGGCAGCCAGGCGAGGTTGATAACGTTAGAAACACCGCCCCCACCGCCCATCAGAAACATGCCCAGTCCGACCAGCAGCCCCAGAGCTGCAACGACTGCGGCGCCAATGCCCAGCCCCACCATCCAGGCGGGCGTACCCGAGCGGCGTTTCTTCTTTTTCTTCTTCGACCCAGACTTCGATCGGGACGATCGTTTCGGTGCCGGTGCGCCGTATTCGTCTTCGTAGCCGGCCTCTTCGTAGCCTTCGTCTTCCCATTCATCTTCGGGTTCCGGCTCAGGCGCTTTGAACGGTTTCACGGTGAATCGCTCGCCGCATTTCGGACACGGAACCTGCTTCCCGAACGCGGACTTCGACTTGAGCTTGAGTGTCTTCCGACAGTGGGGGCAGCGGGATTGAAGAGCCATGACGGACTCCGATCGGGTTGAAAATAGTGATCGCGCAGCGAGTGAATCGCCAGCGGCGTTGTAATGATGCCCGTAGAGGAGGCAATTGGACAAGCGTGTTCCGAAGGCGGCCAGGAAAGATTGATCAGACTGGCCGCCACGAAAGACTCAATGAACTGAGTTCTGAGTCGTCCCGCCAACCAGATTCGTCAGCAGCATTTCAGCTCATCAGAACCACCACGATCGCGCCCGCTTCAAATCGGCAATCGAAATTCGCCATTGAAGCAGCACGAAGTCCGGCTGGACCGTCAGGCCGATCCCCG
>CAYSJO010000855.1:0-14434 GCA_964431285.1 uncultured Planctomycetaceae bacterium
CCGGTGTACCTCGACGAGAGTGCACACGACTGGCGGCACATCCGTCGCGGCCGGGAACTCGGTTGGTCGGGCGTGGCACTCAAGACCTGTAAGCCTCAGACTGGAGCCATCCTCAGCCTGTGCTGGGCAAAGGCGCACGGCATGCCGGTCATGGTGCAGGACCTGGCGAATCCCATGCTGGCCCAGATCGCTCACCTGAGACTGGCCGCAGCTGCCGGGACGCTTATTGGCAGCGTCGAAACCAACAGCATGCAGTTCTATCCGGACGCGTCATTGCCGGAAGCAGCGGTGCACCTGGACATGTTCCGACGGCAGTCTGGCAGCGTCGATCTGTCGACCCTCGGATCAAACGGAATGGGCTATCGTGTCAATGAGATCGCCCGCACATTGCCGGAAGTGGACACCGTCGCGAATGCTTGACGTCTTCTGAGATCAATTGCTTTCTGATTTCGGTGTGAGACGTCGTGTCACGGACCGGAAAACCGACGTCTGTAGAAGGACGGAAAATAAGCCCAGGAATCCGCCAGTAGTCCACGGTGTCGGAGCCCCATATCGCTCCAGGACGACCCCGCTTGGGGCTTTGTTTGGAGACGTTGGTGGAAGGAGGCGACGATCATTCGACCGCTATCAACCCTTTGGATCAGGCGTCCGATCGCCTTCACGAAGCACATCCAGACGAGAAAGACGCAAATGATCAATCATTTCCAGCATGGAATCGAAACGATCCTCACGCCTTTTCGAAACCGCCTTCAACACAGTCCAGTCCAATGATTCCGGTATTCGGCGATCCGGTGCTGTTTCGCTGGGTGGTTTCAGAGGGAAGTGGAGAATCCTCTGAAACGTCTCGTTGACCGTGCGACCTCGAAACGGTTCGCGGAAAGCCAGCATCTCGTAAATGAGGACGCCCATACTGAAGATGTCCGTGCGTTCGTCGAGTGGTCTTTCGCGAACCTGCTCGGGGGACATGTAAAGAGGTGTGCCTGGCCGCTGACCATCCATCGTCAACGTGCGCAGTGCACGAGCGCCAGACATTGCCAGCTCGTGCGTCGCGGCTTCGTCAGCAGTCTGAGCATCCGGTATGCGACCGTCGTTCGGAGTGCCCCAGACTTTGGCCACTCCCCAGTCGAGCACGACCACTTCTCCAAACTCACCCAGCCAGATGTTCTCCGGCTTGATGTCGCGATGAATGATCCCGTGCAGATGAGCGTATGCCAGAGCCTGACACGCCTGAATGATCAATTCGATCTGCACGTCGAGACTAAACTCACGCTCGGTAACGGCGTCACCCCAACTGAGTCGCTGCAGGATTTTGAAGAAGTTTTCGCCGGTCAGTTTCTTCATCGTGAAGTACAGGCCACCCTCGTCGTCCTTACCGATCCCGTAGACCGGCACGGTATTGGGATGCTGCAACTGAGCAGTCACGCGTGCTTCACGTAAGAACCGACGACGTTCATATGGGTCGGTCGCGTATTCCGGCAGCAGCCGCTTAATCGCAATCGTACGGCCCAATACGCTGTCCCAGCACGAATGCAGGACCGCCTTCATTCCGCGAGCAATCTCCTGAAAGTCGGAGTACTTCTCGTAGCCGTACAACGGAGTGTCGGGCAGATCGGGATCCGTGCCGGAGAGAATGATCTGCGGATAGTTGACGAGCGGCTCGGCCACGTGCCTGCCTTCCTGGGAGTCGCGGATTCCAGTCAGAAGGCGTGATCGTACCCGTTGAATTCAGCAGCATCCAGATGGGCGTACGAAGCGACGGCGTTTCAGCGTGGCAAGGCGACCGTCTCGCTCTTCAGCTTGGCATACAGCACCACGTTGACGGCAATCCGGACCGCATCGTCCGGGACATAGCCGGCACAGGCTACAGAGGCCTGTCGTTCCAAAGCGCAACTGATGTCGTATTTGCTGTAGATGATCACGTACCGCCCGTTGACTTTGATTCCCTCAAGAAATGGAGGTGCGGCTTCGACGTTGCCAGCGATGGCGTTGTCCGCTGTCGCGCGACTTCGCCGTCGACGCACGATGTCCAGACTGTGACCAATTTGAAATAACTCGTCGTCGATCGGAATGCGTTCCAGTTGATGGCCCGGATACAACTGGCCGCATAATGCCCGGAAGGCGCGGTCGAACTGAGGAGCTCCGCAGCAGGCGTCGGCGAACAGCACGCGGCCGCGATCGAGATATGACTTCAGGCGATCACGTTCCTCGGGAGTCATCGTGAAACGCTGCCGGCCATGCATCACGAGCATCGAATAGTCGTACAGATTCTCGGCCGTCGGATTGACTGCGGCCGGTTCCGTAGACGCTGTCAGTCCGACGGTCTTGTTGAGTGCGAGTGTCAGATTACGGGCAGCTTTGCGGGCGGTGTCCCACCCTCCTGTGTGTCGTACGCGAGCGATCTGAAGCAGCCCGCGCCGCATGGTGAAACCTTTCTCATCACTGGCTGCAAGCTCCGCCCGCTTCAGTTTGTTGATTGGTTCGCGGCCAGTAGCGTACGTGACGATGTTCGTGCCGATGTTAAGCGCCCGCTCGACCCGTCCCAGAAACTGAGCACGCAGCTCTTTCTGACCATCGTTGCCACGCTCCTCGGGATACCGGTTCCAGCGATTCCAGAGACAGGGCAGGTCGTCGGGTGAATACATGATCGCGGTCCGGCAGCCGAACTCGGCGCCCCACAACTCAATCGTGTCTCCGTTGAGCAGGTACTCGGCGCGAAACACGGGATGATCAGCCTGAAGCCGTTGCATGGAGGTTTCACCATTGGGGTAGAGACGATCAATCAATTCGTCGATGCCCTCTCGAAATTCCGGGTTACGACAGTTGTTGGCCGCCAGAATGAATCCGCCCAGGTTGACGTACTCGCGCAGCAGCCCGATCTGATGATCGGAGAACATCGGTCGTGCGCCGGGCGCTGAACCAGCAGCCAGATACAGAATCGGCGACTGATTCAGATCACTAAGCTTCAGATTGTCCGGGTCGCGCACAAAGTCCAGCACTTGCCACGTCATCAGTTTCGGCCAGCCTTCGGCCCCGGTAATCCGATCGGTCAGATTGCGGATGTCGTTTGGTTGCCAGTTCCAGGATTGCCCGGCTGCGGCGTCGTAGCGGAGCTTGTTGATCAGAACCGGAGCCAGCCCCTTGGACAGGAACAGAAGTGCGAAGCTGGACCCGATGACCGGATTTGCTTCGTTTCCACCGGGATTCCAGAAGCCGTCACGCAGTTGCTGACTGCGGATCAGAAACCGCGCGCCTTCGCGATACCAGTCGCGTTCGCCGAAGAACCGACGGCCGCTCAATCGACCGGCACGTTCAAGCCCGTACAGGTAATAGTAGAGCCACCCGCCACCGCTTGGGTTGCGGCTCACGGCAAAATGATTCGCCATCCAGCGGACGCCACGCTCAATCGAATCATTCGATTCCGGCGGCTGACAGCAGGCCGGCTCATTCTGTCCATTGACGATGACCACCGGGTTGCCGTTCGCGTCGAGTTTCTCATCCTTCTGGAGCATTGCCGATGTCATCACCATGACGGCTAGGCCGGCGGCAGTCATGCTGCCCGAACTGTTTGCGCGGGCGGAATAACCCCAACCACCGTCCCCGTTTTGAGCGAGCAACCAATGCTCCCGCGCCATTTCCCAAGTCTGACGACTGACTGGAATCCCCACGTGAGCGGCCTCGTATAGACCCAGCACGGCAAACTGCCCGTTGCTGTGATCGCCTCCGGTGTCGATGAAGGCATCGTTCGTGTAGTAGCTCCAGCATCCTTTCATCATGGCTCCGCGTCGGATCTGGCCGGTCTCTAGATTGGCGACAAGCTGCCGCATCCGAATGCGGTCACGACGATCCTTCACTGCCGCAAAAACCATCAGCATCAGCGACGCTTCATACGTCATGTTCGGAATATCGACGTCGCGGAGGTAGGCGACAGATCGCTGAATCTCGGGCGCGTTCGTGTCCATGCCCGAATAGATCAACGCCAAAGTTGCGAGGGCGGTTTCTCCGACAACGTGCTGGCTGCCGGTGGATTTCCACTCGCCAGTTGCGGTTTGCCGCCTCAGCATGGCTTTGCGTCCACACTCAATCGACTTCAGGACGTTCTGCTCGGTCAGCATCAAATCCTGTGCGAACACACGTTGATTCAAATCGCCAATAATGAACGTTAGCGAGAGAGCGATCGCGATCAGCGGAAATGGTCTCATGTGCCGGCTCCGTCAGCGTTTATACAGAACACTCGCCAGATCCTATCACTCGCAGCGGCCCGTGCGAGACACAATCCCGGCAGCACACGCTGCAGTCTGCGATTGACCATGTATTTCAGCCAACCGTATCATATCAAGCCGTGTTTATGCCTGACGCTCGAATGAGTGAGACCACATGCAAGTGTGTTCTCGGAATCCCACCTTCGCCCGTGCGTGGCACATCCGACGTGGACACCCGATGGACCCGGCCCATGAATTCTCGACTACTCTCCCTGCTGGTCGCTGCTGAGCTGGTGGCCACTGGCCTTACTCATCCCTTGCAGGCAGACGAACCCCTGCATGTGAAGATCAATCAGATCGTCGATCAAACGGTGAGCGGTCCGCAAGCCGATATTTCCGATGACCTCACGTTTCTCCGGCGAGTGTCATTAGATCTGATTGGCCGCGTCCCGTCGTCTCGCGAGACGAACGCATTCCTGGCAGATCAGTCTCCGGACAAACGCACACAGCTGGTTGACCGACTGGCAAGTAGCGGCGATTTCACTCGCCACATGGCCGCAGTACTCGACGTTATGTTGATGGAACGTCGTGCCGGCAAGCATGTCAAATCGGCTGAGTTTCGCGGCTGGCTTCGCAAAGCAATCGAGGCCGACAAACCGTGGATCGAAATCGCTCGCGATCTGCTGGCTGCAGACGGATCGCCCGGCGAAAACCGGCCTGCTGCCGCATTCTTCATGGAACGCGATGTCGAGCCGAATCTATTGACCCGCGAGATCGGTCGCATGTTCTTCGGCGTCGATGTGCAGTGTGCCCAATGTCACGACCACCCCAACATCGATGACTACTACCAGGGAGACTATTACGGTCTGTACGCGTTCGTACGCAGGACCACGCTATTCCGACCCGACGCAAAGAAACCGGCTCTGCTGGCTGAGTCTGCTGATGGCGGCGCGAGCTTCAAGTCGGTTTTCACCGATCGACAGGCCAGCACAGGCCCGCGACTTCCGGGCAGCGTGGAGTTCACCGAGCCTGTGTTTGCTGTTGGAGAGGCATACAACGTTAAACCCGCCAAGAATGTCCGTCCGGTCCCGAAGTACAGTCGCCGGGCGAAACTGGCAGAACTGGTTGCGGCCGGCGGCAATCGCGCCTTCGATCGAAACATCGCCAACAGGCTGTGGGCGATCATGCTCGGACGCGGCCTGGTGCAACCGGTCGACCAACATCACTCGGATAACCCACCAACCAATCCCGCCTTACTCGATCTGATCACTCAGGAGTTCGTCGCGTCGAATTACAACATTCGTGCCTTCATGCGAGAAGTCGCACTGACGGGGGTTTACCAACGTTCGTTCCGGTTACCGGCCAACCTCGCGTCGTCCGTTGAAGCGGCGAAACAGGCCATTCCCCAAAAGCAGACATTGGCGGAGTCTTCGTCGGCGGCCGTCGAAGCGGCCGATACAAAGGCGGAAAAGGCCCTTGAGGAACTCGACGCTGCACTGGCCGAAGCCACACCGCTGCGAGCTGCGCTGGGCAAGGTGGTGGCGACTGCAGTCGCAGCTGCTAAGAAGAGAGATGCGGCGGTGATCGCGCTGACTGCGAAACAGAAGGCACTCGCTGCAAAACAACCGATTGCCGACAAGCTGTTGGCTGCGTCGACGACCGCCGCGGCAGCAGTCGCTGCCGTTTCAGACGACAAAGAGCTGGCCACTGCGGCGGCGACATTAAAGAAGAAGTCGGATGCACTGGTTGCTCAAGCCACCAAACTGAAAACCGAAGCCGAAGCACTGAAGAAGCCGGCCGACGATGCCCAGGCCAAACTGGCTGAAACTCAAAAACCAGTCGATGTAGAACGTGTCAAATTGACGCCGGTCGAGCAGAAAACACGTGAGCGCAGGGCAGCGCTGATCGCAGCCCAGAAGGAACTTGAGAGCGCACGCACTACAACAAAGCACGCGAAACAGCAGGTCGCGTTTCTACAAAGTGTCGTCACACTGGGTGAGTCGGAGCAGAAGGTCGCGCAATTGCGTCCGGCTCTTCGTGAAGCCGAACCACTGGACGCAGCTGCCCAAACGGCGTTGGTGAAGGCGACTCAGAATTTGAGCGTTGCCACAGCCGCGCTAACCAAAGCGCAGACAGCGTTCCAGACTGCGAATCAGGCTTACACCCAGGCGAAAGCGGAACTGACTCAAAGGCTGCTGGGAACGAAGCTGGTCGGCGAGTCGCTGGCGAGCGCAAAACTGGCACTTGGTCAAGTTACGGACGATGCCGAACTGAAACAGGCGGTGGCCACACTTTCGACCGCGGCTAGCCGTCTGTCGGCTCAGGCAACTGAGTCAACGGCGAAAGCCGCCGCGACAAAAGCGGCCGCTGACCAGACAAAGGTGGTTCTTGACCAGGCGACATCCCAGCACGCGAAAGCTTCCCGTGAGTTCACCACGGCAAAGCAAACTGCGGACACAACGGCAAAGCGTCTGGCTGAACTGCAGGCCGAACTCGCCAGGGTTGAACCACTAATCAACGAGTCGAGGACATCGGTTATCGAGAAGGCGGCAAAGCAATTCAACATCGCCAGCCTGGAACCGCTCACACCCGAACAACTGGCATGGAGCATGCTCGAAGTCACCGGCAAATACGATGTACAGCGAGCCGCCGAGCGGGCTCGACTCACGAAAGAAAAACCGCTCAGCGAAGAAGACAAGAAGGTCGCTGCGAAGGTGACAGCGCGCGAGCAGGAGATCGAAGAGGCGGCGGCGGTGAAGCTTCTGGGAACTGTCAACAAATTCGTTGGCCTGTACGCGAATCAGAAGGGACAGCCGCAGGATGCATTCTTTGCCTCAGCGGAACAGGCGCTGTTTCTGGCAAATGCCGGGGATGTGCTGTCATGGCTGAATCCCTCGGGAGACAACCTGACGGGCCGTCTTGTAAAGCTCGAAGACCCGAATGCCCTTTCCACAGAGCTGTATCGGTCGATACTTATCCGACAGCCCACGGCGGAAGAGACAAAGTCCGTGGGCGGGTATCTCGCACAACGAAAAGACGACCGGCCAGTAGCAATCCGCGAAATCGCGTGGGCATTGCTCACATCCGTCGAATTCCGGTTCCATCACTAAGCCATAATCTTGGCTTCAAACGAAACACCTCAGACACTGACCAGTCCGCATGAATGCGGGCTTCCCTGAAAAAAGGCCAATCGCATGAAAGCTCATTACGCCTGTGGTTCCAACGAACATCTGATGGCTCGCCGCCAATTCCTCGGCACGATGACCGGCGGATTTGTTGTCGGAGGGCTTGGTGCCCTGACAGCGCCGAGCTTCGCAAAGCAACTGGCGCAGAAGCAGATGCGGGTCGTCGTTGTTTACATGTCCGGTGGACTCAGCCAGCTGGAGAGTTGGGATCCAAAACCGAAGACAGACACCGGCGGACCGTTCCGAGCGATTCCAACGTCGGTCCCTGGCACGCATATCTGCGAACTGTTGCCCAAGACCGCTCAGCACATGGACAAACTGGCTCTGGTCCGTGGCATCAACACGAAGAACGGCGATCACGGCAAAGGCAACTATCAGATGACGTACGGCCGGGACAGGATGCCGGGTGTCGAGTATCCGCATCTGGGAGCCGTCTGTGCAAAAGGCCTCGAGTCGTCCAGCAATCCACTGCCGGGATTCATTCGAGTCCCAGGCGGCTCACGCGGCAGCGATGCGGCCTACCTTGGCCCCAAGTACGCCAGTGTTGGAGTGAACGGCAAACCGCCGGCGAATTCCGAACGACCGGCAGCGATTACAGCGGCCGCGGACGTGCAGCGCAATGAATTCCGCCGTCGCGTGAACAACAACTTCCTGGAGCAGCGTCGCACAGCGCAGACGGATGTCTACACGGAAAGCTATGAGCAGGCACTGCAACTCATGGAACGTCGCGACGTGTTTGACGTCTCCAAGGAGCCGGATTCCGAGAACGACAGGTACGGCCGCTTCGATCTGGGCAAGCACTGTCTGATGGCGCGGCGACTGCTCGAAAACGGTATCCCGTTCGTGCAGGTGCAGCATTCGAATTACGACACGCACAACGAGAACTTCAACTTCCACCTTGAGCAGTTGGGCGAATTCGATCAGGCGTTTTCCACACTGGTCGGTGATCTGCACGAACGGGGCATGCTGGAAACAACACTGGTCGTGGTGATGTCCGAGTTCGGCCGCACACCACGGATCAACAAGTACTATGGTCGTGATCACTGGGGCACCGCGTGGTCCGTCTGCCTTGGTGGAGGAAAAGTGAAACCCGGAGCTGTTGTTGGCAAGACCAACGACAATGGTACGAAGGTCATCGAACGGGAAGTCCAGCACGGCGACCTGTTCCACACCTACCTGTCGGCACTTGGGATGGACTCGTCCGGTTCGTTCGACATCGGCGGCCGGAAGCAGCCCATGGCCGATCCAGCACACAGCCCGATCAGCGAGTTGATTTTATAGGTCCGGTTCGTAGTAACCGCATTTATGCGGTTCATAGACGGCAATATTCCTGTGTGTGACGATCGACCGTTTCGAGCCAACCCTGTTAAACCCGATAAATCGGGTACTACAAACGCGTCTCTTGGATCCAGGAGGCTACGAAAATCCGTCCGATCCTGCTCGTGCTGATTCTGTGTAGTGTTGCTGATAGCGCCGCTGCCCGGCCGATCTATCGCAACTGGTTTCAGAAACGGTACGCACTCAATGATGTCGGGTCTGGCAGCGCGAGCTGTTATATCTGCCATGCCGGCAAATCAAAGAAGATTCGAAACACGTTTGGCAAGGCGATTGAAGCAAAGCTCAAACGGAAAAACGAGAAGAGAATCGCGGCATTCATTGCGGCCCTTGATCGGGCTGTGCTTGAGACTGACCCGGTTTCCGGGGAGACCTTCGAGAAGGTGATCAAGGTAGACTGGACGCGACTCACCGACATTGACGACGTACTTAAACGTTGGAAGGAAGCCGACGACGCTGCGGCGCGCGAGGGGGAAGATCGCCGCAAGGCAGAGACTGCACGTCGCCTTGCGGGACTGGCAGAGAAAATCGAACGGCACCCCACTCGGCAAATTCGAATTTCTACGGCTCGACGGAACACAGACGTCGTCATCCGCCATCGCTGGGAAAGTTACCGTGCTTCACTTCTGGGACTACCACGGCAAACCGGCCGCACCGTATGGCGATGTCGGATTCCTCACGCATTGGTTTGAGTCACGTCCGGCTAACGTTGAGCTGATCGGCGTGGTCGTTGATGCTCGACTGGCCGATGACGAAACACAGCCAGCCGTTGTGCGTGATGTCACACGGATTGTTCGCGACTGGAAGCTGAATTATTCAGTGGTACTCGATTCAACTCGCGCGCTCGACGAACTGGGCAATCCGACGTCTGTTGGTGGCTTGCTCCCGCTGACGCTTGTCGTTGCAGCGGATGGGACGGTTGTTGATTACCGGTCTGGTCGCAGCCGTTCGTCGGACCTGCCGGAGTTGCGTCAGGCTGTGGCTAAGGCACGCCGGAAATAAATAGTGCGGACCACCCGTGTCATCCGCCAACCATTACTGCGCGGTGTGGTAGAGTCGTTGGTTGACTCCGACACCCTTGAGACCGGCTCGTGAGAAGTTCAATCCGCACGCGGATTCTGATCCCGTTCACTGCGACGCTGCTCGCGTCGGTGGCGATCATCGCGGCAACCTCGGCGTGGTTGGCAGTGCGCAGGGCCGAGCAGCAGACCTTGCTGCAAATCCGAGGCGTCGTCGACACACTGGCCGCGTCGCGACTGACGTATACCGCGCCCGTGCTCGACAAAATGCACGGGTTGTCAGGTGCTGAGTTTGTCGCACTGGACCAGGCCGGGCAGGTCATTGCCGCCACACTGAAAGAGGCCCGGCAGGTGGTTGAGCAAGGCCGCGCGGCACCTCTGATCTCGGCCGGCAGTTCGCTGTCGGAACTACCGACCATCGATGCCGGACGACGATTCTTCGCTGCCCGCATTCGAGCCGGTGGTGCCGCCCGCGTTTCCGAGTTGCTTGTCCTCTATCCGGAATCGAGCTGGCAGGAAGCTCGTCGGTCCGCCATCTGGCCACCGCTGGTTGTGGGAGCTGTCACTGTCATTGTGATGGCGGCGATATCCGTGTGGCTGGCGGCGAGAATCGGGCAACGGGTTGGAACCGTTCAGGAGTTACTCGCAGCCATTGCAGACGGTCAGTTTCCAGAGTCGCCGACCGCGGATGAGCCGGAGCCACGTGACGAACTGGACGATCTAGTCGTGTCCGCCGGCAGGCTGTCGAACCAGCTCCAGGAACTGCAGCAGACAATACGTGACACGGAGCGCGTCCGGCTGCTGGCACAACTGGCGGGTGGTCTAGCTCACCAACTCCGAAATGCTGTCACCGGCGCACGAATGGCCGTGCAACTGCACCGCCGGGGCTGCGACCAGTCCGAGGACGCGAGCCTTGATGTTGCACTCCGTCAGATCGAGTTGACGGAACAACACATTCGCGGGCTACTGTCACTGAGTCGCCACGAGCAGTCACCGACGGAACCTGGCGATGTGAGTGACATCGTCAACGAGATCAGGCAACTAATCGATCCGCAATGCCGTCATACGCACGTCGAATTGACCGTCGCCGTGTCCACGGTCCAGGGCGTCGCCGTGTCTAACGCCGAGGCTCTGCGCGGCAGCCTGCTCAATCTGGCGTTGAATGCGATCGAAGCAGCTGGTGCCGATGGGCGCGTCGAAATCGTTGCTGACAACACGCATCACGATGTCACCATCGAAGTGCGGGATACGGGTGACGGACCTCCGCAGCAGGTTCGTGCCACTCTTTTTGATCCGTTTGTCACATCGAAGCCGGAAGGCGTCGGTCTCGGCCTGGCACTGGCACGCAAGGCCGTCGAAGGTCTCGATGGCAACCTGATGTGGGAACGCCAGGACGATGTGACCGTTTTTCGGATCACGTTGCCAGTCGGTGCGCAGACCGGCACGGTGGCCTTGTAGAACAACTGCCTCATGTGACGGCGACTCGCAACTGACCGTGACGGTATGCACCAGTCAGAAGGCGTCGCCGGTATCGTGTCGACAGCGACCTCGGCTCAGAACGACAGAATCAAATCAGTGCCCAGCGTGAACTGGTTCTTGTCACTGAAGTCGTCGTATACGCCGTTGAGTCCGAAGGGCGGTGTGACATTGGACCAGTCCCACCGGAGTTCCGGTCGAATGACCATGTTGGGAGCCGGTCGCCAGTTGAGTCCCACGGTGAAGTTGAAATAGTTCGCACCTTCTGTCGGAAAGCCGAGGATGCGGGCGTTGTTGTGGTCTCGGAACCACTCGAACCGGCTTCCCGCCGACAGGCAATCAGTCACGTCGGTAATCAGGTACTGATTGACGCCATACCACTTCGCCGTCCGCAGCGAGAATGGAGTTCCTCTTTCCTGATAACCCAGGTCGTGCTGGAGGATGTACCGCGTGCGTTCATTCACGTGATGCGTGAGTACCATGCTGTACGTCGACCGCTTGTCATCACCGCGTCCGCCAGGCACGTCTTCGTCACCAACGGAGATTGCGTAGGCCAGTGTCGTCGTGTCCTGAATCAGATCGAGCTCGACCCCACCGAGGAACGAAAGGTCGCTGTCGGGGTCTTCCCAGTTGTCCCAGCCTCGGGTGAATCCGGCATGCACTGTGACGCCATCGGCTACTTCGGTTGAACCGAGCATGCCGGTGTGTGTGAAGGGTTCGCCATACTGCATCGTGTAGGAATGCGAGTAGAAGAAGTTGTCGAGCGCGGTGACTGTTTCATACCCCAGTATTGTGTAGAAGTGGCCGAACTTCAGCCGTACGCCATTACCGACAGGCGCACACAATTCCGCATAGAGTTGCGGCATGGCCAGACCGTAGAGGGCAGCACCACCACCACTGCGCGGGCCGTCTTCACTGTTCCAGCGGGGAGTGCCGTCGCGGTGAGTCTCCAGGCCGAGGCTGGTTGTGAAGAAGTAATCGGTCCCGTACAGCAGATCGAGTTTGCCTCCAAAACTCCAATCCACAAACGACTCATCCGCCTCGATTCCCATCGACACATATATCTGGTTGAGCTGGTACTCGTTCGCCCGGTCATTGAAGGTGACAGGCAGGTTGAAGTTGTTACGGGGACCGTCAGGGTTCCAGGTAATGCCTTGAGCAACCCAGCCTCTGACAAAGAACTCAGATTCAGGATCGACGAGTTCCAGTAGCGTTGTCCTGCTGCACCCGCAGGCATCAGCGTCCGCGTGACCACATCCGGAACTGCCACAGGTCGCGCCATTCACGCCTGCAAGAGACGCTTCGGCCGTCGTGAATCCCACACCTGCCAGAGCACTGCCTGGTTGTCCGTCGTCGGTCGCGATGTGTTCCACACCGTATGACGCATCCGCTTCGCCATCCGCTGCCGTCGGCATTCCATCGGGATACGACACCGAGTACAGGCGACCTGGCGTTTGGGGAGTTTTCTTCGTGTCAGGGTTCAGTGCAAATGGAGCCGTCCACGAGGCTGAAACTGACAACTGAGAATCGATCGCGGGTGGCCGGGACGTCGTTGATGTTGAGATCTGCAGGCGTTTTGTGGGAACCAGACGGCGGAGAGAACGCGAGTCTTTTTTTCTCGGTATTGGCGAAAGTCTGGCTGTTACGGCCCGCCTCGGCATTGAAGCCGTCCTGGCTCGAGAAACGTCCCCGGTCGAACGCACGGGGCGAGGTCCATTGAGCACGCTGGGCGCGGAAAGTGTGTTGGACTGGCCGTAAACCGAGACGGTGGCACACGCCCCCATTGTGGCGACAAGGCACACAATGCATATCCGAGAACTCGTCATACGTGATCTCCCCCGACTCTCAGTCCATGCCGCATGGACTCGACTCCATGTGGGTCCATCCTGCGCTCCGCGAAGGACGGTCAGCCGACAGCTGCTTCCCCCGTCCTGCACTGCGCACGATCCGATGTGCTCGTCGGGACGGAGAGGCCCTTGCATCGATTCGGCAGATGCGACCTTGCAGGCTGATCCAAAGAGTCCTTCTGCGGCAATCGTGCGGGCCTTCGTAACCCAACAACAGGACGAGTTCATGCAGTCTGTCTGACCCGCGCAACCGTTACAGCTTTACGATGGGACTTGAATTACAGCAATGGAGAGCATCCTTCTCGCGAGATTGGTGTTGAATCTGTCCAGTATTGTCAGATTTTTCGAGAGAGGCTGCCCGACACACTCAGTTGTGGCAACAGGCCAGACCAGGCTCTGCCGACACCGCCCGGGTCCTCTAAATGTGGGCGGACCTGGTCTGTCGCGTTGTGCCGGTGTGGTCTCGGATGCAGTCATTAACTCCTGGCTGACCAGACAGTTGCGTCAATCCCAGAGCGGGCTGCCTGGAGCATTGCATCGTGTTTCCGGCCAACAGTACGCTGACTCCATTTGGCTGCGACTCGAGCCAGGACCCACGTTGGGGCCGGAACGGAGCTGTGCTGGCGGTCCGTTTTTGCAGAAGCGGATCAAAACCGCAGTCCGGTCCGGTCGTCCGGGGAACCTTTTCCGATTACCCGGACTCCAATACCGATCGAATCTGAACCGGTGGCAGGGGCAGGTTGCGATAGGCGGGTCGTGCGGCCGAATTCAGATTCGGGGAATGAGTGATCAATCCAGCGCGCTCAGGGTCCGAGTTGTAGTGATCGAGTCTATTCAGTCTTCCAAACGCCCGCCCAGCATTTGGAAGACAAACATGTTCAGTCACGGCCTGCCACGCTGATTGACGTGGGTGTCAGGAAGCTTCGCAGAACTTTCAGGATCGCGTCCTTATGAAAAACCTCTCACAGATCTTTCATCGGTTCGTTCCGTCATCCCGTTTTCGACGGAGTGCAGCACCTGCGAAATGGTCCCCCAGTCGGTTGACCGGTGTCCCGCCGCGTCGAACGGAACAGCTTGAAGATCGTACTCTGTTGAGCGTTTCCGTTATCGCACAGGACACTTTCACCGTGCCTCCGGGCGGAACTTCCGATCTAACTCTGACAGTTCCCGATTCGAACGGCTCGACTCCAACCGTCTTCGGAGTGAAGGTCGAACGCAACGCAGCCGAGGGAAGCACGCTGGATCCATCCGCGATGACGGTCACGAATCGGCTAACCGGTGCGGCAGTCCCGGTCATGACCAGCCGGCCGGATACAGAGAACCGCAGTGCGAGCATCATTCTCGTGGAACTACCCTCGGGCGAGTTCACCATC
>CAYSJO010000856.1:0-7298 GCA_964431285.1 uncultured Planctomycetaceae bacterium
GCCGCGACAACGCACGTCACCGACCTTCACGTGACGGAGGGTCGAGTGAAAATGACTCGTACCGGCGACGGAAATTCGCTCGTCGTCGACAAGGGCAAACGCGCCGTCGCGAATTTCGAGTCCCGCGATGTCGTGCTTGAAGACACACGTCCCCGCTCCGACAGGTGGCTCCAGGACTTTGAAAATGGTCTTCCTGCCAACTGTGCCGCTGGTCGAGCGGTCACCGACGGGCTGCCGGAGGGCTCACGTGGCGGTGTCACAGAAATTCCAGGCGAAGGGTCCGTTGAGATTTACTCCATCGACATCAACGATTGGATTAACGGCCTCTTCCGTGTCTACGACGACTCACATCTGCACATGATCTACCGGATGGAACAACCAGGCTGGATGAACGTGTTCTTCCTTACCCGGGCCGATGATCCCGAAACGTCCAAGGTGACTTTGCACATGTTGAACACAGTGCAATCGCCTGCGAACAACCGTTGGCACAAGGCGGTCATTCCGCTTTCGAAGTTCATGCGAAAGGTCGACGGGAAGTTCACGAATCAGCCGCCAAAGAACGACCAGCTGTGTTTCGGGCTCGCCTGGAGCTGGGTAAAAGGGAAGCGCGAGATGGTTATCGATGCAGCTTGGATTTCACGCGGTGGGCCGGGCAGGATTGAGGTCCAGCCGCTCGCCGACACCCCCATCTCTGCTCGGACACCGGACGCACTCAGACCCGCACTGGATGCAGATTGAAGTTGAGCCGTGCCGCTTTGTTCGTTTTGAAATTCCGAATTGGCACTGTGAGGTTACGCCGGACCGTTTGAGAGTCAGACCTGACTGAACTGAAGCGAGGATTGATTATGACAAAACAGCTCCACCGAAGAACGCTGCTCCGAGGAACCGGCGTCGCGTTGGCACTGCCGATGCTCGACGCGATGCTGCCGAAGAAAGTGCAGGTTGCTCGCCTCGGTATGGCACACCATGCTCGACCGCATGGGAGTCCAGCTGGACACACTTCAGGACAGCAAAGCTCCGATCAGTGAATTGATCGGGTAGATGATGATGAATGTACTCGGCTGCGGTACGGCGACAGCAGCCTGTTGAAAGCGTGCTGCGGGCTTCGCGAGTGCCCCTTGGAATCTGGTGTCTGCAGGCACAACTCAGCACTGGCCGAGCCGGCTCAGCCAGTGCTGAAATCACGCCGTAGTTTGCTCTGTCCAGGGCACTGGCAAAGCCAGTGGCAGACGGTTCACTCTTCGTGCTTGTATAAGGCCGATATTAAAACACTTCTACTGCAGGTTGACTTGTAAGATTCTGGCAGGTCGCTGGAGAGTGACGAATGGCTATCCAATTGAGACGTGATTCAATTCTTGTCGCCTGCCTGGTTGTGGTTGCTTGCGTTACGACGGCTTCGCAAGCTGCTCACGGGAAACCGAACATCCTGTTCATCTCAATGGATGATCTCAACGACTGGATCGGATGCCTGGGCGGGCATCCTCAGGCGAAAACACCCAACATCGACCGACTGGCTGCCAGCGGCGTGCTTTTTAACAACGCGCATTGCGCTGCTCCGGCGTGCAATCCCTCGCGTACGGCGATTATGACCGGCATCTCGCCACACAAGTCGGGCATGTACGACAATCGCCAGAAGATGCGAGAGATCCTGCCAGACGCCGTGCTGTTGCCACGAATTTTTTCCAACAATGGATACTGGTCGGCGGGGTCCGGCAAGATCCTGCATTACTTCATCGATGCGCCTTCCTGGGACGAATACTTCCCGCCCAAAGAAACAGAGAACCCGTTTCCGCGAACGCTGTATCCCGATAAGCGACCAGTCAGTCTGCCGCGTGGCGGACCGTGGCAGTACAACGAAACGGACTGGGGCGGACTCGACGCGACGGATGAAGAATTTGGAGGCGACTGGCTGGTTTCGAAGTGGATCGGCGAACAACTGGGCCGGAAGCACGAAAAACCGTTTTTCCTTGCGTGTGGCATCTACCGACCGCATGAGCCGTGGTTCGTCCCGCAGAAATACTTTGACCAGTTTCCGCTGGAGAACATTCAGCTTCCGCCCGGTTACGAGGAAGACGATCTGGAAGACCTGCCACCCGCCGGAAAGAAGCGCGGTCCGAATCGGTACTTCGCACACATCCGCGCACATGATCAATGGAAGAAAGGCATTCAGGGATACCTCGCATCGATCGCGTTCGCGGATGCAATGGTCGGTCGAGTGATCAACGCGCTTGAAGCCGGCCCGAATGCTGACAACACCATTGTGGTGTTATGGAGTGATCACGGCTGGCATTTGGGCGAGAAGCAGCACTGGCAGAAATACACGGCGTGGCGCGTCTGCACCCGCGTTCCGTTAATTATCCGAGTTCCCACCGGTGCTCCGGGATTGAGCGAGGGCACCAGGCCCGGAAGTGTCTGCTCGAAGCCGGCGAACCTACTGAGTCTGTTTCCGACGCTGGTCGAACTGGCAGGTCTGGCACCAAAGCCGGGCAATGACGGACCGAGTCTGGTTCCGTTGCTCAGGAATCCCGAAGCTGAGTGGCCGCATGTTTCGATCACACATTTGAGTGAGCCCGGATCGTACGGGCTCAGTACAGAGGACTGGCGGTTGATTCACTACGCCAACGGTGATGAAGAACTGTACGACAGCAGCGACGATCGCCACGAGCTGGCGAATCTGGCCGCGCGTCCCGAGTACAAAGCCCGGTCGCAGGAATTGAGAGCCCTTGCTCCCGAGACTTTTGCAGTCCGAATTCCGCCGAAGGACGAGTCACTGACCAAACTGAAGTGGCACCCCGCGACCGCTGAGCCAACACCCGCGTCGAAGCCGGATGGTGATCCGTTTCAGGTTGTGTTCATCAACCGTAGTGACGTCGCAGTGAAGCTCTACTGGATGGATCGGTCCGGCAAGCCCAGACCTTACGGCGCGATTCCGGCGGGCCAGCGAAAACGACAACAGACTCGGCCCGGAGCAGTGTGGCAGATTAACGACGACTCGGATGCACCGCTGGGGTATTTCACAGTTGGTGACCGAACAGCTCAGGCGGTAATCCCGGTTCGCAGTCGGAAAACTCGTGAGTGAATCAGCGACTGCGTGAGTCATTCATTGCTGGGCGCGCGATGCGGTTCGAAAACCGACTGACGGGATTGTGCCGCTCGATCGACACGCTCGCAGGTTGTCTCGTAGAGCCATGTCTGCACTGGCACTGGCAATGGATTCAACTGGTCAGCGATGGGGTGATACTTGCCATCTGGTTCGAGTCGCCGACTCTTGATCGTGTCACGGAAGGTGCCGTTCAAAATCTCGATCAACCGATCGCGACAGACGGGGTCCTCGACAGGCACGAGCAGTTCGACGCGACGATCCAGATTACGGGGCATCCAGTCGGCACTCGAAATCAGCACACGGTTGTCGCCACCATGTCGGAAATGGGCGATTCGCGCATGCTCGAGAAAGCGATCGACGATGCTGACGACTTCGATTGTGTCGCTTAAGCCGGGAACTCTCGGACGCAGGCAGCAGATACCACGAATGTTAAGCCGAATGTGCACGCCCTCCTGAGCGGCTCGATACAGATGCTCAATCAGTTGTGGGTCGACAAGCGAATTAAGTTTGGCGGCGATGTACGCATCCTGTCCCTGTCGTTTGAATTCGATTTCGGCTTCTATCATCTCGACTATGCGGTCACGCAGTGTCAGCGGGGCAGCGGCCAGGTGATGCATGGCAGCGGGCAGCGAATAACCCGTCACAGAATTGAAAAACGCAATTGCGTCCGAGCCGAATGAATCGTCGCAGGTCATCAGGCTGGCATCACTGTAGATTCGAGCTGTCGCGTCGTTGTAATTGCCCGTTCCGAAATGGACGTAGCGCTGGATCCCCTGCGGTTCGCGTCGGACAACAATGCAGATTTTGGCGTGTGTCTTCAGGCCCTTGACTCCATAGAAAACCTGCACACCGGCCTGTTCGAGTGCGCGAGCCCATTCGATGTTTCGCTCTTCATCAAAGCGGGCCTTGAGTTCCACAATTACCGTGACATGCTTTCCCTTTTGAGCCGCCCGTGCCAGCGCGGCCACGATCGGACTCTTCCGACTGGTGCGGTACAGCGTCTGTTTGATCGCCAGCACATCGGGATCGTCGGCCGCCTCATTCACCAGTCGTACGACCGGGTCGAAGCTCTCGTAGGGGTGATACAGCAGGATGTCACGGCGCGAAATCGCTTCGAAAATGCTTTCCTGAGGATCGACATCGGGTGACTGTCTGGGCGGGCATTTGGGGAAACTGTTTTCGTCACCCGAGCCTGCGTCCGCGATGTGGAAAAAGTGCGTCATGTCCAGCGGGCCGGGAATGCGATACGTGTCCCGCTTGTCAACCTGCAGGCAATCCCGCAGAAAACTCACTGCTTCTTTGGATGCCCGGTCAGCAATCTCCAGCCGCACACAGTCACTTTCCGTGCGAGCCACCAGAAGCTGTTCCATCTCCCCCAGCAGGTCGAAAGCCAGCTCCTCACGGATGGCCATGTCGGCGTAGCGAGTGATTCGAAATTCAACGCATTCCAGAACAGTTTCTTCAGGGAAGAACTGCTCGACGAACTGTTCGACGACTTCTTCCAGAAGTACGAACGAGTACGTTCCTTCAGACGGCAATGTTACGAATCTCATGGGGATGCGGCCAAAGGGAATGATCGCGTGCCGCAATTCTCTTTCCCCTGAACTATCGCGAGCATCACGCTCCAGACGCACGCACATGGTGATACTGCGGTTCAGCAGCAGCGGAAAATCTTCGCTGGAGGAGACGGCAATCGGTGCCACCAGAGACACGACCTCGTCATTGAAGATGCTCCTGACGAGTCGCTCCTGCCCGCTCGACAGCTCCGCTGCACGGAGTCTGCGGATGGCAGCCTGTTTGAATGCCGGCTCGATGTCGTTGATGTAGCAGTCGTATTGATCACGCGTCAGTTCAGCGACTCGGCGGCCGATGGCTTTCAACTGCGCGCGAGGTGTCAGATCTGCAGGGTCGCGTTTTTTGCTACCTCGATCCACCAGCGACTGCAGGCCACCCACACGAACCATAAAGAACTCGTCAAGATTCGACGCGGTTATCGCCAGGAAGCGGAGACGTTCCAATAGTGGAATTGAAGCGTCGCGGGCTTCGTCCAGCACGCGCTGGTTGAATTCCAGCCAGCTGAGTTCTCGGTTGAAGAATCGGGTGTCGGTGTCAGACATCGGTTGTTGGTACCGGGTGTTTTTCAGGAAGACAGATCAGTGCGTCAAGAAAAACCGCATGAATGCAGTTAATACAAACGGGGGTCAGGTCGTGCTGCGACGGAGTAGTACCGACAGGCCGTATGTTTCTTCGAATAGTTGTACGGTCTGTTTGAGCGTGATCTGTTCCAGAGAAACGTCGTCGACACCGGGAATTGTGATAATCAGACGATGCTTCTTTATGGAGCAGTCAATCTCTCGGATGCGCTGACTGTAGGATCGGTCCAGTGCATCGGCGACACGCAGGATTGACGCCAGCTTGGCGACGATGACGCGTTCCTCACGGTCCAGATTCGAAAAGTAATTGTGTGTCGGCTTGGGTGAGGCTCGACGATGGTAGCGGGCAACCAGCGCGACGAGCTGCAGGTCACGGCGACTCAGGCCGAACAACTCGCTGTTCTGGATGAGATACATGGTGTGTTTGTGGTAACTTGTAATTCCCACGAAGAGACCGATTTCGTGGAGCAGCGCCGCGACATGTAGAATCACGCGATACCGACCACCAAGCCGATGCTGACTCTGCAGCGCGTCGAACAGCATTCCTGACAACTCGGCAACGTGCCGGGCGTGGCTTTCGTCGAATGCGTACTTGCGACCCAGATCGATTGTCGAATTGATCACCTGGCTCTGGAAGTCTTCACTCCAGATGCCCTGGCTGGCGATTTCATGTAACAACCCGTCACGCAGGTTGACATCGGAAACTCGCACGTGATCGACCTGCAGCTCGCGTAGAAACAGCAGCATCGACAACAGCGACGGGCCAAGAGTTTCGGCGTCCGGGTAAGTCAGGTGAAAATCATGAACAAGTTCGTCGACCGACAGAGGAAACATACGCTCGACAAACTTACTCAGCTTAGCGGTGGAAATCTTTGACAGAGAATCTTCCACTCGTTCAGGGACGAGTTGGCTTACTGCGAACCGGAAGTCTCCCCCCATCGCGATGACTTCGGTCGGCGCACCGTTGCCCTGGCGAATCTGCTGTCCGGCCTGCGAGACGAACCTCTGAATGTGACTTTCCATAATCCGACGTCGATTGGCGATCGGTGCATTCAATGTCTCAAGCGTTTGTCGCAACCGCAGGGAACCCAGGTTGTAACTGTGCGAAAAGATGACCTGAGCCTGTTCGACGACGAGCAACTCAGTGCTGCCACCACCCACTTCGACGACGACAGAGCGAGCATCTGACAATGCGGGATCCAGCTTCAGGGTCGGTTCCACGCTGAGGAACGTCACGCGGCTGACTTCGGCTTCATCGAGAGGTTCGACCTGAATCCCGGTCGCGATGTAGACGCGGTCGATGAACGCCAGTCGGTTCTGTGCTTCGCGTACAGCGCTGGTGGCGACACACCGCAACTGGTCGCTGCCAGTGATCCCGTAAGAAGTCAGCACTTGGCGGTAGCTCGTCAGAACGCGCACGCAATCTTCGATCGTCGATCGAGCGATGGTGCCTTGTGTGAACGTATCCTTTCCCAAACCAACAGATTGCGTGAGCGTCTCAAGCGTGCGAATGGACCCATCCTCACAGATCTCGCCGATCGCCATGCGCACCGAACTGGTCCCGATGTCGATCACAGCAACGGTGCGTGGCGGCGTCCCGCTGGGGCCGGATGTAGTCAGCGTGTTGTCCATACTGGTGCGAGTGTAGGTGATGGGCGTCTGATTCCGCTTGTGGAGTCACCCGACTACGCAGGGTAGCCGCATGGCCGCCTCAGTTCAGCCATCTGAGCTGGAGAGACTCTGTCGGGCATACGTCTGTTTCGAGTCGTCCGTGAAGTCGGCCATCATTTACAGACCAATCGGCACTTCATGTATAACCGGCACGACGTCCGTCTGCCGTCAGGAAACCACCTTTAACATTCTCGGAGAATGACGACATGACACGGCTTTCACGACGCGCCTGCCTTCAAACGATGGCGGCACTGCCGATGGCCCGATTTGCGTCCGCCGGTTTCGCGGAGCCGAAGAAATTGCCGGTGGCCGCAGTCGTCACGGTCTATCACCGGAACTCACACGCGGACGTCATCGTGGGCAAGATTCTG
>CAYSJO010000857.1:0-3818 GCA_964431285.1 uncultured Planctomycetaceae bacterium
CCGCAAACTGGAAGAAGCCCGCCAGCGACGTCAGGACCCAAGGGCAGTTGCCTGACACTCAACTCGATCCCACAATGAACTCAAACTCAACTCGCTAACGCCAGCCTGCTCAAATTCCAGTTCCCGCTGAACCAGCACACATAGCGCTGCCCAACCTCTGGCGCAATCACAGACTCACAGTGCTTGATCTCAGCAACACTCGCGTCACCGACGCGGGATTGGCACATATTGCGCGTTGCAGACTTATTCAGGAACTGAATCTGAGCCGCACGAAGATCACTGGCCACAATCTTGAACAACTGAAATCGTGCCGGAGTCTCTATTCTCTCAATCTGTCGCATATGCCGCTCCCTGAAACAGCCATCGATCAGCTGGTCCAACTGCGGACAATCCGCAGCCTCAATCTGAAGGACACGAATACACCGCTTGATCAGCTTCCGAAACTTGCCGATCTGAACCTGATCAGCCTCCACATCAGTGACGGTCGCGAATTTCACGGTCGAAATGTGAAACGATTTTTCGGGCGTCTGCGTAAAAACGCCCTGGACGCGAATACGCCATAACACAATCCGCCGTCGATCCGATCCTCGGCTGTCGACTAATACGGGAAGATCAGCGTTTAATGAGCACACTGATTCAGCTACAGCCGCAGGACAAATACAACCTCGCGCTGGAGGCGCACGTAAAGCCGCGTAACTGGACGAACCCGACGCCATTCGGGCGATATAACCTAGTCGTCATCGGTGCCGGCGCGGCCGGACTTGTCACGGCACTCGGAGCAGCCGGGGTGGGTGCGAAGGTCGCGTTGATTGAGCGCGAACTGTTGGGCGGTGACTGCCTGAATGTCGGCTGCGTCCCGTCGAAAGCTCTCATCAGTGCTGCACGAGTCACACGCACAATTCGTTATGCCGATGAGTTTGGTGTCGAAGTTCCGAGCGGTGTTCATGTCAACTTTGCTGCTGTCATGGAACGGATGAGACGGCTGCGGTCCGAAATTGCTCCGAACGATTCGGCGGACCGTATCCGTGGGCTGGGAGTCGATGTGTATCAGGGGCAGGGACACTTCACCGGATCAAATACCATTGAAGTGGACGGCCAGACCTTGTCCTTCCGACGGGCCGTGATCGCCACAGGGGCAAGAGCGTCAGCACCACCGATTCCCGGTCTCGACCAGGTTCCGTATCTCACGAATGAATCCCTGTTTTCGCTGACCGAGCTGCCGCAGCGACTGGGTGTGATCGGCGCCGGGCCGATTGGTTGTGAGATGGCTCAATCGTTCGCCCTGTTTGGATCGGAGGTCTTCCTGGTGGAATCCGAGCACGGGATTCTGCCCCGGGAAGACCCCGTGGCTGCCGAGATCGTGAAGGCATCGATCAAACGCGACGGCGTCAATCTGCTGTGCTGTGGTCGGAGTCTGAAACTGAGTCACGAAGGTGACAAGGTGCAGCTGCAGGTCGATTCTCATGACCGGCAATACGACGAGGCCGTTGACAGGTTGCTCGTATCGGTCGGCCGAGCACCCAATGTCCAGAACCTCGGCCTCGAAACCGTCGGTGTCGATTTCGACCCGAAGATTGGAGTGCGCGTCAACGACCGGCTGCAAACAACGAACCCCAACATCTATGCGGCTGGTGACGTGTGCTCGAAGTACAAGTTCACTCATGCGGCCGACTTCATGGCCCGCATCGTGATTGGCAACACACTTTTCAAAGGGCGATCCAAAGTCAGTGCCCTGACGATTCCGTGGAGTATATACACGTCCCCGGAAATCGCTCACGTCGGCCTTTACGGGCATGAGGCGAGTGAACAGGGAATCGATATCACGACTCTTGTGCAGGAGTTCGCTGACGTTGACCGATCGATTCTGGAAGGTGAAACGGACGGATTTGTGAAGGTCCACCTGAAACGTGGCAGCGACCGAATACTTGGAGCAACCATTGTCGCAGGCAACGCCGGTGACATGATCTCGGAGATTACGGTGGCCATGAAGAATGGAATCGGACTGAAGGGCATCAGCAGCACCATTCATCCGTATCCAACGCAGGCCGACGCGATTCGAAAGCTGGGCGATCAGTACAACCGCACGCGGCTCACGCCGTTTGTGGCATCAATGTTCCGCAAGTGGCTTTCGTGGACACGCTGATCCAACGGTCACGGGATTGCCTCTCCCACGAATCATCGTTCACGGCTTCATGACGCTGCCATCACGGCGGCGGATCGCTGGCCAGGCACCGTTGAAAGGATGCTCGGGATACGGAAACTTCGCCGCGAGCTGCTCGTCGATCTCAAGACCCCAGCCTGGTTGATCGCTGGGCCACAACATGCCGTCCCGCAATTCAGGACAACCGGCGAAGACGTCCTGCGTCGCCTGATTGAACGACGAGAATTCCTGAATGCCAAAGTTGGGTACGGCAAGATCGAGAGCCAGATTGGCGGCATGTCCGACCGGCGATGTGTCTCCTGGACCATGCCATGCCGTGCGCACTCCAAAGAATTCGCACATCGCCGCGATCTTCCGAGCCATGCTCACTCCGCCAACGTCCGAAAGATGCACGCGGATGAAGTCGATCAGTTTGCCACTGATCAGCGGGACAAACTCATTGACGCTCGTGAACAACTCGCCCATTGCGATGGGGATGTGCGTCGCTTCACGAAGTCGCTGGAACTGAGTCAGTTCTTCTGGCGGCAGCGGGTCCTCCAGAAAAAACAGCCGGTACGGCTCAAGGTCCTTTGCGAGCTGAATCGCCAGTGGTGCTGGCAATCGCTCGTGGATGACGTGCAGCAGTTCGATTTCATCACCCAGTTCCTGCCGGGCATGCTCGAACAGTTGCGGAGCGAGCCGCGCATAGTCAGCCGGTTCGAAGACGTTGCGTGGGCTCGTCGGGCCGTCAACCTGATTGTGTGTGTGCAGGTCGGACTCGGTTCCGTAGGTTGCCTGCCCCGGCACCTCGACCTGCATGCGTACGTGCCGAAAACCCTGCGCCATCAACTGACGGGCCGAGTCGGTCACTTTCTGGAAATCACGACCGCTGGCATGCACATACACCGGAGCGGCCATACGACACTTGCCGCCAAGCAGATCGTACACGGGCATCCCGGCCCGTTTACCTTTGATATCCCACAGCGCCATATCAACACCGGACAGTGCGTTGTTGAGCACGGGACCGGACCGCCAGTAGGAGCTGACGTACGCGGCCTGCCAGATGTCTTCGATCTCAGTGACATCACGTCCGCGCAGAAACGGAGCCAGGTATTGCTCGACCGCCTGAATGACAGCCAGCGGTCGCTGAGTGAACGTTGCGCATCCGAGCCCTGAAAGCCCCGGCTCGGACGTCTCGACTTTGACCACGACAAGCCGGATCCCAGCGGGAGCTGTGGCGATACAACGGACGTTTTCTATGCGGACAGTCATTGAGGTCCTCAGGGATCGGGCTGGCGCAGGAAAGCGATTCCTGCTGTTCGACTTAGAGCATTCCTAGAGCATTTTCCAGGTTCGTCTTCAGTACCACGGTGAGCCGTGACGCGTAAGCGGCCGGGCGCCCGAGGCCTTACGGCCAGCGGCGCACTGCAGACGAACGCTGAAAGTGCTCTACAGTTGTTCTTCAGTAGATTCTACCGACTCGAAAACCCCTCTCCCTGACCCTCTCCCCAGCGGGGAGAGGGAACTTGTCTGACTGGTTCCCTCTCCCCGCTGGGGAAAGGGTCAGGGAGAGGGGTTTAGACTGAAGACCGATTCTGAAAATGCTCTAAACCGGCGCCCCCGAGAACAGCGGTTCGATCACGCTTCCTCGATTCAGCCGCACGGGTCGATTCAGGCG
>CAYSJO010000858.1:0-17306 GCA_964431285.1 uncultured Planctomycetaceae bacterium
CGTGAGGCCCGCAACGACCACTCCATGTTGCTTTGACCGCCACATATCCAGACTTCACCCACCAGCACATCGGAAATCGCCACACGCGTGCTCTTACCACTACAAACAAGTTCGCGGCCTTCAAAGCTCGTCTCAAGGGGCTTGAGCTGGACACTCCATTCGCCGGAGTCTGTGGCAACAGCCGTCGCCTGCTGTCCTGCGAAGGAGACCGCGATCTGTTCGCCCGCGTCGGCCCATCCCCAGACGGTCACCGTTTTCGCACGTTGCAACACCATGTGATCGCCGAAGACATTCGGCAGGCGCACATCCGCGGTCGCTACCCGAGGGATGAGACCAGCAACCAGAATTACCGCAGAGAGAAACTTCATTGATGGTTGGCTTCTGTTCCAGGAAGTTTGGCACGAAAGACGAAAGAGTCAGAGCTCAGTAACGACACGACCAGTGCCTCCATGCTGCCGTTACTGTCTACATAAGTCCTGTGGGCGTCCTGCAGAGTCTTCGCGTCTCCAAGTGTTTCGTTGCGGCCCATGAAGAAGCGGAAGACGTGACGGACAAAGACCTGTTCAACGTGCTCGGAATTCGCCAGCTTCTCGATTAGCTCAAACGGCGAACTGACTTCGCCGTCCAGTCCGGGGACTCCAGTGTTAAGGACAGTGCCCGTTGTGTCGACCGGCTTGTCGAGTTCGTTGAAACGAAAACGACCGAAATGGTCGAAGCGTTCGAAGGGCAGACCCAGCGGATTCATCTTCGCGTGGCATTTGTAACACTGGCCTGCTTCGGTGACATGCATACGTTTGCGGAGCGTCCATGACGGCTCATCGGGCAGTTTGGCGTCAAGGGTGATGGGAACGTCCGGGACATTGCCTCCGAGGAGCTTCTTGCGAATCCACAGTCCGCGACGGATCGGGTCGTTGTCGAAGTTGCCGGAGTGAGCGACCAACCAGGCGGGGTGCGTCAACACACCCATACGCTGGTCCTTTGGAAAACTCACAGGGCGAGTCGTCTTTTTGAAATCCGGCGGCAGGTTGAAGGACAGCTGATTGCCCCGTTCCTTGTGGCTGTAGAAGAGGACGTACATCTCGCTGGTCGTCAGCAACGTTCGCAGGACCTGCCTGTCGTTCTCAAAAACGTTCTCAATGAGGACATCAAGGTCATGGACAAGCCCGGGCGCCCAGTGCAAGTGTTTCGGAACCTTGTCTTTAAAGATGTCATTGGCCTTTTCGTAGTCAAAGTACTCCTGGAAGAACTGCAGCAGCCGCTTCGGCACGTAGCGGTTTTCTGCCAGCATCTTTGTGGACTGTTCATTAAGAATCCCACGGACTGGTGCGTCGTCCGCAAAGGCAGCGAGAAGGTCCTTCTCGGGCGGGCGATCGGTAAGAGCGTAAGCCAGTGCATCGGCCACTTCGCGGTTGGAAAGCTGAATGTAGGTTGGGACTCCGTCCCGACCATGCTCTTCCTGGTCTGCATTGGTCGGGACAGAGTCCCAACCTACGCCTTCGAATCGGAAGACCGTTTCCGGAGTCAGCAGGACGGCCGCGAAAGCTGCCCGCAATCCGAATGGCTGGCCGAGGTCATCATCGATGCGTTTCTGAAGCGCCGTCAGACGCGATAGTTCGGTCTCAGTTGGATTGCGCCGAAGGACGTTCTGAAACTGTCGGGTCACCAAATCCGAGATTGCTTCTTCCCGTGATGACCCGCGTTTCACACTGGCTTCAATGGCGGCTTCCACGCGACCGTCTTTCGTCTGGTTCTCTGCGGCCAGCATGGCGAGCTCGGTCAACTGCTCGGTCATTATCGAATTCAGCAGATACTTGCCCTTGAAGTCCGTGAAGTTGCCGTGCGACTTGTCGAACTCAAACGGGTTCGTGGGAAGGTTGAAACGTGAGGCCGCATTCAATTTGCTGCGAAGAGTCTCAGGGCTGACCCGCCAGATTCGCGCGGCGACGTCGATCTTTCGATGCCGTTCCTCGGATGAGAACAGCAGGTCATGCGGGACCAGATTCCCGAATCCTTCGGTGTGCGATTTGTCCTCAAACCTGATGCCGTGGTGATTCAGATTTGTAGCAATCCAGTGTTGAACAGCTCGGGACTCGGCCCTTGATGGGAATGAATCCGCCGTGGCAATTGGCATCGCGCGAAATACGAGTGATTCCAGAACCTGCGCCCAGATTGAGGCTTCCTGGCGATCGTTAAACTGCCCCTTGAGATTGTCCAGCCGGACGTCGCCGGCGGCAGAGTCTTCTCTGTGACAGTCGATACAGTAATTCTGCAGAAATGGATTGACAGTTGCCTCAAGCGATGCGACTTCAGCTTGAGCGGCTGTGGCGAGCAGTAGTAGTAACCACAAGTAGGTTGGGACTCCGTCCCGACCCTTTAGATATCGGCCATAGTCGGGACAGCGTCCCAACCTACTGCAGGGGCGTCTCATTTCTGCCTCCTGGCCGCCGCTTCTTCGGCCTTCTTTGCTTCGACCAGTTCCCCGTAAGTGCGAGCGATTCGTTTTCCCTGACGAAGCACAATGCGGGCTCCTCCATAGGGCTGGCTTTCATCGCCGTTATACGCTGTTCGGTACGCGACATGGAGGTTCTCGATCGGTGTACACCACGCTCCTCCACGTAGGACAAAAGTGCGACGATCTCGAGATGTCTTCAGAGCATAGTCCGGCCGGCCAGTCAGCTCTTCAGAGTAATAGCCAGCACAGAATTCGCTGGCGTTTCCAAACATGTCGTGAATGCCCCAGGCGTTGGGGAGATATCGGCCGATCTCAGAAAAACTGTGGGCCGTCCCGTCATCAATCTCCTGGTGAGCGAAGATGAAATGCACCTCGTCGCGTGCGTTGTAGAGACTTCGATCAGCGAAGTTTGCAAACTGCCCGAGTTTCTCAACAGATGACGGGAGTGCCGCCTTCGATCCGGCTCGCGCCGCATATTCCCACTCGGCTTCAGTCGGTAGATCATAAGTCCAGCCTGCCGGTGCGTTTCTGTCTCGAAACCATTCAATCACACTGTCAACTCGGACGGCCGCAGGTAACATCTGCTGGCGACCCCATGTAAACGAACCTCCGAGCTCAAGCCGGGTCAGTTCGAACTTTCCGATCCAGAAACCCTTGTCGATTGCGACCGGTACAGGTTGAGCGTCGTAGAACTTGACATCGCCCATCACGAACTTACCGGACGGACACCAGACGAAACTCATTCCGTCGGGAGCAAGCCACTCATCACCGGCTGACTTTCCCTGGATGAGCCTGTCAGGGCTTGAAATGGGTCTGGAAGCCGCCCCGCGAAGAACGACTGGCTCACCGGTTTCTGCGGAAATCAGGGCGGTGTCCCTAAAGACATCCCAAAGGTGGACGTCGGGTTTCTTCATCCACGTAATCAGTGGTGTAGCCAACGAATCGGAATCATCCGCAGACTTGTTGACAGCGACCAGCCCGCCCTTGTGGTAGCGCCCGACGATTCCACGAAGAGCACTGTGGAACGACTTGCGCAATTCATCGTCATCATTCTGCAGGTCGAACAGCAGCACATTGTGGCGAGCCACGTTTCTGTTCTGCAGATGATTCAGCAATTCTCCTGCGTCCAGCGTTTCAGTCGACAGTTCCCACTTGTCATCCTGATTACGTGCGTGGCCACGGTAATAGATCAAGTTGAAACCGTGGTGCGGAATCCCCGGAAGCGAATCGGCGATCGTTCCCCTTGAAATCAAAAAGCCTTGGGCCTTCAACGCCGATTCGAGTCTGCCATTGTCATCGCCAATCAGTAATGCTCGACGAAACTCTGTTGTGTCAGCGGCGTTCACAGTGGCCGCCATGAAGAGCACGATCACCCCCAGCAGGTTGGGACTCCGTCCCGATCCAGCCGCCGTTGTTCGAACCAAAGTCATAGCTGCACTCCGAATCCTCTCTCTATCCAATGGTCGGGACGGAGTCCCAAGCTACACCAGCAATTCAGGACACGGCCCTGTCTGCATTGCAAGTTCATCCAGATCCGGATCGAGTCGCCCGAATGTCTTCTGATCCACGCCGGTCAGATTCAGCAATGTGGTATAGAACGAGCCGACTGTCCGATGCCCTGGCTTTCCGTAGCCAGGATAGTTGATATACCGGCCACCGAGCTTCAGACGACCGCCCAAGTCACCAACCAACAGCAGCGGCCATTCCATTCCTGTCGAATGGTGCGTATCGGGAGCGTCGCTCATGTAGACAACCAGCGTGTTGTCCATCATCGTGCCGTCGCCTTCAGGAGTGGCCTCCAGGCGTTCGACCATTCCTGCAATTTGCGTCATCAGAAACGCGCGGGCTTTCTCATAAAGCGGAATGCCGCGGGCGTCTCGACGGTTGCCACCCATGTGGCCGTAGCCATGGTTCGACTCAGTCAGGCCGATGCCCAGATACGGCTGTGCGTTGATTTCACCTGCCGCACACGTGACGGTTGCAACGTTGGTCAGCCCGCCGATCAACGCACAAGCGGCGATTTCAAACTGTGCCTCCATTCGCTTCGTGGCGACGGTTGAAGTAAAGCAGTCATCCGGATTCGGAGCGGTCGCGGTCAACTGATCTTCGGCGTCGAGCAACTTGTACTGCCGTCTGGCAAGTGAATCGTACGAATCGAGATAAGCTTCCAACTCGACGCCGCCAAGCGGCCCGAGCCGCTTTTGCGCGGTCTTCACGTCGTCGATCATGTAATCGAGCAGATTGCGCTTGAGATGAAATCGCTTCTTGAGGTCGCCAGCCGCGGCAACGCTGAAGTATGCGCTGTAAGCCTTCTCGGGATTCAGCGCGATCGCCAGCGGCTTGTGTTCCCCGCGTGCCGAAAATCCAAGCGTGGCCGGCCGCCCCGCGTTCGACTCCATGCCAACACCAATCCAAGGAAGAATCCCCGGCACGGCCTGGCCAAGCTGATAGTCGACCGTGATGCCAAGCGGATCCTGATTGTTCGCACCGGACAGCCGGAACTGGCCGAGAGCGCCACTCCACGTCGAGTGGCCACCGCCAGTACATTTCCCGGACAACCCCTGGAGAACGGTAACGCGCTGCTTGTGCTTCTCCAGAGGAGCGAAGCCGTACGGCAACGTGTGTTCGGTGAGGGCAAACGACTCGAACTTCTCGCGGTCGCCATACTTCTGAAACGGGATGGTTTCCGGGCACGCCTGAACGGCATCGAAGCCGTTGCTCTGCAGGACAAACACGAAACGCGGCGGTGTTTTCGTGCCGTTCTCGCTGGCCAGCACGCGTTGAATCATGGGATTCAACAGCGTGGCTCCGGCGCCGAATGTCAGTCCCTTGAGTAGTTGTCTGCGTGTGGTCATGTCGTTTTCCAGTAGGTTGCGACTCTGTCCTGACTAGAGACGGTCGAAGTGCGGTCGGGGCAAAGCACCCATTTAATCTGGTCGGGTCAGAGACCCAACGTTCCCGTCTATTGTCTCAAGGCTGCCCCTCGGGACAATGGTCAGGTCTGCCTGTCTGAATAACCAGCCGCCCGTGCCGTGGACGAGTCCAACATGAGAATCCCGTTTCTGACCACACTCATCGTTTTTTCAATGGGGCTGCGCGCCAGCGCCGATGTCCGGCTGCCACGACTGCTTGGCGACAACATGGTCCTGCAGCGGCAGACGAAGAATACCGTCTGGGGATGGGCCGAACCAGGTGAAGCGGTAACGGTCTCCGCCAGTTGGGGATCGACCGTGTCGGGCAATGCTGATGAGAACGGGCGATGGAAGCTTTTTCTGGATACGCCGTCGCGCGGGACTGGCCACTCATTGAGCGTCGTCGGCCAGAACCAAATCCAGGTCAGGAACGTCGCCGTTGGTGAAGTCTGGCTGTGCGCCGGGCAGTCCAATATGGGCTGGTCGACAGGCAACTCGTTCGAGGCAGACAAGGAAGCGGACGTCAACCTGCCGGCCTTCCGCATCTTCAAATCTCAGCGGGAGCACTGGCATGAGCCGCTTGAGGAATCACGCGATCGACTGCAGCAATGGAAGCCGTGCAATCCAGAATCAGCCGCCGAAACCTCTGCCGTGTCGTACTACTTCGGCAAGACACTGCATCAGCACCTGGACGTGCCAGTGGGCATCATCGTGCAGGCCTACGCTGGAACTCCGATTGAAGGCTGGATGCCGTGGGAGATCCAGGAGGGTGATGCCCGCACGATTCAACACAAGAACTCGCTTGACATGAATGCCGAGCGAAGAATCGCGCGAGGCGAAACCGTCGAGAAGGCTCTGGCGACGTTTCATGAGGAACTCATTGCTTACAACGCACAAGTCGATGCGGGCGAAACAATGAAGAATGCCATCCGGCCGTTGCAACCACCGTTTATTACAAAGCCGGCGTCGCTGGGACATCAGTATCCGGCTCACATCTATAACGCGATGATTCACCCGATTCGGCCGTACGGCATCCGCGGGATGATCTGGTATCAGAGCGAACGGAATTCTAAAAACGTTCTTCAGGCGACTCACTATCGCGATCAGTTGACCAGACTGATTGGCTACTACCGGTCCTCATGGCATGAACTCTCCGACGGCAACGTGTCAGCTGAGTTTCCTTTTCAGTTCACCCAGCTTCCGAGTTGGAATCCAGCACAGACGAAGCCGGTCGAAGGACTCGAAGCGGGCTGGGCTGTGAACCGTGAATCAATGCGACAGGTGGAACGTGATGTTGCGGCAGTGGGGATGGTCGTTTCGATCGACACCGGCGACGCAATCGCACTCCACCCGAAGAACAAGAAGCCGATCGGCATTCGTCATGCTCTCCTCGCGTTACACCATACTTATCGGAAGGACATTGTTGGGCGCGGGCCTCGTTATCGGAGTCACCAGATCGTGGATGGAAAGGTCGTCCTCGAATTTGATTCCATTGGATCGGGACTGATGCCAGCCGGGGCAAAGCCACTCAGCGCATTCGCTGTGGCGGGGAACGATCGCAAGTGGCATTGGGCGGAGGCTGCGATTGACGGCAGCACAGTGGGTGTCTCGTCAGGCGATGTTCCCGATCCTGTTGCCGTTCGCTACGCGTGGGCGATGAACCCGTCCAGGCGGAATCTGCTGTACAACAAAGAAGGACTGCCGGCATCACCGTTCCGCACGGACTCCTGGCCGCTGTTTAATGCCGGTGACGAAATCGTCGAAGTCAATAAGCCGGAGAAGCCCGATGGCTATCAGGCTGTCGACTGGCATCGGCCGGTGATGGCGCAGGTGTCTGTGGACGCGAGTCAACCGATTGAATCAAACGGCCTCGCCTCTGAAGTGACCGACCTGAATGCGGAAGATGTGTCCTATGCTTTGGAACACAAGCTCCCGTACCTTTCGCGACCATTTATCGACCTGAGTCCCGACGATAGGAATGACGGAATTCCTGTCGGCGAACTGGGAAGCGACGGTGGAGACAAAGAGCGAATTCTCAAGTACGTGCGCGAACTGGCCAATCTCTCGTCGGACCCGAAGACCGGAAATACGGACAGCCTGCTGATCAGCTTTAATGGCAGGCTGGTTTTCGAGTCGTACTTTCGTCGAGGCCGCATCAATTATCCGCACTATCAGATGTCGATCACGAAGTCCTACACGGCCATGGCTCTGGGCCGAGCCATCCAATTGGGGCATCTGACGATGAACGACCTCGACAAGCCCGTTGTTTCATTTCTGGATGAATTGAAGCTGGACGACCTGGTCGGCGGAGCCGATCAGATCACTCTCCACGAGGCCATGCACATGGCATCCGGAATTCGCCTCGCCCTGGAAAAAGCCGAACTCCTGAGAAAGACACCGGAAGACCTCAAAGGCCAGGGACAAATTCAGGCATATCTGAAACACAGTGCGCCAATCTCCCCGGCTCCACGAGATTTCAAATATCAGGCATCCGATCCCGCGATCACGATGCAGGTCCTTGAAGCAGCGATACCCGGCGGAAGCGCAGCCGACTTCATCCGCGACGAGTTATTCGGGCGGCTGGGCATTCGCAATTACCACTGGCAGCCGGACATCAGCGGCCTGCCCAAATCCGCGGCGGGCTCAAGTATCCGCTCGCGTGACATGTTGAAGATGGGGCTCCTTGTTCTGAACGAAGGCATGTGGCAGGGCGAACAATTGATTCCTGCTGACTTTGTGGAACGCGCGACAAGCCCAATCAGGAAGACCTATGGAAAATCGTCCTACGGTTACTTCTGGTGGACCGAGGACTACGAAATCGCCGGAAAGAGGTATCACTGCAAACAGGGCCGAGGAGCCGGCGGCCAGTTTGTTTTCATGTTTCCCGAGATCGATCTGATTGCCGTGGTCACCGCTCACAACAAAGGCATGGGTGACATGCTCCGAACTTTGCCGCAGATAGTCGTTCCGGCATTTATCAATCGTGAATAACCAGGATGCCAGCTACGACTCAGTTTGATCGCCATGACGCTTTGGATCGTCCCATCATCGGCATTTCCGCAGGATTCCGACGATGCCCCGAGTCCCGTCACCGGATACTGGCTCCTGACATCGAAGGCGAGAAGGCCCCTGGAAAACATATCGTCACGATCAATCCGGACCTGACGGGAACCATCAGAGACGTAAGCCACGATTGGACGTCACCCGCATGGCTTACTCCGTTTCGGAACGGGCATTGTCGTCCGTCGACGGTTGTGGCGTGATGCCTTGGTAAATGATTGGAAAGAGGCGGCCGGCGAGACTGTGATCTGAGGGAACTCGCTGACGCATGGCGATCTGAAACATTTTTTCTTCCGGTACGATGCGAAAGTCGGTGCTGGCGTATCCACCCCATGAATATTGTTTGACGGACCGCTCATCCTTTCCTCGTCCAACTTTGACGTCAGCGATTCCGAAGCCGAGTCCGAACGTGAAGCCTCCGGCGACTCGGTTCAACTGGTCTGTGAACATCAGACGAAGCGTTTCCGGTTTCAGCAGGCGTCGACTCTTGAATTGTCCGCCGTCAACAAGCATCCGACAGAAGTTCGCATAGTCGCGAATCGTCGAGACCAGTCCTCCCCCGCCGGAGAGGAATTCAAAGCCCTCGTTGAATTCACTGGATGACGCCTTGTCGATGATCGCCAGTCTGCCGTCGCGGAGGGTGTGGCATGACGCGAACCGGTCTCGTTTGTCTTCCGCGATCGAGAAGCCCGTGTCGGTCATCTCAAGTGGAGTAAAGACTGCCTGTTGCAGGTACTGATCGAGAGGCTGTCCCGACCACACTTCGATCAGCCGGCCGAGCAGGTCCGTGCTGAAACCGTAGGTGAAGCGCTTTCCGGGATGGTGTTGCGCCGGAATACGTGCGAGAGCACTCGCAGCTTTCTCGATGGTCATCTCTGGTGGAAACATGCCAGCTGGTCCGCGGTAACGCATTCCCTCTGTCTCGTAATAGCTGCGAGGACGGGGATTACCATCGCCGTAGCTGTATCCGGTTGTGTGGCGAAAGACGTCGCGAACGGTGATCTGCCTGTTCGCCGGAACGACCTTCACGTCCTCCCCGTCTTTGACCAGAACGGTTGTCTTCTCAAATGCCGGAATGAACTTCGACACAGGATCGTCAAGCTGGAACTTCCCCTGCTCATAAAGAGTCATGGCCGCGACTGATGTGATTGGCTTCGTCATTGAGTAGATGCGCAGCAGCGTATCGGCTTCGAATGGTTTGCCGTCTTCAATGTCACTCTTCCCTGCAACTTCGAAGTAAGCAGTCTTTCCGTTGTGAATGACAAGATGTGCGGCTCCGGCAACATTGCCATTCTCGATGGCGTCGTTCAGTAGTGTTCTGGCTTCGAGCAGAGCGTCGGGACTGATCGAGCTTGCTGGAAGCTCGGCATTCAATTCGTCTGCCCGCTTCTGCAGCAGTTTCAGAATCGCAGGACGAGTCTTCCGGATACGCTCCAGGTCGGGTTCTTCACCAATCAGATTGCCGACGAAACGATAGATTCCCGCCAGTTTGTCACTCCATTCAGCAGACAGGTTGCCCAGAGGAGTTTCACCCTTTGTGTTTTTCGCATGCGGCGAGGCACCGTATTTTAGAAGCAGTTTCACTGTCTCCGGGTAGGCAAAAAACGACGCCATGTGGAGCGCCGTGTTTCCGTCGCCGTTGCCGGCCTTGATCTCGGCGTCTCTAGCCAGCACCAGCTCTGCGACTTTCGCATGACCGTACAACGAAGCCAGCATCAGCGGTGCCATTCCATTACCGTTCTTCGCGTTGACGTCTGCGCCGGAATCCAGTGCCTTCGCGACCGCTTCCAGGTTTCCTTTGCGAGCCGCCTCCCAAAGGTCGGGAGGGGCAGCCTTCTTCATCCGCCGTGCTGCAATCTCGGCCGGCAGGGTTGCGCCGTCCGTCAGGCAGTAAAATGCGGACGCCGTCCGGATCAGCAGGCGGTCGTCAACAATGGCCGGGCACGACAGACACAACTCGGCGAGGTCGCTCGTGCCGACGATCTCGAATTCAGGGCCGGCTTTGACCACATAGGTCAGTCCATCTTCACTGAGAAAGAACAGGTGTCCGTTGTACGCCCACGGCGACGACGTGAACGAGCCGCGCGGCACGAACCGGCGCTTGCTGTAAACCTCTTCGCCCGTCTTTGCATTATGACAGGTCAGAAATCCACGGTCGTAGAGTGTGTAGAGGTAGTCGCCATACACAATCTGCGTCGGGTTGTACGACGACGCCTGTTCCTGATACCAAGCGATGTGTTCGATTTCTGAATAGTTGAGCCTTGGCGCAATGTGGCCCTTGGCGCCCGGACGAATGGCAAACGTCGGACGGTGGTTGTCGCCGATGTACCCGGATGCGATGTAACACAGTCCGTGCGCCATAAATGGCGATGGAATGACGAGATTCGACATGCGGCCATCGAATTCCCACAGCAGTTCACCGTCCAGCGAGTAGCTGCGGTTGCGAACCTTTCCGGGAACGACGATTTCGGTTCGCACGTCGTTCTCCCAGACCAGCGGAGTTGCCCAGGAATGCGTTTCCTTCCGAGGCGTCCGCCAGCGTTCCTCACCGGTTTCAGCATCGAACGACGCGATCCACGACTCTTCGAGGTTGTCGTAAACAACGACCACCTGCCCGTCATGAACCACCGGAGACGCCGCGGCTCCATAGTCCAGAAAAGTTCTCTTCGGCTCGATCGGCCGCGCCCACAGCGGCTTGCCGTCCAGGTCGTAGCAGTAGAGACCGACGTCGCCGAAGAGAACATACAGCCGCTCGCCATCTGTCGTCGGAGTTTCCGCCGCGTAAGTGCTCTTCGGATGCCGCGGAACCTTCGGCTGACCGGCATGAGCTTCATACTTCCAGATTTCTGCACCGGTCTTGAGGTCAAAGCAATAGACCATCCAGTGATGGACACCCTTCGCCGGCTCACGGACGCCCAGTCCAAGATACAGCCCCTTGTCCGGAGTGAGATTCTTCTCCTCACTGACGACGGTGGTCACGAAGACTCGGTCTTGCCAGACGATCGGACACGACCATCCCCAGCCAGGAATGTCAGCGACCCAACTGACGTTCTCAGTTGTCGTCCACGTCATCGGGAGCCCGTCGTTATCCGGCGCCACTCCCGTTCCGTCCTTGCCGCGAAACCGCGTCCACACGTCATCCGCACACGCGCTGCTGAAACCGGTTGCCAGAATTGCCGCGACGAGAAGGCAGTTGCGATGCATAAAATTGATTCCCGCGATGAAGTGTGCCAGAACAGGCGTTGTTCCGGCGTTGCCATAGTGGACCGATCGCCGGAACTGTGCTGCGCTTATTCCGGCCTACTCGACAACCGCGCTACTGGTCGTCTTCGAGTTCACTCGCTCGCTTCGCTCCGTGCTTTGTCAGCAGCTCGGCGATTTGCGGGCGTGCGTCACGGATTCGTTTAAGATTGAGTTCGAGACGCAGGAGGCCGCCCAGGTATTTGTAGACGCCCTCGATTCCCGGTCCCCACGCGGCGCTGACTATGTCGAGCGGCGTGCTTCCTTCTTTGTTCTTCGCGTTGATGTCTGCGTCGTTGTCGAGCAGCAGTTCAACGATCTCCCGGTGACCGAAGAACGCGGCGATCAGCAGCGGGCTCGACCCGTTCTCGCTGGGGATCGACACGTCGGCACCTTTTTTGACGAGCAGACGTGCCGCTTCCGTCTGGCCGTGGAGTGACGCAATGACGAGTGGTGTGGCGTTGCCGATGGGAGAGCGACAATTGATGTCGGCCCCATCTTCGAGTCGGCCGCGGATCGCCTTGACGTCACCAATGAGTGTTGCCGTCCAGATGTCGCCTGAGCCATCACGTGACGCCACGACATCGACGGTGGAATACCAGCCGATCATCATCTCTTCCCAGCTCTGGTCGCCCCAGCGGATTTCTTTGGTGGGATCGGGGTTGGCGGGGTTGTGAATCGAATTGTCAAAGTGAGCGACGCATTCAATCGTTGTCCCGGCCGGGATGCGCAACGGCTGCTGAAATCGGTAGCGGTGCTGCCAGTTGAAGTCGTAGTTGGGGACGTTGAGAAGAATCTCGCTGCGACCATCTGGATAACGGGCCGTATATTTGAAGTCCTTGCCTCGCAGATGCATGTGCGGCATTAGCGAGATCAGTTCCACGTCCGCGGGGAACTTTGCCGTGGAGACGACTCGGTGGTTCTCTGCTCCAGGTGGGATTCGAAAACGGACATTGAACGCACCGCCGCCACGGACCTGCCGCTGCGGTGGCTCTTTACAGAGATAGAGTCCGACTTCAGATCGATCAGTTTCTACTTTGCCGGTTGGCGTGTAGTGCATCTGCCAGACGAGTTGCGCTCCGGCCGGCACTTTGAATCCGACGCCTTGTGGTAACACCATGGGCTCTTCGCCGGGCGCGAAACCGCCAACCGAAGGCAGGCCCTGTGTTCGCGTCGAGTCTTTGTGCCGTACAAAAACAATAATGTGGTGGACGGCGTCCCAATTCCCGGGCCGGGCTTCGGATGCCTGGACCCAGACGTCTTCTTCGAAGTTAGTCGGAGTAACAAAATACTGATACTCAACCGTGCCCTGAGACTGCACCGTGTACTCACGCGGCATTCTGAGGACGATGTCGGGCTTGCCCATCTGCCAGCCGTCGGCATAGATGCGAGGTTCCGGCAGGTCGCTGCGGTCGCCCAGCGGCATTCCACCGTCAATCCACGAAATCAACGTGTCAATGTCTTCGATCGACATCCGCAGGTCATTGGCCCAGTGTCCGTATCGTGGATCGGCGCTCCAGGGCGGCATACGTCGTTCGACGACAGTCTCACGGATCATGCCGGACCAGTTCCGCGCGTCTTCATAGCTCAATAGTGAGAACGGTGCCGCCGTGCCCGGATGATGACAGTCCGCGCAGTTCTTCTGCAGAATCCTCGCTACATGTTTCGTGTACGTGATCTCGCTCTTGTCCTTCAGCCGGTCTTTGCGAGTAATGACGCATCCGGCCGGCTTCGTTTCGGGGATCGAGATTTCCTTGCCGTTGAGCAGTTCGCTGACGGCTTCGGCCAGGTCGTATCGTCGTGGCTTCTCACGCTTGTACGTGTAGCCGAATCGATCGGCGATCCGCCCGCGGTATCGAATGTGCCGACCACGGTCGAGAACAATGGCTTCCGGTGTGCGGCTCGCCTCGAACATGTCTGCGACGATCTGGCGGGCGTCAACAAGAACGGGGAACTCTACCTTGAAGTCACTGACATGCGCGGCGACGGACTCGGCATTGTCCGACAGATTAGCATTCACACCGATGACTCTCAGGTCGGCCTCGTCGTGTCTGTCCTGCAGTTCGTTCAGGACCGAAATGTAGGCGTTGCCGATCGGACACTGCGTCCCAAGAAATACCACGACCAGAGTCTTCGCCTCGTTGAAGTCCGACAGAGCGATCTTGCTCCCTGAGGCATCCGGCAACACGAAATCGGGAATGCGACGTCCGAGGATTTCCGGAGTTTCACGATCCTCTGCGACGGCAACTCCCTTCGATACAGAGACCGCGGTCAGGAAAAGACACAGGAAAACGACTGACGGATACGCTCCAGCGTTCATAGATGACTCCAGCGCTTTCTGAATTCACTTGTGACATGACCTCAAAAGACGAGCGATTATCACAGGAGCAGTGAAGTTCCGCTACCCGGCAAGGTTGCTTGGATACAATCTGATCGCAGGGCGGCCAGAACAAGCAAAGCACGATTGTCGCATTGCGCGCGCGGCCCAATAGTAGTGCGGCACTCCAACTCGGGTTGCGAACCGAGTTTGGGACGTCCGAGTGCGCGAGGGAACTGGGCAGGCCGGCGAATTGTGGCGTCGATGGGCCGTGCCACCGCACACTCCGAGCCCCAATCGGCTTCCAGAAGTCGCTCACAATCAGAGGCCCACGCTACGCCGCCCGACGCCCCAACCCCTTCACGAGCCCGCCGACATACGACTTCACCTCAATTTGATCGAGCTTCACCGTCGGCACTTCGTCAGGCTCCTCGTCGCGGACAGGCGGCAAATGCTCCCGCACCATGCTGGATCGCTTCGTGTTGTAGTACGGCACGAACTCACGCAGCAGGTAGTCAAGGTGTCGCTTGCCGAAGAGAATGAAGTATTGCAAGCTCGAGTTTGATCGTCTGAATGACTCTCTCGCATCTCCCGTTCAGGTTAGGGTCGCTTTCGGAAGAGCGTTGGCCTTCACACCACGCGAATCCAGACTGGCGACGAAGTCCTTGCTGAACTTGGTGTCCCGATCGTGCAATAGGATCGACGGCCGCTCTTCCCGACCACAGGTCTGGTCGAGGAACAGGTCAGTCTGCTCGACCACCCACGCCGAGTTGGGGTGCTCGGTCGAGGCGGAGCAGATCACTTCACGCGTCTTCATGCACAGAAATACCAGCACATACATGTGCTTCAGGCCTTTCGCCGTCATCGCGCGGACGGAGAAGAAGTCGCACGCCCAGAGCGTCTCACCGTGCCGTTTGATGAACTCGTCCCAACATTCGTTCTTGCGGTCGGGACCCGGTTCGATCCCCTCTTCCTTGAGAATGTTCCGCACCGCCTGCCGACTGATGCTCTTGATCCCCAGTTTCCTGAGCTCACCGATGATTCGGGTGTAACTAAAGCCAGTTTCCGTGGCAATCGTCAGAACCAACTCGCGAATCTCTGCCGGCTTCCTTTGACCGCCCTTCGGATTCGTGGACCGATGCTTTCCCTCCTTCTCATCACGCATCCAGCGGTAGAACGTCGATGGCGAGACAATCGTGATCAACTCCTCGATGGCCCGACCGAGCCGCTTTCCGAACTTCAACAGGCGTTCCCGTTCCGATTTGCGAGTGTGAATTTGCCCGGGGACCCGAGCCCGAAGAATCCGGTTCTCCTGCTTCAGGTATTGGACGTACTTCGCCAGCTCAGACTCGGTCGCCGACGCGATCATGGCCAGCAGTGGGTGAAACAGGCGGCTCATTCTGCTAATTTCCGAAGTTGTAATGTTGCAAGGGCGAGCACGAGACAGGCCGATTGCCCGAAGTACGGTTCTGAGCGCGACGTGTGATCGCGTCTTCTGGATCGCCCGAATCAACCGCTTCTTGTCACTGCCTTCAACGAGTCGTACTCGCGAGAAAGAGAACCTGGAGACTTGCAGAACGACAATGGCCAGACGGGGTAGATGTGTCAGCCCTTCGATCCGACGACGGAGCCGGGTGACTTCTGCAGCCGGATTGTGTCGAGATCAAGGACCTCGAGCGACACGACTTCCGCGTTTGATTTCATGAGCCAGCCACGCGCTGTCGATGCTGGCACGCCATGCCGAGTGGCCACTGTGATGTCACCAGTCGAGTGGACGAGTTCTCTCAGACGATGGTCATACCGGCGTTGGGTGCGAACAGTAGAAGTCATACGACCATCGTGGCCAGGCCTGACTTCGGTGGGAAGCGAGTCACGACGTCAACGCTACAGGTGTTGAGAACTCTCGCTCCGGATTCCAGAATGCTGTGAGAAACAGCATGGCTGGGGTTCGCGGAACCGAGGGAAGAAGTCGGCTAGAATGAGGGTTCATTCAATGGCATATTGGCCGGGTTTGTGACACTTGAACTTAATTCGTTCGGAGTCTTTCTCGTCGGCTGATGTTTTCAGAGGTGTACCGGGCTTTGCCTTCGACAATTGCATCACCGTGATCGTACGGTTTTTTAGGTCTAGATCTGTCGGACGAAATGAAACTTCGATCGCGTGGGTCGTATCGAGTGTTATCTTCCCATCTTTCTGTCGGATCTGGATAATGGCGGGACGCGCCAGCGTTCGTGTAGTCAGGTCAATCCGCCATGTCTTGTTGGCGGTCTCGATGCGACGAATGTTGGAAGGCCTGGCGTTGCGGGCTGTAATGATGATCTCGTTGTCATTGTGACTCGTGCGAACTTCGTCCCAGCGTTTGACCGACCCGTCGATCAAACCAGTCGTCCACCAGACCCAGTGATATCCGCTGCTGTGTATTCCGCCACTTTGTCGAAGGTAATGCGGTGCAAGGTACTGGTAGGCGAACTCGTCGGAACGTTCGGGGCTGAACGTGCACCAGAGAGCCGCGTCGTGGAACAAGCCGCGAAAGAAGTCGTGGTCGTCGACCAAGGCCAGCATGGCGATGTGTTTGGTCAAGACTCCGCCAAGATGATCTTCTGGCTCGGCATCGGGAAACGTTTCCAACGAATCGCTGACCGCCCGAAGCGACACGAGTCCGCGCACGTAACCGGTTAGCCACTGCCGCGCACGATTGTTGGTTTCTTTGTGAAGCTCCAATTCCCCGTGAGGTCAAAAAACTCGCCCGGCCAAGAACTCCATTGGTGGATGCGAGTTCGGTCGCTGGTCGTTAACCACTCTTGGTCGAGTCAGATATCTGATCTGGTGTGAGCAGCTCCTCGCGGCCCAAGAGGAGTACAGAACGCCAAGACCGGCTATGAACGGGAGTTACGGCGTCCGACCCGGCGCGAAAACTGAGCAGCAGGACGACAAGCGGCGGCGATTGGCGCTACGTGAGCGCAATACAACTTCCAGAAATGGCGCAAGTCTGAGGGCCAGCCTACGCCGCTCGCCGCTCAAACCCCTTCACGAGCCCCCCCACGTACGATTTCACCTCAATCTCATTGAGTTTAAACGTCGACCGTTCGTCCGGATCCTCGTCGCGAACAGGCGGCAAATGCTCCCTCACCATGCTGGCCCGCTTGGTGTTGTAGTACGCCACAAACTCTCGCAGCAGGTCGTCAACCGGATGCTGCGGAACACGGTCTGCCAGGACGTCTCGAACACATCAGCGGTTTCCTTCCACGACATCCGTTTCGCCCGGGCGGCCAGGAACCAGCTCCAGGACTTTGTCCGCGGACTCTTGCCGTCCTGACTCCACGGA
>CAYSJO010000859.1:0-4179 GCA_964431285.1 uncultured Planctomycetaceae bacterium
ACCATTGGTGATTGTCTGACAGACGCTGAAGTGCAGGCAGTTCTCGCGTACTACATGTCACTTCTGACAGCCACGATCGACGGCAATTCTGATCTGATGAGCACTCGTGTTGCGAGTCTGCATGAAGCTAAGCCGTTCCGAGTTTCACAGAATCTTCCGGATGTGGTTGTGACGGTCTCAGGTGGCGTTGGTGCTCTCATCTACTCACACCTGAGTGGCGAACCGTGGCCATCGACAACGCGCTTTGGTGATCTCGGAATCGACTTTGCGAAGATGCTGTTGAATTCTCCGTGGGGCGGCAATTTCAGAAACTTCCTGCCACATTCCGCCGGACGCGCGACCGTGTACGGCTTGCTGCGTCACAATACCGAGGTCTCCGGCAGTACCTTGTTCCTCCCGAATCCGGACTCTCTACCACTGACTGATGTTCCGATTCTGGGCACCATTGCGTCACACTCGACGGATGAAGACATCGACAACCTGACGTCTCTGATGCGGACAAGTCCGCACGGTACCGCAGCCTGGGTCGATCTGTTGGCGGATGATCGATCGTTAGTACGATCGCTGGCGCAGAGAATCTCGAAGTCTCTTCAGGAAAGAGCGTTCCCTGCCGCTCAGCCGATCGTTCTGCTGGTAACGGAAAACGTCGGTAAAGTTCTGGGCCATTACACTACGGAATGGGGATCGCTGCCGTTGAACCTGGTCGTGATCGACGAACTCGCGATGCGACCGGCCCAGTACATTCGGATCGGTCGCGTTCACGAACAGGTCGTGCCCGTGTCCTTTTACGGCCTGCATGACGAGTGAGATAGCCCATGCACATGCTGACGCCTCTCGCCGACATCTTTGTGCCAGACTTGTCTCCGGACGAGACTTACGAGACAACGTGTTTCCATGAAACCTTCACATTCCACGGCCTGAAAACACTGCTTGGTGCGAGCGATTACAGCAAGGCGGGTGAACGCAACGCCCAACTGGCCGCGTCGACCGAGACTGCGCGTGAGGCCGCCCGCGGGATTTTGTCCAGGTTGACGCTGCGGCATCTTTACGATCACCCGCTGACCGATGAGCAGGGAGTCGTCGACTCGGTCATGCGTGTGAACTACGACATCGATCGAAGCACGTTTGACGGGCTTTCGACGCTGACGGTCGGGGACTTGAAGAATCAGTTGCTGCGCTCGCCGGGGAGCGAAGTGAAACGCATCGGCTCGGCGCTGACCGGAGTAATGGCTGCGGCCGTTGCAAAATTATGTGATGTGCACGAACTGATTCTGATTGCCCGCAGGATCTCACGTCCGACCAGAGCGCGAACACTGCTCGGATTGCCCGGTCGGCTGTCTTCACGCCTGCAGCCGAACCATCCAACCGACGATATTCGCGGGATCACTCTGCTGTGTTATCTGGGCCTCTCAGTCGGTTCGGGTGATGCCCTGATCGGAGTCAATCCAGCGGTCGACACCGTCGAAAATGTTTCCGCTCTACTTCACAACCTAGACCGTCTGAGGCAACGAACTGGTGCTCCGACACAAATCTGTGTCCTCTCGCACATCAAGACCCAACTGGCGTGCCTGCAAAGTGGCGCACCGGTCGAGATTCTGTTCCAGAGCCTGGCCGGAACAGACAGCACGAACCTGGCGGAGTTTGACATCTCGGTCGACCTGCTGGATCAGGGATATCGTGCCATGTCAGAGAATGGGCCTCTCACCGGCGCGGCCGAACAGTTCATGTACTTCGAGACGGGTCAGGGCAGCGAGTTCACCTACGGCCGACACAATGGCATTGATATGACCACCACCGAAGCTTTGTGTTACGGACTGGCTCGGCGGTACGACCCATTTATGGTCAACAACGTAACCGGCTTCATCGGGCCGGAGACGCACTTGGACAGTTTCGAGATGATCCTCTCAAACCTGCAGGATCATTTCATGGGGAAACTGCTGGGTCTGCCGATGGGCATGGCACCGTGTTACACCCTGCATTCGAACATCACTCTGGAAGGCCAGCAAATCGCCACCGAACTGCTGACGGCCGCCGGCGCGAACTACTACATGGACGTATTCCTTAATACAGATCGGATGCTCGCTTACTTCGACACGAGCGGTCATGACGATCAGACGCTGCGTGAAACGCACAACAGGCTGCCAGCTCCCGACTACCTTGACTGGGCAGTTTCGAAACAGATCCTTGTTAGAAGCCCGGAAGGCGAGGTGACGCGTGGTTCTCGCTGGGGTGATCCGACTCAGTTCTGCGAGTCTGAATCCGAACTTCAGGAACTCATGAGCGCCACTCCCGCAGTCCCCGGCTTCGCCACCGCGGGTCCGCGACCTGTCGACGAAGTCCAGCGTGAAATGCGAATGAACCAGGCCATCGGGCGTGAGGCCATCCACGCCGGACTGCGACTTGACGAGTTGCAGAAGATCACATCCTTCCGGTTAGTAGAAACAGAGGCGACCGACCGGGAAGCACATCTCAACTCGCCAGACCTCGGGGCACGTCTTACGTTGCCCAGTCTGGATCAATTGGTGCCGGAGCCCAATCAGGTGCAGATTCTGGTTTCAGACGGTCTGAGTGCGGAAGCCGTGCACCACAATACTCCCAAGCTGTTACCCGTCCTTCTGGATGGATTGAAAGGATGCGGTCTATCGACCGGACAGCCGTTGCTGGCGCGCTACGGTCGAGTCAAGCTGGCGGAACCAGTGGCCGAGCGGCTCGAAGCAGACGTCGTTATTCATCTGATCGGAGAACGCCCGGGTGGCGACTCGCTCGCCTCCCGCAGTCTTTCCGCTTATCTCGTGTATCACTTTACTACTACGTCCGTTCAGGTAGCGGCCGCACAATTCAGTGGCAACAACGACATTCAATTCGAGAGCACTGTGATTTCCAACATCTATTCGGCAGGGCTGCCTCCGCTGGAAGCCGGTGGTGTGATTGTGGAGCGTGTGAGGGAGATTCTCTCACATCAGGCGGCAGGCAACCGGCTGGAGTCGCTGCTCAAATCAGGTGCTGTTCGGCACGGGTCACATGCTGTTCGGCGCGGGTCTCCGACCCCGCCGGAGCTCTGACCGACCGTCTCCCGAGTCATCGCGTGGCCGCCGATCGCGCGAGCAAGGAGACCTGCGGTCGGTCAGCGTCGGAGTCGGGAGACCCGCGTCGAACGGGGAGTGACCACAAACGGTCAAACGATCGACGACCTCCGGTTAATCAACGTGAAGATCAGCAACACGGGCGACCAGCCATCGGTAAACGGCATTGCGAATCATCCACGTGCCATCAGCGTTCGGCGCGATCGAGATGGTCACAGACAATGGATCGCTTTAGTTCGCCCAACGGTTGGCACGGCCGTCACCGCCCGTGCCGAAGGAGTAATCGGTTGAATTACATTTGATTGTATTACGCGAACGACCGTTGCACTACGTCGAAGGTGAATCCGCTCTGCGGCTGTGCCTTGTTCGAATACTGTTCGTATGTACGTTCCAGTACCCGCAATTCCCACTAAGCTGCCGACGCGTGTAGTACCGACCACAGGCCGCAGACAATGTGCGCCACCATCTTCCGGACCATTTCCGATCATGACGACAGTTGGTTCATGTAGTTCTTTCTGGCTGTGGAACCACTTGATCATTTTTCGCCACGCTTTTAATGCCTCGATCACGTCGGCCTCTTCGGAATCACTGTACCAAAGCAGTACGCCTTCCCACCATTGCCAGCGTTCTTCCACGGGTTCCACCCAAACACGACATTCCGAAGCAATGACGTTTCCGAACGCAGAACGCACCGAGTCTTCATTCAACCTTGAGGGCACATGTTGTCCTTCACTTGCCGTAATGAAAAAGGGCAAGAAATAGTCAGTGCCTCCGATTGGCGTGCCTTCCGGCCCCATCCCAACCTCGACATCCTTCATGACCGTCCTCGCGCGCTCGGCGATCCGGCGACAACGCGTCAACTCTCGCGCTGGATGACGATGCTGGATTTCATCGCCTTTCCGCGCGATAGCGCCACAGGAGTAGACTGGGGTGCTTCAGGTTGCGAGGACAGTGAAAGTCCTTAAATCGGCACGGTCGTTTGGGTTTCGAACTCGGCTGGGGTGAGGTAGCCGAGCGATGAATGACGGCGGTCCTGGTTGTAATAATGCAGATAGGTCGACAGCTCGCGGACCGCTTCCACGCTGTCGGCGTACTC
>CAYSJO010000860.1:0-43307 GCA_964431285.1 uncultured Planctomycetaceae bacterium
GAGAAAACGGGTCGCGAAAACCCCGGCCCTGTTAACGATGATGTCGATCAGGTGTCAGACAACTTCACGACTGGCGAGGCGTTTTCGGGCGAGGAGGTAGCTTCCAAGTAGTTGCACTTCAGCTTCGACCACGGTGAGGAGGTTTCAGCGCCCTATTCTGGCTGCTGCCTTCTGCTGAGAGCTTTCCGATGCGACTCAGCTCTGACGGGGTCATTAGCTGCCTCATAGTGGTGAATCAACGCGGTGTGAGTTGCCGCATGATGCGGGTCGTATTCCAACACGCTGCGCAGCCACTTCTCGCCGTCGTCACGCGATTTCCACTTCCATGTGATCATGGCGACGCGGTATCGCAGGTCGACATTGTCTGGCTCAGCAACGAGCTGCTCGACCAGAGGCCCCAGTTTCAGCAGTTCACGTGTCGCATCGGTCACGAACTGAAAATGCGGTGCGGCGTCCTGTTTCCGCCCCATTGCCTGCAGTGTTCTGGCCAGAGCATACCGTGTGTCGGTGTCCTCGGGGCGAATCCGTGCGGCCTGTTCCAGGTGCGGCAAAGCGGCTGCCTGATTCCCGAGCTGCAGCTCCAGTCTGCCGAGCTGACTGAGCGCCGCCGCGTTCTCTCCATCATCTGCCAGCACGCCAGTCAGCACCTCACGTGCCTGCTCGACCGAACTCAGATTCGAAAGGCAGGTCGCTTGGGCCACACGTGCCGTCAGGTCATCCGGCCGCTGGGCGAGAACGAACTTCAGGTCGTTCATCGCCTCCTCGAACTGCACGAGTTTGATTCGCGCCTGTGCCCGCATCAGCCGGGCATCCAGACGGAGCGAATCGAGTTCCAGGGATTGAGACAAACCTTCGATCGCCTTGGGCCAGTTCTGCAGGACGAACTCGACTCGTCCTCGTTGAAACGGCGCTTCGGAGTCATCCGGATAATCCGCTTCCCAGACATGCAGAATCTGCATGGCCAGTGCCGTGCGGAACCTGGACAGCAGCAGCGCAACGTAGGCGCTACAGATCTCAGGTCCATCGGAACCGGCGTCCTGAAACAGCTCGGCCAGGTGCGGACCGACCTGCTCGAATTGCCCCGTCTGAGCAAGCGCCAGCCACTGTTCGCGTTCGACCAGTTGCAGATCGCATTCAGCATCCAGCGCCTGTTGCAGATGTGGAGACACGCGGTCGAATCTTTTCATTCGTCTGTGCGTCCGAGCCAGCAACAAATGCAGTTCCGCCTGCGAAACGTCTGACGGAGCCAGAAATCCGAGCACATGCGCTGTCACCATCCAGCGATCGGCCGCCGTGTGCCATCTGTTTTCCAGAGCCACCTGCGTTCGCCACAGGGAAACTTCGAACAGGAGTCTCAGCCCAACGCCGGCAAGCACCAGCAGAGAAAGCCAGGTGGTCGCGCGGCGGAGCTTCGAGCGGCGTCGAGGCCGCCTTTCCGTGTGTATTTGGCCGGTCGACTGCGGGGCCGATTCCTGATGTTCGCCTTCGTCCTTCATGGCCCGGTCTGCCGTGCTGGTTCAGCGGGTTCTTCGATCGTGAGCTGCTGATTCACCGCAACATCGGTCAGTACCTGAGTCGTTCCAGAGGGCCACTCAACAGTCAGTCGTTCGATGAGACCGGCCGAGCCGACTCCGATGAGCGTCGAGGCGTCCTGCTGTGAACGAAAGCTCGACACCCGCTGCACCTCGCGTCCGAGCGTCTGTTCGCCAGCAACGATTGTCAGTCGCGTCCCGAGGCCTGCCGAATTCGAACGTTGCCCCTGCAGCGTGATGTTCAACCAGTTCCGAGCCGGCCAGCGGTTGGCGTAAATCCGCACAGCACCTCCACCACTGCTGCGGACAGCCAGGTCCGGCATCCCGTCACCGTTGAAGTCGCCACTCACCACAGTCCGTGAATCGGCATCCGAGTCGGCTCCTGTCACATGCGAGATATCGACCAACCGCTGACCTCGCTGATTCCACAGAACTCGATTCCGTTCGAACGCGCTCAGGTTGTGCTCGCCGGGATCCCAAGGGTTCTCTATCCAGAATTCCCCGAGTTTCGCGTCCAGCGGCCCCATCGCCTTGCAGCGGGCACGCTGGTTCAATGGCTGTGTCACGACAGCCTGCCAGATGCACCTTCACCCGTCCGGCTCGCCGCGCGGCTCTGATTTGAAGCCGGCCGTTGCATAGATGTCCGGCCAGCCATCGCCATCCAGATCGGTGAAGGCAGCTCCGTATGCCCAACCGACATCCGCGGCCGCCAGCTCCGCTGACAACGCCTCGAAAGTTCCGTCTCCCACCGACCGGTACAGCTTGTTGCCGACTGTCGCCTCGACGATGCGGGCATGCAGCTCTCGCGGATACCGCGACTGGTCGACGTTGGCCAAAATGCGATTGCCCGCCTTTGAGTACATGTTCGCAACATAGACGTCACTGTGGCCGTCATTGTCGAAGTCCCCGCTGGCGACGCCCATCGAGAACCCGCCAAACACTTGATCAATGTCGGATTCGTTCCACGGACCACTGGCCTGGGCACGCAGTAGCGAGTTCCTGCCGAATTCATTGATGGCGAACAGGTCTGGCCGCCCGTCTCCGTCTGCGTGCAGCCACACCGCGGAGAAACAGGACGAGCCGCTGCCGCCAGCGTGCAGGTCGTCAGTCACGTCTTCGAACTGCCAGTCACCCAGATTCCGCCACAAGACGTTGTCGACGCCCAGACCACCATCGATCCAGGGTACACGCTGAGTGCTCGCACCACCGCCGGCATGCCAGGCACCGCTGTGACAGACGTACAAATCCAGGCGTCCGTCGAGGTCATAATCCGCGACGGCGTAACCGGCCGCGGGTGTCAAACGCAGATTTGACTCGTCGGTTACGTCGCTGAATGTGCCGTTACCGTTGTTGCGCAACAGGCAGTCCTGAACGATCAGGTCGTCGTCGCCATCCGCGTCGAAATCTCCCCAGGTACTCAGTGCCCACAACGGCGGGCCCGTGAAAACATTCAGTCCAGCCGATTCAGTCACATCATCAAACGTTCCGTCGCCCTGACCGCGGTACAGCTGGGCTCCCGCCGTCAGATCGTCAATCAGTATGTCGAGCCGACCGTCCTGGTCGTAGTCGCTCAAGTAAATGCCACCTGTATTGGGGACGAATCCCGTCTTTGACTTCCAGTTGTCATGCAACGCCGACACATCGATTCCAGATTCCGCCGTGACGTCCTCCATCAGCAATCGATCAGATTCAACCACACTGACCTGCTCGACGACTGCGGCATGGAGCCAGCCGCTGGAATCCGCAATGGAGTCCACTGGCTGATCGATTTCCACGGCGATTCGGGCCGTGAGTTCGATCGGACGAGTGTCGAAGTGCCCAGCCAGACGCAGCTTCCACACGGATTTCCATGCACCGTTGAATCGGTCGCGGGCAACGGGGGACAGCCGCACCAGGCCCAGCTCCACTCGACAGCCATCGGTATCCGGGGCAAATTTCGACCGGATCTGGCGCAGCCAGTCCAGGAATCCGCCAGCATCGACCGGCACGCTGTCGCCAGCCTGCCCCACAAAGGCCGCATGACGAATTACCCCGTCCGACAATGCCGAGGTCAGCAGCTCCACTGGCACGCGTCCCGAGAAACCGTCCGAGCATGCGGACCTGAGTTCCCGGACTGTACCGGTTTCGTTCCGCAGCGCCCGTTTGAGAATGGGAAAAACGGTCTGCTCGATGACGAAACCAGCATGCTCGACGTCCCACAGAAACTGCCGGTCACTTTCGGCTAGGATATTCTCGTCGGACGCCACAGACGGAGTCGCGACGCCCGACGACTCTGATGGGGGCGCCGGCTCCTCATGGCCGCAGCCAGTCAGGCACTGAATCAATAAACCGACAGAAATGAGACGTGTGGAAACCATGCCGTCATTCTGCCAGTTCGGTCAAAAGGATGCACCACCGCACGCCGGAAGATCGTCTGTCAGCGGCCCGAATGGCCACTTCCGAATGGTCTGGTCCCAATCTCGACGCAGCAGTAGTATTCGCCCCCCTTCAAATCCGGGGGTTTCCCCGGTCCCATCCTGTCTGCCGCTCGCGTCCGTGAGCCATGCCCACTCCATCGGGTTAGGAACCCTGTCTCCCGCCGGAAGGAACCGTCGCCATCATGTCACGGAATATTCCTGTCTGCGCCTGTCGAATTGCGGCAGTCATTAGCCTGGTCTGCTTACTGAATACACCGCTGCGAGCGCAGAATGCTCCCAATCCTGCCGGAGTGCTGAATCCGGCTGCACAGCAACAGCTCGATGTCATCCTGAAGGAATGGCACCAGTCTTCCGTCCAGATTCGGGAACTCAACGGAGAGCATCGTCGCTACGTGTATGACTACGTGTTTGGAGTAGCAAAACAGGCAATGGGCCGCTTCTACTACAAATCACCGGACAGCGGTCGGATCGATCTGACTCCCAATAAGCAAAATCAGGGGAAGCAGATTGCCAAGCTGAATCCAGCAAACAACAAGCGTGTGCAGCTGACGGTGAAGCCCGACCAGCCCGAACGCTGGATTTGCGACGGGTCGCAGGTATTGCAAATCGACGAATCGACGAAAACCGTGCAGCAGTTTCCGATTCCCCTGGAATCGCGGGGCACCAACATTATGGATGGTCCGCTGCCGTTCCTGTTTGGAATGCCGCCGGAAAAAGCGAAGGCTCGCTACGAACTGGCGATTGTTGCTCAGGACGCGAGCTGGATTGATCTGCTGGTCAAGCCTCGACGGAAGCAGGATGCCGCAAATTACCGCTGGGCGAGAGTCAAAATCGAACGTGCCACGATGCTGCCGGCGGCCGTTCAGATGATCGATCCGGCGGGAACCAAAGAGACCGTTTACACATTTCCAAAGATCGAAAAGAACCCGAAACGAGGTCTCCTGCAACGCTGGAAATGGTGGACGGAAAAGGACCCTTTCAAACCGAACCTGAAAGGCTACGACGTTCAGGCGGCAGCAACAGAGATTGCTCAGTCACGACGGCCACGCACGCCCATCGAGCGGCAACCCGTTGGTCCACAGGCTCTACCAGCCAATGCAATCGTGCCGGCGGTTGTCGGTCTGGACTATCGAGAGGCTCAGAAAGTGCTGACGACAGTCGGCTACCAAGTGAAGTTCCAGAAGGGCGATCCAGCCGTCAGACGCGAGCTGGTGTACCGCGTGCAGAATCAGATACCCCGGGAAAAGGCTGCGGCAAAACTCGGGACAGTCGTGTGGCTCACGTTGTACACGTCCGCAAATCAACAGACCGGCGGCACAGTGCCGGCCGTTTCGCGTCCGAAAGTACCCCGCGTGACAGGTCTACCCTTTCGGGATGCTGAGAAAGTTCTGCGAGATGCCGGGTATGGCGTGAAGTTTCGCCGAGGTGTTGCGGCCCGAAAGGCTCAGGAACTCTTCGCGACGTACGATCAGATCCCGAAGGCCGGAGCAGAGCTCAATAAAGGACAGAATGTCGTTCTAATCCTGTTCACAAAACCGGCGGCAGCTGAGCCGAAGACGAACTGACCTGATCATACCACTGGAATCTGGTATCTAACCGGGATCATCGATCGAGAGTCCAAACATGCGGAAATTCTTTTTACTGTTTCTGGTCGTCACGGCTGTGGGGCAGTCCGGCTGCATGCTGATGCAACCTGTCCGAGAGATTTCCGATGGAATGATGCGCACGTTTCGCCCAGGTTCCAGGGACTATCGGAACGGAGTCGACGAGGCGAACGGGGAATGGGCCAGTGTGGGCATCGAAGCTCGCGGCGAACGTCCTGCCCAGAAGGCGGATCCCATTCGCAAATACATGATGTCGTCCAAGGCACGCGAGATTGAATGGAATCTGGGCATCCGCGAATAACGGTGCCACATCACTCAATGGCGCTCGATACAAATCGAGTGCCACCACTGCTGACGGAGCGTTCGGTCGTTCGCATCAATGCGGACCGATATGCTGTCCCCTCGAATGCATTCAGGCAGAGCGCAGGTTCACCACGCGGAATCGCGTCTGAATATCGCGCTCGACTCCTGACAACTCAGATCCGGGGACAGTTAATGGATTCAACGTGGTACACCGTCAGTATCCTGCTCGCTGGCATCGTCGTTGTCGTCGGAGGAATTCTGGTACTTCGACTCCACGCCTTCCTGGCCCTGACGTTCGGGGCTCTGGTCGTTGCCCTGCTGACGCCAACTGCATCGATCGAGAACTATCACGTTAAGAAATCGGCAACGAAAATTGAGTTGTGGGGACAGACTGGCTCGCGACTGTCGTTTGGAGTACCCGCGTCGTTTCGGCCCACGTTCGGACAGTCTTACGCTGTGCTGATGCCACCAACTGCGATCGGCACCGATCGATTTCGGCCAATCGGATTTCTTTCCAGCGTCACGGTGGAGTCTGGCACTGGTGGCGACGTGGGATCGGGAATTTCGGGAACGGTAACGTGGGTTAAGAGCATCGAGGGTTTGAACTCGATTGACGGCTACGACGAGCCCCTCTACCTCATACCAACTGGAGCCTGGCAGTCGGCTCAGAAGGCAGACGAGTCGACGATCGCCTCGCGTGTTGCGGGAGGATTCGGGTCGACAGCCGCCAAAATCGGCATCCTGATCGCGATGGCATCCATCATCGGAAAGTGCCTGCTGGACAGTGGCGCCGCCGACCGGATCGTTCGCACAGCACTCGGCTGGTTCGGAGAAAAGTTCGCTCCCGTCGCGTTCGTGCTGAGCGGATTCCTGCTGGGCGTGCCGGTGTTCTTTGACACGGTCTTCTATCTGATGATCCCGCTGGGCAAGGCCATGCAGTTGCGAACCGGGCGAAACTACCTCCTGTTCGTGCTGACCATCGTGGCAGGCGCGACAATGGCCCACTCGCTGGTGCCTCCAACTCCCGGACCACTGGTTGTCGCCGAACAACTGGGTGTCGACATTGGCACGATGATCCTAGCGGGTTGCATCATCGGCTTGCCCTGTGCCGCATTCGGATATTTCTATGCATCGCTGTTTGCGAACAAAATGTGGACGCTGCCGCTGCGCGAATCCGCTGACTTTACGATGAAAGACCTGGAAGAACTCACGAACCGCGACGAGTCGCGGTTGCCGCCGTTCTGGCTATCGGTACTGCCGATCATTCTGCCTGTCATTCTTATTGCCGGGTACAGCGTGCTGAAAGCTGTCGTTTCGAAAGAGTGGATGGCGGCGAACCCGACCTTCAGCGATGTCGCTGCCACACTCGGCGACAAAAACATCGCTCTGATCCTGTCAGCTCTGATCGCGATGATCACGTTGATCCGAACCTGCAAAACGAGTCGTCAGGAACTGGCCGACGCAGTGTCGTCCGCTCTGGCCGGTGGTGGAATCATCATCCTGATTACGTCGGCTGGCGGAGCTTTCGGCAAGACGCTGCAGGAAACCGGTGTCGCCAATCTGATCAGCGATCTGCCGGACGTGTCGCCCGCCATGATCATCACACTGGCGTTTCTGATCACGACCGCCATCCGTACTGCGCAGGGTTCGGCGACGGTCGCCATGATGACAGCCGTCGGCATCCTTGGTGGCCTGGCCCAGTCCGGCGGTCTGCCGTTCCACCCGGTTTACCTGGCATGTGCCATTGGGTGCGGTTCCAAGCCAATCGCATGGATGAACGATTCCGGCTTCTGGGTGATCACGCGCATGAGTGGCATGACCGAAGCGGAAGGCTTGAAGTACATCACTCCCATGACAACGCTCATGGGCCTCGTCGGCCTGGTCGTGACAATCATCGGTGCCACGCTGTTTCCTATGTCGGGATGATCACGACTGCCCACTTCGAATAAGAACCGAGTACGATGATTGTGCTGTGGCTTTTACAGTTCCGCCAACCGGGTCAGAAACGACGGACACAAGATTATGCAGATCACTCTACCCGACGACCTTGATCTTCAATCGCAAGCGATTGCAGCCGGATTTGCGAATGTTGAGGACTATGTTCACGTTCTACTGAATCGCGACGCGGAACGAGTCGCCATTCAACAGGGCATTGACGCGATGCGATCCGGGAAAGTCCGTCCGTTTGAGGAATTCGCCGCCGAGTTTCGGCGCAAGCACCAGGTCCCCACCCAACCATGAGCTATCAGGTGGTCATCGCCGAGCCGGCTGCACGTGACATTGAAGAAGCCTGGTCGTGGTGGAGTGAGAATCGGTCAAAGGACCAGGCGGACAACTGGTTCACTCAGATTCACTCGGCCATCGAGACACTCCGCGACCGGGCAGACGGATGCCCGCTGGCTCCCGAGACTGAGCTGCTGCCGACCGGCCTCAGGCAACTGCAATTCGGCGTCCGCTCAAGGCCAACCCATCGGATTGTCTTTACGATCGACGGCACTCTCGTTGTGATTCTGCGTGTGCGGCACGTTGCGCAGCGAGATTTGACAATCGTTGATCTTAATTGACGCTCCCGAGTCCGGACTGTGACAGCGATTCCCTTGAGAGGCCTGATATGTCTGACATTCTGACTCGGCCGACAAAAGTTCGGTTTCTGATCGTCGCGCTGGCCACGCTGATGTCGTTCGTGCTGTACCTCGACCGCTTCTGCGTGTCATTTGCCGTGGACTACATCCGGCAGGATCTGAGCCTCACGCAGGGCGACATGAAGTGGTTCCTGAGCGCGTTTTTCTTTTCATATGCGCTGGCTCAGGTGCCCAGCGGCTGGCTGAGCGATCGCTACGGCGCGCGCATCATGCTGGTGATCTATATCCTTACCTGGTCGCTGTTCACCGGGTTGATCGGCGCGTCGTACACCTTCTTCATGTTGATTTCGACGCGTCTGATGTGCGGACTGTGCCAGGCCGGTGCCTATCCCACAGCAGCCTCAGTGGTGAAACGCTGGGTGCCCATCACAGCTCGGGGGACGGCCAGCAGTTTCGTCGCCAATGGTGGCCGTATCGGTGGTGCCATGGCGCCCGTCATGACGGCGTACCTTATCGTCATGTTCGTTCCGTTCGGAACACCCGTCGGATTCGAGGCGGAAGACGTGCTGCAGCCCAATTCCGTCGCGGAGCGATTGCACTCCACCGATGTCAACACGGATGACAAAGCTGCGCATCACGTGGCCACACTCCTGGACGAACCCGAGCGCAAGCTCGTTGCGGATCTGTATGACGGTACCTCGGGGCCCGGTCCATTGGCGCTCGTTCCGATCCTGAATCGACTGCTCGACTCGCACGACCTGTATGAACCGGACGCGATGCGTTCAATCCGGCTGCCGAAAGAAGGGTTGAATACGCTGAAGCAAATTGACGCTGGAGGTGCAGTGTTCCCAGAGCAGCACCGTCGATTTAACCGCTTCGTTCTGGAAGCCGTCTTCAATCGCGAACTGAAAAAGTTCTACGGTCAGGGCTGGCGTCCGATTCTGTGGATCTATGGTGGAGCTGGAATATTTGTCGCGGCCATCTTCTGGTTCCTGTTTCGCGAGAGGCCGGAGACTCATCCCTGGAGCAACGAAGCCGAGCACGCGCTCGTCCTGGAAGGTCGAGAAGAGACGGCTGGCCAGGCTGGAGAAAGCGTCGGCGCTGCGCCGATGAAGGCGATCATCACCAGCAGCAACCTGTGGCTGAACTGTATTGGCCAATGGGGCACCAACGTTGGCTGGTTGTTCGTGTTCACGTGGTTGCCGCGCTACCTCATGGAGATGCATCAGGTTCCGATTATCCAGCGCGGCTACATGATGATGACGCCGGCTCTGATCGGCATGGTGGGCATGTTCTGCGGCGGACGACTCAGTGATGTGATTGCCCGGCGACTGGGCATCAAATGGGGGCGACGTATCCCGGTCGCCTCGTCGCGACTGCTGGCTATTTGTGCTTATCTCGGCGCGATTGGTCTCTCAACATTGCCGACCGATCACGCACTGAATGGCCCCTGGGTCTACACCGCCCTGTTTTCCATCGTGGCGTTTTCGACCGACTTCGGCAGTGCTCCGAACTGGGCCTTCATGCAGGATATCGGAGGCCGCCACGTGGGCTCGGTGCTGGGCTGGGGAAACATGTGGGGAAACCTGGGAGCCTTCTTTGCCCCGCTCATTTACGATTACTATCTCGGCGAGAATCCCGGTCTCCGCGAATGGAACATGATGTTCGGTATCTGTGCGCTCTCGTTTGCAGTCTCGGGACTTTGCTGGCTGAAAATTGACGCAACAAAGCCGGTTGTCCCTGACGAACATTGACCTTTCGTCCAATAAATGACAGCCTGACACGCAACTCCAACTTTCCATCCAGGAGCACGACGTGCCTTCCCGCCGTAGTTTTCTGACCTCCACCGCTGCCGTGGGAGCCTCACTCGCAGCAAAAACTGTTCGCACTGAAGAAGCTGAGGCTGTGCTTTCCCTGCCGAAAGGTAAGGTTGAGCACTGCATCATGGTCTGGTTGGGTGGAGGCGCTTGTCATATCGACACGTGGGATCCAAAAAAGAAAGGCGATGCAAAGGAAAAGAAGCCGGGTTCCTACTACGACCCGATCTCGACCGCGATCGAGGGCGTGCAGGTGTGCGAGCACCTGCCGAAATGCGCGTCGATCCTCGACCGGTTCAATCCAATTCGTTCCGTGCATCACGAAGTCATCAACGAGCACGCGGCGGCGACCAATCGCATGCACACCGGCCGACCGACAAGTGGCACAATCGTGTACCCATCGGTCGGATCGATTGTGGCACACGAACGAGGCCCGGCTGGCGACAACGCGCCGGCCTATGTCCTCATTGGTTATCCCAACGTCACCCGCGGCCCGGGCTTTCTGGGAGCCACGGCGCAGTACGTCTATCTTACGGACACGCGCGAAGGTCCCAGAGGATTGAGCCGGTTTGCGGGCATCACGGATTCACGACAGTCACGCCGTGAGCGTCTGCTCGCCGGACTTCGAGCCCGGTATCTCGAACAGATGGCGGGCGACCGCAAGATCGCCGACTATGACGCGACGGTTCAGGAAGCTCTGCGTCTGGGCGGTCCGGAGTTCATGTCGGCGTTTCAACTGGAACGTGAATCGGATGAGCTGCGAAATTCATATGGGGGAGAATTCGGTCAACGTTGCCTGCTGTCGCGACGTCTGATCGAACGCGGTGTGCGGTTTATCGAGGTCTCGCACAACCTGAACTTTGTGAATGGCACTGGCTGGGACACGCACAACGAAGGCCAACTCAATCAGCATCTGCTCATCAAGGAACTTGACGGAGCTCTCTCGTCGCTCGTGCTGGACCTTGAAGAAAAGAAGCTGCTGGACAAAACGCTGATCGTGGTTTCATCTGAATTCGGTCGTCCGGCTGCCTTTGATGGTGGTGGGGGACGTGGCCACCATTCGGCAGCATTCACAGTGGCACTGGCAGGAGGCGGCTTGCAGACAGGCAAAGCGATCGGCACGACCGACGAGCTGGGCATGAAGATCATCGATCGACCGGTGTCCGTGCCGGACCTGCATGCCACGATGCACTGGGCCATGGGTGTCGACCCGACGAAGGAACTCTACGACGGCAGCCGACCGGTTCCGATCACCGATGGGGGCGTCCCTGTCCGCGAACTGTTTGTGTGATACGTCGCCACACGCTCGCGTCATGGCCGATTTCGAGTTCCCGGCCGTCATCACTCCAACCCACAGGCTTTCCCTGCCTTCGCTGAACCCCACAATCAGCTCGAGCGACGTAACATCGGCGAATTTACTTCCAACGGCAGCTGGAGGCATTCGCCGCAGTCCTGGTCATGGTTAGCGTGGGCATTGCATCAACGCGTCTTACGTTGTCTGCAGGCACATCCCTGTGATCCAAATGTTCGATCACGCGGCCTGGATGCCGTTGCCCGGTATGCATCGGGCGGAAGAACCGTCGGTGAGTCTCAGGAATGGGCCGACTTCAGAGCAAGACCTGTCGTTGATCGCGAACTGGGAGTGACATTCCCTGGCTTTGTCGCCACCCGACTGATGGCTCCCAAAGTCACTTTTGCCGATAACCCCACGGCGGAGATTGACGAGGAAACCAGATTTGCCGAACAGACTTTCGGTCGTTTTCGCAGTTACCGCGGCTTTGCCATTCACTCCTGGGAGAGCTTTCGTGGCAAGCTTCACGAGGCCGGCGGTCGATAGGGAGCAACACCCAGTACTCCGGTAACCATCGCCCGTAGATTTACAACAACCGCCAGCACAGCGACGCTTCCGAGCATGATCAGGACCACTTCCGTGAGTCCGGTCGCCCCGAAATCGGCGACCATGGGAAGTGTCGAAAACGGATTGCTCACATACATCAGTGAATAGGTGCTCGTCGGGCGAGTCAGGCCAAGAGCCATCACCAGATACGGCGCCACCATGGCGAAGGCCGCGATCAACACTGTCAGCACGCGTGCGTGAGCGGGACGGAATTCCGGAGTCACCGCATGGGCCATCCGACCGACGAACGCCCCGAGTCCCACAAAACAAACGACATAAAGTGCACCCGCATAAACCCAGTTCAGCCAGTCGGGCCATGCACCGATATATACAATCAGACAGAGCGCGACGAGATGCACGAGCATGAACAGAAAACCGCGACTGCCTCCAGGAAACCACGGCGTCACGAACCAGCGAAGAATGGAGTTTCCAGGCAATGTGCGTCGGACACGACGCGACAGAAACTCGGCCTCAGTTGCAGCGAACAACCCAACTACCAGCCAGTGAAACAGAGAGATGCCGGCCAGCACTGAGACCATGTGCTCGTCAACCGAACCGGACCCGTTCCACAAGTGGTAAACCAGCAGGAATCCCCACAGCCCCCAGAACTGAATCGAGCACATGATTCGGATGCGAGTGCTGCGGTTGTCCGATTCAAAAGTCAGTCGCGACACAGCGATCTGCATGCTGAGTACGAAGTAGCTGGCGATGGCAACACCGGCGCTGGCCAGCCCCCACCAGAAGTCCGGGTCGTCGAATGGAACTGTTTCACCCATTCCGATGTGAGTTAGTGGAAAGATCATTCCGAACTGCCAGAACAGCAGAATGACCATCGCGAGCGTATTCATGGCCTGCCACTGTTGTTGATTCGACAATGTGCTGAGCGTGATCGAAATCATCGACACGCAGATGGCCCATGCCAATGCACCGACGAGGTAGAGAGTCACTAACGCGAGGTCAAAACCCTGCAGCAGCGACGTGAACGCCATGAATGGCGCGATCGCCGAGTAGTAAATAAATATCTGTACCAGGGCACTGCACATCTTTCCGGAGACAATTTGCCGGGGCGACAACGTCGAGATGCTCAGCAATTCGTAAGTATTGTGGTCCTTCTCGTTCAGCATGCTGCGGAACGCGCCGAAGGGAACGACGAACAGAATCGCGAACGCGAGCACGTAGAAGTAGAAAACGAAGAACGCGCGTCCCGCCGTGCCGTATTCGAGCGCCGGACCGGCCCACAACGCACCGGCGGCGGAAATCAGCCAGGCGACGACCAGGAGAAGAAAGAATGTGATGATGAATTGCCGGCTCTTGAAAGCCTGCCGCGTCTCTTTAACGAGAATCGGATTCATCCAGTCGGTGGCACGCTCAGCCTGCGCAAAGAGCTTCTCACTGGTACTCACAGCAACTCCCGAATTGGCTCGCCACGTTCCACGAGATAGCGTGGCCGACCGGCGCGATCTGGAATCGCGGTGTTTCGCCCGTCGATTCCCAAATGGTGGTAAACAGTCGCCGCGACGTCTTCCGGATTCAATGGACGCTCGGCGACATACGCACCACGCCCGTCCGATGACCCGATTGTCTGTCCCATGCGATAGCGGCCGCCGGCCAGAAGTACGCTGAATGTCTTGCCCCAGTGATCACGTCCCGCGGCCGCATTCATCTTTGGGGTCCGGCCAAACTCACCCATCGCGACGACCAGAGTCTTCTCATACAGATCTCGGTCGATCAAGTCACGGACGAGAGCGGCAATTGCACGATCGACCGGCGGAATTAACAGGTTGGCTCCCTTTTCCGTCGGATATCGATTCGACGTCCCGTGATGGTCCCAGGGCTGAGTGTTCACGGTCACGAACGTGACACCACGTTCGACCAGACGCCGCGCCAGCAAGGCGCTTTGTCCGAACGTGTGACGCCCATACTGATCCTTCAATGCTGCCGGTTCGTCGGAGATGTCGAATGCATCCCGGACCGTGGAACTGGTCAACAGGCTGAAAGCGGACTGCTGCTGAGCACTCATGTCGAGCAGGACGGCATCGGAACGTCGCCGGTAGTGATCGATCGTCTTCAACAACGAACGGCGATCTTCCAGTCGATCGAACGTCAGTCCGCTGGACAGAGCTAGGTCACGTACGCGGAACTCGGCTTCGTTCGGATCGGAATTCGTAATAAACGGATTGTGTCCACCACCGAGATAAGTTGAGTAGTGGAAGATGTTGTCGGTTCCACCTCGCAGGTGAGGCGCGGCCGCATAGGCAGGCATACCGGGCCGGGTCGGGCCGCGCAGGGCCGATGCCACTGAACCCAGTGACGGGCGACGCTGCACCTTGTTGTCCGGCTTGTTGAAGTCCGGTCCTTCAAAGCCGGTCAGCATCCAGTGATTGCCTTTCGTATGATCGCCCGAACCGTGATTCACACTCCGCAGCACTGTGATTCGATCGGCGATCTGCGCCTGCTCGGGCAGCATCTCGCAGAACTGAGTGCCGGCAACGTTGGTCGAGATCGCACCGAACGGTCCGCGATACTGACTGACCGCGTCCGGTTTTGGATCCCAGGTTTCATGATGACCTGGGCCTCCGCTCATCCAGACAAGGATCACGCTGGTATCAGCGTCGGAATCGACGACAGGTGCATTCGCGGCAGAGGCTCGACAGGACAGAAAATCGGCCAGCGAAAGGCCACCGACACCCAGCACGCCAGCCTCGACGAAACTGCGTCGCGTCAGACCTTCGCAATCAGTGCTGGCACTGCCTGTCACTCGAAACATGATTCGATTTCCTGCTCGCGTCGTTTCAACAGATTTTATTCAGTAGCCTGAGTCAGCGGCACACAAATCAGTTCTTCATCATTCCGGGCAAACACGTGTCCCCAGGCGAACGCCGGATGCGCCCATGTCGGACCTATGACTGAACAGCGAGACTGTTCTTCATAGCCATCGACCGAAAGACGGGCCAGGATCAGTTCGCCGTCCGAATTCAGGACGATGGCACGATCCGAGTCGTTCAACCAGACCAAATTTGCCTGCGGATTGCGACCGCGAGGGGTCATCTCGTGTCCGGCATCCCACAGCTTCTTTCCCGTCGCCAGTTCGAAGCATGTCAGTCCGCGACCCTTATCAATCATCCAGGCGTGGTTGCCGCGAAACAATGGCTGAGACATCACTCCACGCAGATTCGAGTTGTTATCCCATATGAGTTTCGCGTCATGCGGCTCTTTACCCAGTCGAATCGCCCGGGCGCCTTCCCAGTATCCGCTCACAAACACAATTCCGTTTGCGTAGATCGGAGTCACAATCGATACGCCATACGTCACGTCATGCGGAACGGACCACAGCGATTCGCCCGTCTCGGCCAGCAGACCGTGAATGTGTTTCGGCGTCCAACAGACGATTTCACGCCGTCCACCACGGTTAATCAGAATCGGCGTCGCATACCCGGATGGATCGGAGAGGCTGCGCCAGATCTCTGAACCTGTCTTTCGATTGAGTGCGATCAGGCATCCATTGGGCTCAGCGCCTGGATGAACAATTACGTTGTCGCCATCAATGACCGGTGATGCAGCGAGCCCCCACATCGGCAGCTTCTTCGACGTGTCGAGCGCGTATTCACGTTCCCACAAAACGGCGCCAGTGTGGGCATCGAGGCAGAAGACGTGCCCGGTCGAACCGAAGGTATACACGCGGCCGTCAAACACAGTGGGAGTCGACCGTGGTCCGTTGCCGTAATCCAGTGCCCCGTAAGCCACGCGGTATTCGTGAGCCCACAGTCGTTTTCCAGTTGCGGCGTCAAAACACAGAACACGCTCAACTTCGCGCGGTTCAGTCTGTCGATCCATCAGATAGACACGCCCTTCCGCTGCCGCGACTCCGCCGTATCCTCCACCAACCGGTTGCCCCCAGCGTTGCTTGAGTCCGCCAGCCGGCCAGCGAACGGGCAGTTCTACAGTGTGCCAGGTGCCATTATCCCGTGGACCTCGCCAGCGCGGCCAGTCCTCGCCCACGCGTCGTACAGCAGCCGATCGCGGTGGTTCGTTGGAGATCAACCAGCGGACTGCGTCCGCATCGGCATGATTCTGGTCTGGAGCAATTGTGAGTTCCCCATTGCCCCGCGCAGTCCGCGTATCGGAAACGAACTGAATGGCCGCAGCATTTTCTCCTGCCAGCCACATTCGATCCGGCGCGGCCAGTGACAGGAGTCCGGGCAAATCGTTGTAGCGAGCCGCCCCAGGCAGAAAGTCAACGTGATACACGTCTGTCTGATGGGCGAACCGAAATCCACCCGTGTGAATAGCCACTCGCGATAATGAATTGCCTGCCTGAGCAGCCGCGGCACCCGCGACGTGGCCGGCCCCGGTCAGCCCAATCAACTCGACCGGCGACATTCCGTGATTTCCCGCCCAGGCGATGGTCGCAAGGACATCGTGTGTGCGCCGCGCGAACGTCGTCAGGTTGTAGCAGTACGTCCAGCCGGCGAACGCTTCCTCACCTGGCAGAGAACGCTGACGATTCACCGAGCGGCCATCGGAAACAAACTCTCCCTGATCCAGCAGATCGACTCCAATAACAGTACGTCCCGAATCAAGCAGTTTCTGCACAGATGGTCGCGGTGCACCATTCTCGTCGAACAGACCCGCCTTGCCGGTTGGAGTAATCCAGACGACCGTCTGACCGCGAGCGGCCTTTGGATCAAGTCGAACGACTGGCAGTTCCGCGTCGTGTTCTTCAAATGTGCGGTAACGAAGCAGACCGAATGTCTCCCGATACCCATCACGATCAACGCTGCGTACGGAACCGAAACAGACTCCCGCGTTCTCCGGCAGACCTCGCAACAAAACATCCCATGCACTGCCAACAATGTCGCTGTAGCGTTCGAATGACTCGACATCTTTCGGCTCGAGTTCTGCGATCTGCTCACGAGCGGCTTCTGTCAGTTGTTCGAGGAGATGGTCCTCGTAGTCAGGTTTCGTGTCTGGTTGAGGATGGTCGTTGTTCCAGACAGTCGCCTGCTCGTGCGTGAGACGTTTGTAGGGACGTTCGAGAATCGGTTCCTCAAGACCGAGCTTCAGATGCCGGTTGACGAAGCCGTACATCGCCGTGCGGCTGACAAAGTTGTAATTGTGCGGGAAGTGCAGATACGCCTCGTGCGCGACATGGTCGGCGTTGCCCAAGAGGCTGAAGTGCTCGTGAAGTTGCGGAAAGCCCCGCAGGTTCATTGTGCGAGACGCGTCGTCTGCGGAGACCATCAGCAGTGGTTTGGGAGCATGCATCGCGTTCATCTCAAGGTTAAACGTGTCGAGATGGAAGTGGCTGATGTTCTCGCAAGTGCAGCCTCCCTGTCGCGCTGTGGAGACAATTACAACGGGCACTGAAACGAGCGGCCGATCATCCACGGCGCACAACAGAAACGTCTGAGTCCCGCCGCCACTGCCGCCTGTGACTGCGATGCGGTCGGGATCGACATCGGGCAGTCCCGTCAGGAAATCCAGGGCCCGGATTGAATTCCATGTGTGCAGACCGAGCGGATTGTGCAGCCAGTTTTCAGCATCCGCGCTGTAGAAACCGGACTTCGGGGCTTCGCTGAATTTCAATCGCGTGCGTGAGAATCGATGGACAAGATCGAGTGCCAGCTGCTGACTGTCTCCGTATCCGATCATGTCGTACAGAAACACCACACAACCCATACGTGCGAGCTGGACGCATCGCGACTGCATAAAGCTCCGGCCACCTTCCTCAAACCGTTCAGCGCCGGACGCAATGGAACGGCGAACAGAGTTGACTCCGGCATCCTGAAATCGTCCACCGGGAAAGTGACCATGCGGGCTGAGTACTGCCGGTCCTTTCCCGGTCACATTCTTCGGGCGGTACAGATTCCCGGTGACAAAGAAACCGGGCACGCTTTCGAAATAGACTCTCTCGACGGTGTACTCGCCGCAATCAACGACACCGTGAATGACCTCGTTGAGAGGCGTCCTTTCCGGGAGTGGCCAGAGTCCCATCGAAACGAGCATCGTCCGACGCACTTGATCCTTGCGGGTCTGCCAGTCGTCCGCCGACGCGGGAGGGTGAAATGGAAACTCGGCTCGCTCGGTGTTGAGCGGTCCCAGACGCGTGTCGTCTGGCAACTCGCCTGGTGGCAGGACGCGTCTGCTGTCCGGCAATCGTGACGGGCCGATCGGCGGTAACTGAATGCTGACACGAAAACCCAGGTTGCTGTGACAGAAATGCGGCGGATCAGCATTCCGTGTCGCGCATCGCACGTCGTTCGGGCTATTGCTCCAGCCTCCACCTCGTACTGCAAAACCACGCTTCGGGTCCAGGTCGCCCGGGTCGATGCTCAGTTCCTTTGGATAGGGCCCGTAGCGTGTCGAACAGAACTCCCAGACGTTGCCGAGCATGTCGTGCAGGCCAAACGCATTTGCCTCGTAGCTTCCGACAGTCGCAGGGAATGCAGAACCATCGTTCATCGGCATCGTGTCCTGTGGCCACTTCGGCTGGTGTTGTTTCAGGTATTCGTCACCGACGTTCAGACGCTTGCCTGTGTCATCGACGTCGTCACCCCACGAGAAGCGGGATGCAGCGCCGGCACGGCAGGCCCATTCCCACTGCGCTTCCGTCGGCAGGCCGTATCTCACACCCGGCGTGCAATCGGGTGCTGGATCCGAATCACGCAGCCACCGGCAGAACATGCGCGCATCGAAATGGCTGACATGCACGATCGGCTGGTGATCACTCAGCTCGAATGGCCCGGCGAATCCCGGTCGTCGCCACGACGTACCGGGTCGGTGCTTCCAGACAGCATGATCGTCATGCGTATTGCCGCCACCGTTCTTCTCGCCGTCAGTCAGAAACCCGGTGGATTGCACGAAGCTGCCGAATTGCTCAACGGTGATTTCGTAACGACTGAGGTAGAACGGGCGCGTCAGCCGAACCGGATGGAGTGTCTCGTCGTACGATGATTCGCTGTGTCCTGGTTCGTCTTCGGGCGAACCCATCTGAAACTCGCCCGGAGGAACCAGCACGAACTGAATTCTCGCACCGTCGGTGAGTTCAAGCGGCAATCCCGACCACTCGGCATACTGCCGCTGGTACGTCCTCGCTGATTCCGCATCGAATGGAAACTCGGGGGGAACCGGTGGGTTGTTCCTCGGGGTTTTCTCCAGCGCGAACTGAAGCTGCTGCGCTGCTGAAGCGGGCGGGGCCGTCTGCGTTTCACTCACTGGAAGCAGCATGACCGCCGTCAGGCTGGCCAGAAACGACAGTGTTCCGCGCACAGGTAACGGGGCAGACATCACTTTCTCTCCAAGTGTATCTCTCGTACGGCGTCTGAGACCGTGATCGTATCGTTCGGCAGCTTCAGGATCCCATCGTTCGAGTCACGCACTTCCAAGAACAAAGTGCCGGATCGTTGACAGTTCCTGCGGCGCAACGGATCGTGCGGTGAACAATCGGGTGACTATGGGGATGTTCTTATGACACGCCTGCAGCACGCACTGCTTCTGTTGATGACGTTGGTCACGCTTAGTGTTGGTACGCGTATCGCCGAGGCAGCGAAGAAGCCCAATATTCTCTTCATCTACACCGACGACCATTCTTACCGCACGGTCGGATGCTATCCGCAGTCCTATCCGTGGGTGCGGACGCCGACGATCGACCGACTTGCTGCTGAAGGCGTGCGGTTTGAGTATGCCTACATTGGAACGTGGTGCATGCCCTCGCGGGCGACTCTGCTGACAGGACATCATCAGTTCGGCGTCGAGTCGATGCGGATGGAAGGTCCGTATCCGGGCAGCACGTACGATCCGAAGAAGTGCCCGTTCTGGCCGCAGACGTTTCGGCAGCAGGGATACACGACGGCTCACATTGGTAAATGGCACACCGGCGTTGATACGGGATACGGACGTGACTGGGATTTTCAGATCGTCTGGAATCGGCCAAAGCACACAGAGAATCACCAGAACTACTATTACGACCAGCCGATCACGTATCAGGGCGGCGAAACGAAGGTGCTGAAACGCTATTCGACGGATCAGTACACCGACTGGGCCATCGACTACATCGATGGCGAGGGGCGTGATGAAGAGAAGCCGTGGTATCTGTGGCTGTGTTACGGAGCCGTCCACAGCCCGTTCACTCCAGCGGATCGTCACCTGAAGGACTATCCGGACATCAAGGTCCCGACACCGGCCGATGTGTTTCCACCACGACCGGGTAAGCCGGACTGGGCCCAGAAAATCAACTTCTGGGAAAAGGGAGCGAACGGCGTTCCCATGTCGAGGAATCGCACGTTGACCTCATGGGTGCGGCAGTACCATCAAGGTGTGCTGGCGATCGATGAGGGTGTGAGTCGTCTGCTGGCTGCACTCGAGAAGACAGGGCAGCGGGACAACACACTGATCGTATTCACGTCAGACCAGGGCTTCGCATGGGGACAGCATGGATTCCGACACAAGGTCGCTCCGTACGATGCGACAATTCGATCGCCACTGATTATCAGCATGCCCGGTCGAATTCCGGAAGGTGCCGTCTGTCCGACTCCGGTCGGTGGAGTCGACATCGTTCCCACGATCTTCAGCTTCGCGGGCATCGATCAGCCGTGGAAAATGCACGGCCATGATCTGTCACCACTGCTGAAGGACCCCAAAGCTGACTGGCCACATCCCATGATGCTGACAGCCACCGGCCGTATCTATGGTTCCGAAACCGACAGCATTCCGACGGGTGAGGCCGCGTACCATGGGCAGATTCCGTGGTACGTGATGCTGCGCGAGGGACGGTACAAGTACATTCGCCCGCTCATCGCCAACGAACTGGAAGAGTTGTACGACCTGACGACCGATCCCGGCGAACTCGACAACCTGGCCGTAAAGCCCGAGCACGGAACAACGTTGAAGCGACTGCGAGCCGCGGCAGTGGCTGAATTACGCAGAACGAACGCCGGGTTCGTTGACGTCATGCCAGCGGTGCCAAAAGGCGCGTGACCCGGAACACAATTGTGCCATCTGAATTACTGGGCGGCTCTTCTCACACCAGAGCCAGGCCCTCGCGGATGGCATACCTTGCCAGCTCAACACGATCGTGAATGCCCAGCTTGTGCATGATCCGGTACTTGTGCGAGTCGATCGACTTCTCGGAACGACCGAACTGATGGGCAATTGACTTCACGCTCTCGCCCCGAGCCAGATGCCGCATGATCGACAGTTGCTGCAAAGTCAGCCCGCAAAGAATGCTCTCTGTACAGATCGAATACTTGCCCGTCTGTGAATCTCGGACGAGCCGATTGCGAACAGTCTCAGAGAACGCGTAATCACCGGCATGAACTTGAACTATTCTGATCGCGCTGACGACGGAAATCGCAGGTTCGCCCTTCAGCAGGTAGCCTCTGGCCCCCATACTGATCGCCTGGTGGATAAACACGTCTGAGATATGACCCGTCAGGAACATGATCTTCGTTTTCGGCACGATCGAATGAGGTCGGGGACCACATCAAATGAATCGCGCCCAGGGAAATCGACATCGAAAACAGCGATATCCGGCTGCAACGATTCCACGAGTTCAACACCGCGTTTCGCCGTTTTCGCCGTGCCGACAACTTCACACTCGCGCTCAAGATTGAGCAGTAATGAAAAGGACTCAACAACCATCATGTGATCGTCTGCCAATACGACTCGAATCGGCCGAGAGTTCGACGTATCTACTCCCGGTGAGGGCGCGGTCATCAGGTCCATTGCAGTCATGTCTGGTTTCTCCAACGCGATGGTCCTGAGCCGCAATGGACACGCGTCGCATATACTGGACATGAACCACTGACTGCATATGCATATACGTATAGTGCAAAGTCCAGCCGAGAGCAATGCGGTTTGCCGCAGGAAACGGTGCCGCAAACTCGTCGGCCTTAACTTCAGACGCGCAGATGGACAAGTGCATCTTTCGGAGAAAGGATATAACCAACGTAGAACTCTCCGAATTCGGCGTACCGCGCGGAAGCCTCGTCGAATCTCATGGTGTAGACAATTTCTTTCAGGTGTTCAGGTGCCCGACTCCACAAGGTCACGCCCCATTCCCACTCGTCGAACCCTGTCGATGCCGTAATCAGTTGACTGACACGGCCTGCAAATTTGATCCCGCTGGTTGCATGTTCTGCCATTAAGTCTGAGCGGCTGCTGAACGGCTCCATAAACCAATTGGCCTGGGGGTGGCGGATTTTGTTCATGGGATAAAAGCAGGTCATTGGAAACGCTGGGAAATCCGGGTACAGCCGCTGCTTGTTCATCATGGGGAGCCGTTGCCCGTAGGCGTTGAGCTTCGCTTCGAACGACGGGTCTGACGGATCAGAGCCTTCTCGTTTCAGACGTTCCGCGTACTGCTCAAGCGTCGGCACGTATTCCGAAACTTCACTGATCGAAACGAAGGAATACGTGGGCTTGAATGCAGGCCCCAGCCGGCTGGCTCGAATGGCCTGTGACACGCTGTCGATGACCAGCGGGTCCGCGTCCATGATCATCAGTCCCAGGTCTGCCCGTCCGCCGGACACAACCGAAGTCTGCAGACGAGCCGGTGCTCCATCCCGCTCAGGATTCAGAATCTCGACCAACTGCTCTCGCCCCTCGGCCAGCTGATGTTCGTGGACCTGATTCAATGCGGACTGATCGATCTGATAGTACAGGTGCAGGCAATGCCAGCCTTCGGACATGCGGTTGGTCGGTTCGGAAAGGTTCTGAGCACCATGAGTATGAGCCGGTCGATTCACAGTTACGTGCCCTCAGTTTCCATTGACAAGTGGCGGACGAGTTTCCTGAAACGGGCAGGAATCCTAACTTAGTGATCCTGAAGAGAACACAAACCAGAATCTCAAGGTATCTTCTGATGACAAACGTCGAGCGACTGCGTGCAGCTTTGGCAGAAAAAGACCTTCCCGCGATCGTGATCACCGGTATGCCGGCGATCTACTGGCTGACGGGATTTACGGGGTCGTTCGGTATGGCGATCGTCACTGTGACCGGCGGCGTCTTTCTGACAGACAGTCGCTACACGCTGCAGGCACGGGAGCAATGCACCGACCTGCCGACGGATTCGTTCCGCAATCCGACGAAGGCCGAGGAATTCCTCAAACAGCACGTCGAGAAACTCGGACTGCAGAAGCTGGCGTACGATCACAACAGCGTGACGGTTGGACTGCTCGCCAAGTGGTCGAAACAGATGGCGCATGTCGAACTGGTGCCTGTCGACGACCCGATTGACGACCTGCGGATGATCAAGTCGCCACAGGAAGTCGAGAAGCTTCGTACAGTGTGCCGTCTGGCAGATGCGTCGATAGAGCACCTGCTGGCACTTGTGAAGCCAGGCGTTTCCGAAAGAGAGTTGCTGTGGGCTCTTGAGGATTTCCTGCGGCCCCATGGAGCGACACTCGCGTTTGCTCCGATCATTGCCAGCGGCCCGAACAGTGCCCGCCCGCACGGTACTCCCGGTGAACGGTGTATTGAGTCAGGCGACTTCATCACGTTTGATCTGGGAGCCCGAATTGACGGCTACAACAGTGACATCACGCGAACCGTTGTCGTTGGTAAGGCGTCTGAACGACAGCGCGAGGTTTACGAGCACTTACTCAAAGCACAACTCACCTGTATCGCGGCCATGAAGCCGGGAGCGAAAGGCACTGAAGTCGACGCACTGGCTCGTCAGATTCTCGACGAAAAAGAACTGGGGCAGTATTTCGGACATGGTCTTGGCCACGGACTCGGGGCACTCGTTCACGACACCGGCCGGTTGTCGCCCGTCGTCGATTTCGAGATCAAAGTGGGGCAGGTGTGGACAATCGAGCCTGGTGTTTACATCGAAGGTTTTGGCGGCATGCGGATCGAAGACGACATTCTGATCACCGATAGCGGCTGCGAAGTCCTGACGTCCTTCCCCAAAGAACTGATTGAGATTCCCTGCTGAAGACGCCACACAACCCCAGAATTCGACTGAGCGACAGCCCGTTTCAGGTAAACAGCTATGCCGCAACTTGGCGTCAACATCGACCACGTCGCTACCATCCGCCAAGCCCGCCGTACGATCGAGCCGGACCCCGTATGGGCCGCGTCACTGGCAGAACTTGCCGGAGCCAACGGAATTACGATTCATCTCCGCGAAGACCGTCGACACATTCAGGATCGCGACCTGCGCGTGCTTCGAGATACTGTGCAGGTGAAGCTCAATCTTGAAATGGCGGTCGCCGAGGAGATTGTCGGTATTGCGATCGACACCCGTCCGGAGCAGGTCACTCTGGTGCCGGAAAAACGTGAAGAAGTGACGACCGAAGGTGGATTGGATGTGATCGGCCAACGTGAACGCATTGCTGAAGTCACGCAGCGTCTGCAGGCCGCGGGAATCGAAGTCAGCCTGTTTATTGATCCGGAAGAGGATCAGATCGCGGCATCACGCGAAGTCGGTGCAACGGCGGTTGAACTGCACACGGGCTGCTATGCCGATGCGACGTCCGCCGACGCTCAGGGGACACAACTCGCGAAACTGACGATCGCCGGAGCGTTTGTGATCGAGCAGGGACTGACGCTGCACATGGGCCACGGACTGACGTATCGCAATGTCATTCCTGTCGCAGAGATACCGCACGTCTCGGAATTGAACATCGGCCACAGCATTATCGCACGCGCTGTGCTGGTCGGCCTGGATTCGGCTGTGCGAGAGATGAAGGCGCTGATCAGTAGCTGACCCGCCAGGCGACTCCTTCCGAATCTGATCAATCCGCTGACTGCTGTAAGCATCCACCAGCGCCCACGAATCGCCCTCACGGCAGGCAACGATCACTCCTCTGGACCAATGTCATGTGCTAGGAACTGCATTGAAGCCCGCGATGGCTCGTTTCGCCCGACTGCAGTTCCTGCGTCCGGCGAATCAGGCCGCGGACCGAAGATTCCCAGCAACGCCGTGGCCACAAACGCGACGGCAACCGGCAATTGACGACGTCGTTCGCGTCGCCGCTCAACGCGTGCCAGCTCGAACAGGAACTCATCACGCAGACCGGGACGCAGCACGGGCACTTCGTTTGCCAGACGCAACAACTCATCTTCAGTTGATTGGCCACTGTCTGCCGACACACTGACGTCGGCGCAGAAATCGACGTCCCAGGCGCTGGGCCATTCGCAGTCTGACGGTGGCAGCGTGAACGAGTCGGACTCGTCGAACGGGATGTCTGGTCGGAAGTCAGACATGGTCCACCTCCTCAGTGCAGGTCTGGATTGTGGAGAATTCGGCGACCCCGGTCAGAGTCACCGCAATCTCTGGCGTGGCCAGTCGCTGCAGCGATCGTGACAGCTTTTCCAGAGCGTAGCGATATCGACTCGCCGCCGTGTTGGGAGACTCACCAATCAAGTCTGCAATTTCTGCGAATGTAAATCCTTCCCAGATCTTCAGAACCACAACCTCGGCCTGTTCTGGCGGTAGCTGGCTGACCGCCAATTGCATCTGTTCACGGGTCTCCGCAAGTTCGAGCTGACACTCCTGGGGCCGCCACGCCTGAAGAATCCCGGCCAGGGAAATCCCATTGCGTCACCTTTGAACGATCTTCAGGGCTTCATTCCGAATGACACGAACCAGGTAGGCCCACGGTTTGTCGGCATCAGCCAGCCGTTCGGGTTTCCTGGCGATTTTGACTAGGCCGGACTGCAATGCGTCTTCTGCGTCAGCTTGGTTGCGAGTAAGCGATTCGGCATATCGCAACAGTCGGGGAGCGGAGACGTCGTACAGACGAGTCAGCGCACGTCGGTCACCCTGACCAAGATCACTCGCGATCACAGCCACTTCTGCCCAGATCGAGATGCTGTCGTTTGGATAGTTCACGTGTTTGAGTCCTGACTCGCACTATTGAGCCATGTGGGACCCTGGTTTGTCTACCGACATGGCAGAATTCGTCAGATTTCAGCACACGGCCCGACATTCGAAGCCTGATCCGACATCGTTACGTCAGCTCAAAAGCAGACGTTCGCGCGAGATGGCTTCCAGGCGATCGATGACTTCGATTGCGGTGATGCTGGACGAATCGATTTCAATGGCATCATCCGGCTCGATTAACGGAGCGATGGTGCGCGTGCGATCTCGCTCATCCCGCTCGATGATCTGAGCCAGTACTTCTTCCAGATCGCAGGACTGCCCACGTTCTTCCAACTCCTGCTTTCTCCGCACAGCTCGCGTCCGCGGTGAGGCCGTAATAAAAAACTTACACTGGGCATCGGGAAAAACCACGCTGCCCTGATCGCGTCCTTCGGTGACGAAATTACGTCCGTCCGCTGACTCGCGCTGTAGCCGGACCAATTCAGTACGGACGCCGGGAATCGCAGCCACGATGGATGCTCCATGGCTGACTTCGTCCGAACGGATGGCCTCGGTGACATTCTGCCTGTTGCAGTGAATGCTGTGCTCAGTCACTTCCAGCGACAGCGACGCAGCAACTGTGGTTGCCTTCTCCGAATCGTCCAGATTGATCTGACTTTGCAGGCAGGCCCACGCGACGGCCCGGTACATGGCGCCAGTGTCCAGAAACTCGAAATCCAGCCGCCGCGCCAGACCCCGCGAAACTGTGCTCTTGCCCGCTCCGGCCGGGCCGTCGATTGTGATGATCATTCCACTCAATCCGTGTATTCCCATTCACCGCTCATTCAGTCGGCAGAACGGATTCTACGGACCTGGCCCCGGGATTTCCCGTCGTCACTGCATCCACCATGCACGACTGTCATGACCCGAATCAACTGTCGATCGTTGCCAGTTTCCCCGGACGGATCACTCAGCCTGATCCGACCAACAGTGGGATTCGCGAGTATGGTTGCGATGAGATGCGGCATCGCTGTTTCTTCAGGAGCCGTATCCGGAAGACTCAGCCGCCTTCGCCCACCCTGCCGATGAACAGCAACGGATCGACCTTCACGAGATACCCGGAGAACGCCAATGAACTCAACTTCCGTTTCGATGGAGATGAGTGTTGCTTACGTGTCATGGATCACAGATCAGTTGCGGGATGACATCGAGTCTCGCGCACGTGTCGTCGTTCGAAAGCGGCAAAAAAGCAGTGCCTTCCGGAGATTCGTTGTCGCCGGGGTAGCGTGCATTTCCATGGCACTGGCGCAGATCATCAGTTCGTAAGCTCGTTGCGAATGACTTGAAGCGATAACTTAGAACCGGTACCGACACACAGAGTGGCGGTAGCGGTTTTTGGTGCACTGACTTGTGTGGGTCGTTTTCGCCGAGCTCTTCGCACGACCATTTCAGGTCACCAGGCCCGTCCTATGACCCGCTCGCCAACAAGGCGACCGTTGAAAAAAGCACCGAGCGTAATGAACCCGTCGATTGTGACCCGACGTTGGACGACCACCCGCCCGATCACTTGCTCGTTGATGAGTCGACCGTCCGCGAATCTGCCCTCAACGAACAATCTCCTGTCCCAGTCCACACGATTTCTGTGACGTGGAATGTGGTCTTTTTCTGGAATTCCTGGTGATGGCTCAGCAATCAGCACGAAGTGATTCCGGCAGTCTTCGATTCGGGAGAGTTCCGGAAACAAGCCTGTCGCTGCTCAACCACATGCAGGAATTCTTCGCACATCGGGTAGCGGAAGTAGCACCGGATTCGCTTCTTAGCAGGTCCTGGGAGACGTTTTACTCGCTATACGACGGACTGATCCGGCGCTACGCACGGAAGGCGGGCGTGCGGGAAACCGATCTGGACGATGTTGCTCAGGACGTCTGGAAGACGGTGCTCTTGAAGCTGCCCGAATTTGAACGACCGGCTCATCGGCCCCTGGCTTTATCGGGTGGTGAAAAACCGTGTGTCGGAGATTGGACGGAAGAAAGTCGTCCGACGAGAAGTGACGGGTGAGCGGCAGGAGGTGCCCGTCGCTGATCCCGCGGAGCAGGCCGAACGGCATGAGGAAATCCATTGGGCGGTCGCGATGGTGCAGTCGGCGCTCGAAGCGCTTCGACCGAATCTGGGAGACTTGAACGTCGAGATCGTTGAACGTCGTATATTCAAGAACGAGGCTGTCGCAATTGTGGCGGCCGCGCTGAACCTCAGCTCCGATCAGATTCGCGCCCGGCAGCACCGGGCACTGGAGAAACTCAGACGGCACCTGGGGCTTGTGCAGGGGCTGCCGCTGGGAGCACTTTCGGATCTTGACATCGTGAGAAACGCCGAAGCCTGAGCGGGGCGGCGACTCAAACTGAAAGCCGCATTCGCTTATCATCGGTCGACACGGCTGTCCATTCCTTTTGTGGAAGTCTTTCCCGGTGTCTCAGACTGACCAGGATGCTCCATCGTCCAGTTTGCTTCTGCGTGTGCGGTCGCGCGATCCTGAAGCCTGGTCGCGGCTGACGGCGTATTATGGACCAGTCGATTACGGCTGGGCTCGGGGATTCGGGCTGCAGGAAAGTGACGCGGCTGACTTGACTCAGGATGTTTTTCGAGCTGTTCTGACTGGCATTGACGGAATTGGCAGGGACGGTCGTGGCGATAATTTCATTGGATGGCTGTGGACAATCTCGCGCAATCAGGTGCGTGCGATGTTTCGCAAGGGGGAGCCGGTGGGCACCGGCGGAGATGAGGCTCGGAAGTTGCTCGAGTAGCAGGCAGAGAAACTACGGTCAGACGAGGTTCCCTCGCCGGACCGTGTGCGGTCGCAGCTGGTCCAGCGGGCTTTGAAGATTCTTGAGTCGGATTTCCAGCCAACCACGTGGCGTGCGTTTCGCGGTATGGTGCTCGACGGGTGATCCGCGGCCGACATGGCCGAGGAACTCGACATGACACCGAGTGCCGTCCGCCAGGCGAAATACCGTGTGCTTTACCGCCTGCGCGACGAACTGGCCGCAGTCTGACGCAGCCGTCGGCAGTCTGCGCGAAATTGTTATGGATTCGCGTTGCGCCCGTGCATTAATCAGCGTATGGGGCAACGGTCATTGCTCTACGCTCGAAAGCTGTCCGACGGAACAATTGGATTCATGTCGGACGCGTCATTGAAGTTCATTTCACGAGAAACACGGGTCAGAACATGACGGAACCAGGCGATTCCCAATCGGATGCTGTTCTCCATGAGCTTCTGGCTCGTCTTGCTGATGACGAGGAGGATGTTCAATCGCGCGAACAAACCGTAATCAGCTCAACGGACTCGACACTCTTCGGGTTGAGGCAGGAACTGGCGGCACTCGAATCTGAAGTTCGAACACCTGCGGAGAGTAACCCGTTCGAAAAAGAGCAGACGTGTGCAGAAGCGATCCGCAGGATCGAGCAGTACGGTCAGGAACCTTCCTTCGCCCCGAAGAGGGCTGGCGGTCCGGGGATTGACGGAGTCCGCACGGAATTGGGTGTCAACGAAATCGGCCAGTACCGGCTACTGGAAAAACTCGGCCAGGGCGGAATGGGCACGGTCTATAAAGCGTTTGACACTCGGCTGGAAAAAGTCGTGGCCATCAAATTGCTGCGGGCCGATCAGCTCCATCAGCCGGAATCGGTTTCACGGTTTGAACGGGAAATGCGCGCTGTCGGCAAGCTTGACCATCCCAACACCGTCGGTGCGCTCGACGCCAACGTCCACGAACAAACGCACTACATTGTTACGGAGTACGTCCGCGGTCAGGACCTGTCGAAGTTGCTTCGGACCAACGGGCGGCTACCCATCGCCGATGCCTGTGAGCTGGTGCGGCAAGCCGCGCTGGGGCTGCAGCATGCCTCTGAACAGGGTCTCGTCCATCGGGACATCAAACCGTCGAACCTGATTCTCGCAGAGACATCCGACGGACCGCGAGTGAAGATCCTCGACATGGGTCTGGCACTGCTCGCCAATGCAAAAACCAAATCGGAAGATCTGACATCCATCGGGCAGGTCATGGGAACGTTGGATTACCTGGCTCCGGAACAGGCGAGCGACAGTCACTCCGTGGATGTCCGAGCCGACATCTACAGCCTCGGTGCGACGCTGTACCGGCTGCTCAGCGGATTCGCCCCGTATTCGGGCCACAGATTCGACTCACCTCTGAAGAAACTGCACGCCATCGCGAACGAAGAGATTTCGCCGGTCAGTTCACACCGAGCGAACATTCCACCGGACCTTGCAGCATTGATTGACCGGATGCTCTCGCGGGACCCATCAAAGCGTCCAAAGACGCCCCGTGAAGTCGCCACTGCGATCGGCGTCTTTGCCAGAGATCATCGGCTCGGGGCGCTACTGGGTTGTCCCGAATTCAGTCGGGAAGACACCAACGATTACCCGGAGACACACACCATTGAACCAACGCAGGCTGAAGCGAGTCGGGCAGCAGGTCAGACGTTTCTTGCATCTACAATCGACCAGGATCCTGACAAGTCTCGAAATGCCATCCGTTCCAGTGGCAGAGTCTTCCGGAAGCGAGCTTTCCTGTCGGGCACGGGAATCCTCCTGCTGGGCCTCATCCTTGTGTTCGCGACAGCCGAAGGTCAAGTCGAGGTCAACTCGCCGCCTGGCTCACTCCCCGATGACATTTCGATTTCCGTAATCGATGAAGAAGGCCAGACAGTGCTGAGGCTGACGTCAAAGGACAAATGGCAGGCAACCATCTCCGGGGGGCACTACCGTGTCGCTTTGACGGGGCGCACGTCAGACCATTTTGAGCTGACCGAGAAAACATTCTCGGTCTCGCGTTTCGAAAAGGCCGTCCTCACTGTCCGCAAGGTCGAGCCACGTGTCCCGCAACCGGAACGGCCCATCGATCGTCGTCTAGCTGCGGAGATTCTGAAACTCGGCGGCGGCAAGGTTCACTTCCACGTGGGCGAACAGCTGTACCAGTATCACTCTGACTGACAGAGCGAATCCGATCTCCCCGAAGGTGAGATCCAGATCAGTGGAATCCAATTGGCTGGTTCGCTCGTGGACGACAGGCAAACTGCCGACTTCGGAAGATTGTTACATCTGAAGCGTCTTGACATCGTCAATTCGTCGGTCACGGCCGAAGGCTGGGACCGTATACTGCGGGCACCGGAGCTCACTCAACTGTACCTGACTGGTGCAACGGACAAGGTCCTGACGAGCATCGCACAACACACCCATCTGACTGAGCTACAAATCGGGGATTCTCACAAGGCGACCACTGCTGGCATTCTCAAGCTGGGGTCTCAGACTGACCTCACGTACCTGAAACTCTCAGCAGGAGGTGTTACCGACGAAGGACTGGCATTCGTATCGGGCCTCTCCAAACTGGAGTCTCTAACTGTAAATGGGAAAAGGGGGCTCGATCTTGCGATTACAAACAAGGGTCTTCGTCAACTCCGGAAATTGAAGAAACTTGCAGGGCTGCATCTCGGAAACGTCCCGGTCATGGCAGCTGGACTGCAGGAAATTGCCCAAATCAGCTCATTGAAACGCCTTGCTCTGGTCTACATGGACGTCGCGGATGACCACCTGAAGCACCTCAGTGCCATGTCGGGACTGGAGAGCTTGACGATTCAGTATTCCAGCAGCCTCACCGGAGCCGGGATCCAGCATCTCAGAGGGCTGCTGATCACTGAACTCAGTCTGATTTCGAATCAGGTTTCCGACGAGTCGCTCGGCAGTTTTTCCAGTCTGGCTGCGCTGCGGAATCTGAATCTCGGTCACAATCAGGAGATTACCGACGAGGGGATTGATGAACTTAGAAAACTGAAATCACTCCAGAATTTAAGTGTCAGCGGCACTCGGGTGACTGAGTTTGGCGCCGCACGGGTGCGTACGCTGCTGGGGCGGAACTGCACTGTTACTCATCCATGAGCTACGTCTGATATGAATGTCGCTGGTTTCAGCATCATCCAGCCGGTATTGATGATCGCGCGATCGGCGGTTGGGCGCGAACGCCGTCCCGAACAGCGTCGCGAAGTTAGTGCTGGAACAGGAATTCCTGTGAATTCAGCAGAGCCCACGCGATGTCTTCCAGTGCTCGCCGGTGATCCTGTGATGAGGCGATGTGCCGCTGAGCCACGGCGATCTCGGCGACGGACGGCGGTCGGCTGAACGCGGCGAAATACAGGTCCATGATGATTTCCGTGTCCGACGCCGCGGCGATTTGCGAGGAGTCGGCACGTTTGAGTCGAGCGAACTTCGAATCGCGCAGGTCGTACTTTGTCGTCAGATACGAGCCAACGGCTGATAGGACGTCGTCGTCGAGCGCCCGGCCGTAGACCAGAATCTCGCTCAGGTCTCCATTCCAGATTTGCTGCCCTGGCGGGATGTCCTCGCGGCTGCCGATCGTGAATCCCGCTGCGCCGGTATCAATTCCGATGCCTCCGGCCTGTTGCGTCGCGAGGTCGGTTCCGTTCACTCGGATTCGCAGTTTGCTGCCAGTGCCCTCGGAAATGAACGTTGTCACAAACGGCTGATTCAGGCGATCGAACTGGTCATTCGGCGCGGTTGTGTTTCCGGCGGCATTCACTCCATCTGAGTAGACGTAATACTGGTCTCCGAATCGGACATGCTGCGCCGTGAAGACTGTCGAGCCACCCGTGCGCCGGCGGCCAAACGTGAATAGTGCTCCACCCGTCGCGTCTGCGAGCCGACCGACAATCACGATCGTACGCGGAGAACCAGACGGGAGCAGACGTTTGTCTGTGTTGTGGAGCAGGTCATTGCTTCCGTCGAACCGCAGGGCAGGAAGTCCGCCGATGGACGACGCGACCAACACGGGCTGATGCTCGTTATTCGATTGCCCGACATTGGTGTCACTGGGGTCGCGAATCTGATTGAGCCAACGTGCGACGGATGCCCCGTCGTGGGCCCGTTGGTCGCCAGAGGTCAGGGTATCCGTGTCGGCCTTGAACCATGCCGCCAGCCCCTCTGTCGGGGGTTGTCCAGCAGCGGCCACTCGTGCCGGGACATTATCCAGCAGGCGCGAGAGTCGACTGCGGCTGTCTCGCAGCTTGCCGCTGATAATCGGGCCGTTGATTAACTGCAGCGCCTGCGACAGCTTCGGATCGTCGCTTCGTTCGCATTCGCAGACTGTGTTGCGGGCCGGCTGGCCGAATAGCTTAAGAAAGTCATTACCGAAGTCCGGGCTGGGAAGTGCGGTCGCGCGCGTGCAGGCAGGCAGGCCGACGAAACGCTCGGGGACTCCAGTGACGTGGCCGATGGCGTCGAGCAATTGCTCGGCCGACAGCAACCGGGCAGATGCGTGAGAGAAATACCGAGCGTCATCCTGGTTGAATGGGTTTGTCTGACTGCTGAGCTGATAAACGCGACTGTTGAGAATGCCGCGGATCAATTCCTTCTGATCGAAACCCGATGCGACGAAGGCAGCAGCAAGTTCGTCGAGCAGTTCAGGATGCGCGGGCGGGTTGTCGGCTCGAAAGTCGTCAGGCGGGTCCACAATGCCTTGGCCCAGAAGATCTGCCCAGATTCGATTCACGGCCACTCGGGCGAAAAACGGATTATCCGCTGAGGTCAGCCATCGAGCGAATGCCTCTCTCCGGTCTGCGTCCTTGTCGGCGTCGAAGTCATCGGCGGCGGGCACCCATGGCACGCTGGCCTGGTCGGTACGGGGATTAATCAGTTCGCCGTGGCGATCCAGCGAGACCAGGATTTCACCGGAATCGGTGATCGGCCGCCGTTGAACGCGAGTGAATACAGCCCCGATGCCGTAGTAGTTGTCCTGCGACCAGCGGTCGAACGGATGATTGTGACATCGGGCACACTGGATACGGACGCCGAGAAACAGCTGCGCGACCGTCTCCGCACAGTCTCGCGGGTCAGCGGCGGCGCGAAAGAAGCCGGCAGGGGGATTCTCAAACGTACTCCCTTCGGCGGTCAGTAACTCGGAAGCGAGTCGGTCGTACGAAATGTCGTCGCGTATGGACGCAGTCAGCCATGCGTTGAACTTGTGGACGCCGATCAGACTCAGCTTGCGGGCGTTGACTCGCAGTCGGTCGCCCCACTTCTGAGCAAGGTACTCGGCATATTCCGGACGGCCGAGAAGACGGTTGATCAATCGGCTGCGTTTGTCCGGCGACTGGTCTTTCAGAAACTGCTCGACTTCGTCCCGGTCGGGTAGTCCGCCCAGCACGTCCAGGGCGACACGTCGAATGAACTCGCTGTCCGAGCAGATGTGCGAGGGTAGGATTTGCAGCTTTCGGAGCCGGTCGAAGACGTGTCGATCAATCATTGCCGCGATCTGGCGATCGGGCCTGTCGGATGCTGGGGCGATTACCGGTTCCCCCGCCTCGTCCCACTTGAACCCGTCCACGGGCCGAGTGAATCTGAGATCGGCCGTCGCCGTGAAATCGAGGTACCGAGCCACGACCGTTGTCTCACCGCGTCGTGTGGATGAAACCAGGCCGTCAACGCTGACCGTTGCGACGGTTTCACTGGAACTGGTGAAAACGGTCAGTCGCGTCACATCCCGTTGGGTGCCGTCAGTGAAGAACGCCCTCACGCGCAACTGCTGGTTGTGTTCCGGCCAGTGAGTTTCGAACGGGACAGGATCGAATTTGATTCGATCGCAGTGCGCCATGTCCGGAGGATCGTCCGGGCAACCCGCGGCAACCCAGTTGTGGAGAATAGCCCAGGCCAGATCGTCGACATGGAGTTTGCGACCACCGCCGTGAGCGACCTGCATCGTTGGCTTTCGGAGGAGCAGGCTGCGCAGCGGGTGGGTGATGGACACTCGACGACCCCCATTGCCCTTCACAATCCGATCGTAGTCGGCCGCCGGATCGAAGCCTCGCAGCGAAAGCAGAAAACCACCTTTACCGGCCGGGGAACCGTGACACATGCCTGCACTGCAGCCCTGTTTCGACACCGCCGCCAGAACGTCGTACCGGAAGGACACAGACTCGCTGGAGATCCCGGATCGATCCGTGTCATCCGCTGCGTGCAACGACGGAACAGTCAGAATCAGACAGGCGAGGACGGCAACTGGCCGAGACATCCATCGACTCCTGGAGCAGGTTGAGGTGCTTTTCTGGCGGGTGGCAGCTAGGTTGTCATTAAATGTTCGCCTGACGTCCACCGCGCGGCGGAATTGAATCTTGCCGAAGTCTCGTTACATTACTGCCTTCAGTCGGACGGAACGAATTAATCTGTACATGAAGGCGACGAATCGGAATGTCAATCACTGCGGAAAAGAAGACCGAGCTCATTGAGGAATTTCGGAAATCCGACGCGGACACGGGTTCGCCCGAAGTGCAGATTTCCGTTCTTTCACACCGTATCTCGAACTTGACTGAACATTTGAAAACAAATCTAAAGGATCATGCCAGTCGGCGAGGCCTTCTGATGCTGGTGTCACGGCGCCGGCGGCTCCTCAACTATTTGAAGAGGAATGATGAGTCGCGGTATCAGAGCATGCTGGAACGGCTTGGTCTGCGGAAGTAACTGAAAGGCGGCGCATGAGCGTCGCCTTTTTTCGTAGAGCCATCTTTGCTGGATGTTGGATTTCGGCCGCGGTCCTTTGCTGTGCGGCCAGCTTTTGTTGGATGCCATCTGCCCTTGTCGTTGGGTTTGTCTAGACCCGGACCGGTACAAAACTGGTTGGTATTGTCGCGGGTGGCTTGTCGGTTTCGTTAATTGAGGTCCGGAAGGAACGCTCAGCTAAGAGCTTTCGCACCTTCCCTCGCAGGTTTGCTCCGCCACTGCTACATGTGCTCTGGCACGTGGCTGAGCACCAGATGTCACGCGAAATGTCCCTGCGAGGACAGAGCGATGCTGCTCCCGGTCGGAGCGCTGTAACCGTCCCTCAGCTGTCGGCTGCAAACCTGAATCATCTCGCCGGCAGCGAGCATGAAAGTAGAAAATCTAGTGGATCAAACAGTTGTTGAACGTGAAATTGGTGGTCGGAACCTCAGCTTCTCGACCGGATACCTTGCCAAACAGGCAAGTGGTGCGGTGGTCGTGCAGTTCGGAGAAACAACCGTCTTTGTGGCAGCCCAGACGGGTGCACCGCGGCCGGGAATTGACTTCTTCCCGTTGACCTGTGACTACCGCGAACGATTCGCCTCGGCGGGTAAGTTTCCGGGTGGATTTCTGAAGAGAGAATCGCGGCCGACCACTCGTGAAGTATTGACGGCCCGTCTGACCGATCGCCCGATTCGCCCGTTGTTTCCAAAAGGTTTCAACGACGAAGTCCAGATCATGTCCAATGTTCTGGCCTTCGATGGCGAGAATGATCCGGACGTGCTCTCCATCAACGGTGCCAGCATGGCACTGATGATTTCCGGCATGCCGTTCCAGGGACCGATTGGAGCGGTGCGTGTTGGCCTGATTGATGAAGAGCTGGTCCTGCTGCCCACTGGAGCCGAACTGGCCGAGAGTAAGCTCGACCTGATTGTTGCTGGCAGCAAAGAATCTGTGCTGATGATCGAGGGATTTGGTGATCAGCTCCCCGAAGACGTCATGGCCGATGCCATCATGTTCGCCCACGAAGCAGTGGTCGAACTGTGCCAGTTACAGGAAGAGCTGGTGGCAAAACTGGGCATCGCGGCCGTCGAATTCCCGGCACCGGAGCCCAATCCCTTCGACGGGATCATTCACGAAGCCGCGTACGACCGGATTCGCGATGCCAAGGCGAATCGCCCCAAGCAGGAACGCCATGCACTGGTAGACGAAATCAAAGAAGAACTGAAAGCACAGTTCTTCCCGGATGACGCCACCGAAACGGAAGACGGAAAGACCCTCGCTCAGTTCGGCAAGGCGTTCTACAACGTCGATAAGGCCGTGGTTCGCGGAATGCTGTCCGAAGGCATACGTCTGGATGGACGCAAGCCCGAGGATCTGCGTGCTGTCGCGGCCGAGGCGGGAATTATTCCACGTGTGCACGGATCGGCTGTCTTCACTCGCGGTGAAACCCAGTCAGTGGCGACGATCACGCTGGGCACCGGCCGCGATACTCAACGAGTCGACGGCCCGGTCGTTGAGTACGAAAAGCGATTCATGCTGGACTACAACTTCCCGTCGTACAGCGTCGGCGAATGTCGCCCAATCCGAGGTCCGGGACGACGGGAAATCGGCCATGGCATGCTGGCCGAACGTTCGGTCCAGTGGGTTCTCCCGACCGTCGACAAGTTCCCCTACACGATCCGAGTAATCTCTGACATCACCGAATCGAATGGGTCAAGCTCCATGGCTTCGGTGTGCTCCGCCACACTGGCTCTGATGGACGCTGGTGTTCCGATTTCGCAGCCTGTCGCGGGCATTTCGATCGGAATCATTCAGGAGGGAGACAAGTGGACTCTTCTGACCGACATCATGGGCGACGAAGATCACCATGGTGACATGGACTTCAAGATTGCCGGGACCGGCAAAGGTATCACGGGCATTCAGCTCGACCTGAAGACCCACGGCATCCAGGAAGAGGTCATTCGGGCGACGCTCGAGCAAGCCAAGACGGCTCGGCGTGATCTGCTTCGCAGCATGCTCGAAGCCATCTCTCGACCGCGGAAAGAGATCTCGCTGCATGCTCCGCGGCTGCTGCAAACGAAGATCGATCCCGAGAAGATCGGCCTGCTGATCGGACCGGGCGGCAAGACGATTCGTTCGCTACAGGAAGAAACCAAAACGCAGATCGATGTCACTCCGGAAGGCAATGTGACCGTCGCCTCGAGCGTCGCGGCCGGAGCGGAAGACGCCATGGCTCGTATTGAAGCCATGACCGAAGATGTCAAAGTCGGTCGCATCTACACCGGCAAGGTCAGCGCCATCAAAGACTTTGGTGCGTTCATCGAGATCGCGCCTGGCAAGGATGGACTGTGCCACATCAGTGAGCTGTCCGACGGTTTCGTCAAGAACGTGACGGACATCTGCAAGATGGGCGAAGTGCTTGAGGTGAAAGTGATTGCGGTTGACGATCAGAATCGCGTCAAGCTGTCGCGCAAGGCAGTCCTTGCAGAGTCCGGTGCTACGGACGGAGACGGAGAAGCAGACTCAGAGGACTAACTTCTCAATGAGCCGATGACGAACAGGGGCGGGCTTTCAAGTCCGTCCCTGTTTTTTGTCATCGATGCGGGATTCACAGTGGAAAACGAGGAACGTCAGCGGCTGCTTGCTCAATACTCAGAGATCGCATCACTTGCTGGCGGTCTGGCGCACGAGATCCGGAATCCGCTGTCCACGATGGGACTCAGCGTCGAATTGCTGATTGAAGAACTTGAGAACAGTGAGACGCCCCGCGATCGGCGGATGCTCACCAAGCTGCAGCGGATTCAGCACGAGTGCGCGAATCTCGACGGCATCCTTAATGCGTTCCTGCAATTTACGCGTGCCGGAGAGATCGAGCTGGAACAGGCCGACCTGAATGTAATGGTCAACGAGTTCGTCGAGTTCTATCGACCAACCGCTGATGAACACGGCATCGAAATCAGTCCGCATCTGGAATCCAACCTGCCACCCGTAAAACTGGATCGCGCACTGTTTCGACAGGTCCTGCTGAATCTGGCCAGGAATGCCGTCCAAGCCATGCCGGATGGCGGTCTGCTTGAACTACAGACGTTTGTCCGAAACGACAGCGTGCTGCTCGAAATTATCGACACCGGCCAGGGAATGAACGAGCAGACCCGTTCGAAGCTGTTCCAGCTGTTCTTTTCAACCAAGTCGAATGGCAGCGGACTCGGACTGCCGACGGTGCGAAAGATCGTGGAAGCTCACAACGGCACGATCACCTGCGAAAGCGAACCCGGACGCGGCACTCGCTTTTCGATCACGTTGCCGGCCTAAACCTTGACCTTCTGATTTCGCTGCTTGCCGACGAATTCAAGCTCAACGGACTCGATCCGAATCCGGGCCAGCGGCGATTGCGGGGCGTCGAATTGTAGGCTCCCGCTCGAAGTTTTTTCGACCAGCACAGCCACACCCAGACCCAGGCCAAACGAGAAGTTGGATCCGGGATTCGGATTGATGAATTCCTTAGTCAGTTCGACGGTTGCGAAATCGGACGCGTACTCCGGCTGGAATTCGACTGCGGCAAGTTCCTTACGCAGCGATGCGTTCTTTGTCTGCCCCGTGAACTGGAAGAACTGCAATCGGCAACGGAAGTGCTTGCGAAATACTTCGTTGAAAAGCTCTTCCGATTCAGCTTCACCCCGCACTCGAACGTGCATCCGATAGGTTCCGGAAAACGGACTCCGGACTTCCTGAGCAAGCAAAGCGAACGCGTTGGACTCAAGAGACACGTTGTGCTGACCATGTAACCCCATCGCGAGCTGACTATCGACCTGCTTGAGACCGAAGGATTCCGCAGTATCGCCAACCAGCGGAGACCCTCGCCAGCCTTTAGGACGTGATGGCGAATTGACGGGCTTCACCGGGTCGCCGCCGGCGAAGTCGGTCTGCATCAGAGTGATTGTCGGATCAAATGCGGGGACACGGGCCAGGTCGCCAGTGCTTTCCGCCAGTTTGTGAGTCTTCGGTTCCGTGCCGAGAAGTTTGTAAAGCGGTTCGCCTTCCGTCACTCGATGCTCTCGACCTTCGCGGTCTCGGAACATCGACTTTGAGTCCAGACCAAGCAGATGGAACATCGTGGCCGTCAATTCCCGTGGGCGCACGCGATCTTCGATCGGATAGCCGCCCTGTGCATCGCTGGTCCCATAAACCTGCCCCCCGCTGATACCCGCTCCGGCAAGGGCGCAACTGAATACAGAGCCCCAGTGGTCCCGGCCAGCTTTGCCGTTGATCTTCGGTGTTCGGCCAAACTCTCCGACCGCTACAACGAGTGTTTCTTCCAGTAAGCCCCGCTGATCCAGGTCTTCAAGAAGTGCAGAGAATCCGACGTCGAACTGAGGACAGAGGACGTCTTCGACCCTGTCCGCGTTCTGAGCGTGCGTGTCCCAGAGTGGATTGTCGACGGCGTTGTCTCCAGGTTCTCGCGGCCACTGTACGTGCACCAGTCGGACGCCTGCCTCAATCAACCTTCGAGCCAGCAACACGCACTGTCCCCAGCGATTCTGCCCGTATCGCTGCCGCACAACGATCGGCTCGTTGTCCAGAGAGAAGGCGGCTTCGGCTTTGCCTGACGTCAGCAGATCGAATGCCTGATCCTGAAACTGGCTGAAGAGCTGAGCATCCGCGCCTCGACGGAGTGCGTCGAACGGTGATTGCACTTGGGCCAGCAGTTGTTGTCTGCGTTTCAGTTCCTGAGGAGTCGTGTCCCCCGTCCGCAGACCGGCAACCTTGTAATCAGGTTGCGATGGATCACCAACAAATCGATCGGGATCCCACTGACCGCCCATGATTCCGCCAGTCTGTCCCGCCGGTGTTACGCTTTCGTTCAGTCGCATGACGTCTGGAATCCAGACGGTCGACATGGGCGGCAGGATGTCACTGGGCCGGTACCGCTTGATGATCGATCCGAAATACGGAAAGTCGGTGGGCTGAAGTGTGCGCGCGTTGGGACCGACGTATTTGTATCCGGTTAAAACCTCGTAACTGCTCGTTGAATGCGTATTGTCGCCGGTCGACATCGAACGGACGATCGCCAGCTTGTCTGCCAGTCGCGCGGTACGGGGCAGCAGTTCGCAGAAGTGCGTTCCAGCGATATTTGTACTGATGGGGTTGAACGGTCCGCGAATCCCCTGCTGGGCATTCGGTTTTGGATCGAACGTCTCATGCTGCGGCGGTCCACCGGCCAGATAGAGGAAGATAATGTTCTTCGCCCGGCCGAATGTCTTATCTGTGGGCAGCACTCCCAGCGGCACGGTCTCTCGCGCTGCCAGCAGTGTTGGCAGCGACAGTCCGGCGACGCCAAGGCCGCCGATTCGCAGTAACTCACGACGTGCGATGCCGTCGCACAGCTTTGTGCTGCGATCCTGCATTAAGAACATGGTCGTGTTTCCCTGGATTCTGGCCGACGACAATCTCGCTATCGTCCGGCAAGAACCGATTGTTCCGAGCAATGCCTGACTTCTCAAGATGGTTTAGCGAAGGCCTGTCTCAGCAACGCGAGGCTTTTAGGTATGGCAGTCCGATAATCTTCCTTGCCTTCGAATTCGAGGGATATCCAGCCGCGATAATCGTGGTCCCGCATGATCGACGCGATGCGGGGGTAATCGAGGTCGAGTTCGTACCACTGTCCGCCGCCGTAATACGTTTTCGCCTGCAGGAAGACCGTCTTTGCCGCCAGCTGTTCGAGTCGCGTATACGGGTCTTCCAGAAAGTTGCCTGTGTCCAGCGTGACCTGCAACCAGGGTGAATCGATGGCGTTAACGATCCGCAGGACTCCCTCTGGCGTCAGTCCAAGTCCCCAGTGGTTCTCCAGGCCAAGTACGACTCCACACTTTTCCGCAGTCGGAAGAATCCGTTCGAAGCTCTCGATGACCCACGGGAAGGCATCCTCGTCGGTGTAACCCTTGAGTGGCGGTTCGATCCCGCGATTCTTCATCAACTCGTCAAAGTTGCGGCTGGTCCCCCAGCGACCAGTGTTGACCCGCATGGTCGGGATGCCGAGTCGATAGCACAGCTCAACCTGCGAGATGGTCAGGTCAATATTGCGTTTGCGGGATTCACGGTCAGGAGACACAAACCCCTGATGCGTCGACATTCCGCAAAGCGGCAGCCCCAGTTGAAAAGCGTGCCGCTTGTAGCTTTGCAGCTTCGCATTGCTGAGCAGGTCGTTTTGACCGATCTGGTACAGCAGAAGTTCCACACCGTCGAACCCCATGTCGGCCGCGATGTCGATGCACTTGTGGATGTCGCGGAGTTCTTCGTTCCGGAATCGCCACAGCGAATACGTGGACAAAGCGATCGGATTGCTCCGCCGCGTGGCGTCCGCCGCAGAGTCTTCTGCGAGGGTCGGTCGAGTTGAGAGCATTGCTGCCGCGGCCGCACTTCCAAGGAATCCGCGTCGAGTCAAATGCATGGACACTCCTCTGGGCAATTGATGGGCAGTTCGGGGACATTGTATCGCTTCCGAACGTTTCGGCAGCTGACCGACCATCGGAGGAAACGGCCACGTTCACAGCTTGCAACGCGAACCTCGTGCGAGACAATGTCAGCTGATCGCGTCGTCGTTGATCACGCAGCAGATCCCCGTGACGAATACTGACGTTGTTCGGACCGTTCCGGCTGTCCGTTACTGCTACCTGAGGTGTGCGATGTCCTGGCGAACTGTGTTGTTGCTGCTCACATCCGTTTGCTGGTGTGCTCCGATGAGTCTTTCGGCGCAGGACGAGCCGGGTGATACCGGAAAACTCGCCGGCAGAAAAGACGCTGAAAAAAACGAATCGTGGCCCGGTGGCGCGATATGTCACTGACCAATCCCGTCGACAACGTCATTTTCTCCCGCGTCCGCAACACGCTGGTGAACCTGCAGCACCAGGCGGAACAGGAGGACCTCGTCCACCGCGTGATGCATCGGCAGACGCGACGAGGCTCATAACTATTCCAGAAGATAGCCCCATTATCGTCCTGCAAGGAGGTGATCAGTGGAAGCGCAGATTTTCGGCACTAAGCATGGTCTGCAGACGCCTGTGTGTCCGATGAAGTGGCACGTGACAGTTATTGTCTGATGCATTGCGAGAATTCCGGGTCGTCAGAGAAGCGATTGGCTTTCTCTGTGATTTCACTGACTTGACGCAGGCTCGTGAACGGCTTCTGACTCCCCATCAGTCCCAGATCATAGACCAACTGGTCGGAATATCCGGGGAACAGCACCTTCAGGTTGGCCGGTAACTTCCGGGCATTCACTTGGTTGAAGTGTTGCAGGATGTTACTCGAACAATTGTTGGTCAACGTGTTGTAGAATTCCGGTTCGACATGAAGCCGGTTCGCGCGGCGCAGCATCGACACGAACATCGCGCGGACATTCTCCTGCGACGTCTTGATCGGATAGAGGTACACGCTGTCGCCTCGGTGCTTCGTGCGCAACAGGATCACATCACGCTCGTCGGCGATGACGTACATCAATTCACATTGCCGCAGCAGCCCTTTTAATGCCGAATACGATTCCGCGCGTTCTCGTCGTACTTCCGCCGAAATCGCCAGTCGTTCACCGCCTTCGAACCCGAAGATCAGGAACGTGTGAGCTGCGGCCTGCACACTCTGGAATGGCACAACAATGAAGTCGACAGACTGGATGCGTCTGAGATCAAACACGCGATCGTAGTAAGCGGTAGTGTAATCGTCGGCGGAGCGATATTTCGTGTTACGAATGGACTGAATGGTCACCGTGTTTCCATCGAACGTGGCTTTCGGCAGC
>CAYSJO010000861.1:0-4904 GCA_964431285.1 uncultured Planctomycetaceae bacterium
CACTGGGTTACTTTGTTTCCTTTGCGCTGATCCTCTGGCTGGATGTGGCCGCGTATGGAGACAGCTACGAGAAGCAGATTCGTCCGTTTCTGACGAACTACTGCGTTGCGTGCCACGGGCCGAAGGAACAGAAGGCCAAACTGCGGCTCGACACGCTCGATCCTGATCTGGTCGGCGGAAGCGATACGGATATGTGGCAGGAAGTTCTGGACCTGGTCAACGTCAGCGAAATGCCGCCCGAGGAGGCGAAGAAGCAGCCAACTCGCGAAGAACGGCAGTCAGTGGTGGATGCTCTCACGATCTCGCTGCGAGAGGCGATGGAAGCCCGACGGTCGACGGGTGGTCGAAACGTGCTGCGTCGGCTGACGGCTTACGAATACAACAACACGCTACGGGATCTGCTACATCTCGATCTTCGATACGCCACCGATCTGCCGCCCGAAGGCGCCGCGAAAGAAGGCTTCAAAAACAACAGCAGCGTTCTTGGTACTTCCGCACTTCACATTGAGTACTTTGAACGCATTGCCAGAGCCGCTCTGGAGAAGATCATCCTGACGTCCGAGGATCAGCCCGAACCCTACTTCGTCCACGTCGAACCCGAACTCGCTTTCAAGGCGACTTCCACTAAAGGTAATGCGAAGAAGAATAAGAAGCGGAAGCAAAGTGCCGAGGTCGGATTCGGTTTCAAGAAAGGCAAGAACTATAGACCGGGCACAAACGCCAGAGACGGCCTGTTCCGACTCGAGCATGGAGAACTGGCCGGCGACAGTATTCTGCTGGCGGGCAATCGACCCAGCGACAAGGTTGGCGATCCGTTCGCTCCCGATCGAAAAATCGGCGGTGCTCAGGGTGATGGCCGATCCGGATACCAGCCCGAGTTTCGCATCGAACTGTATGAGGTCCCGCACGACGCACCTGTTTTGGTTCGGGTCCGGTGTTCTGCGATCCCGGCCGCCGGTGACGCATTTCCCAGACTCTCGTTCGAGCTGGGCTCATTTCGCGGCGCGGGGGTGTCTGACCAGAAAGAGGCCGTCAACGTCGAAATCCGATCAACGGACATGAAGACGTACGAGTTCGTTGTCCATGGGGCCAACTTTCCTTTTCAGTCGAACAAGCCCAGCCGCCCGTCGTACTTCAGAATCTTCAACGACTTTCGCAGAGGCACCAGTCAACTCACTTATGACGAACTTCCCAAACTGAAGATCGACTGGGTCGAGTTAAAAGGGAATCAATACGAATCGTGGCCATCGCCGCAGAAACGGATGATTCTGTTCGATTCGGAAAACCGAGAGAACGAAGACGTCTACGTCGGTGAAGTGCTTGAGAGATTCATGGCGCGAGCTTTCCGCCGGCCGGTGTCTCCGGCCGAAGTCGACAGGAAAGTCGCACTGTTCCAGCGGCTTAGAGGCCAGGAAGAGTCGTTCGAGGCAACCATCATTTCGACACTGACGTCAGTGCTCTGCTCGTCGCACTTTCTCCTGATTTCGGAACCGGCGAACGACGTGTTGCCTGATGATGCGGAGATCACCAAACGCCGGTTGAATGACTACGAACTGGCTTCACGGCTTTCTTACTTCCTGTGGAGTTCGATGCCCGACGAAACGCTCTTTGAACTGGCGGCAAAGAAGCAGTTGCATGAACCGTCCGTTCTTCTCGCTCAAGCGAGGCGGATGATTGCCGATTCGAAGTCGCGTGGTTTTTCGCACAACTTCACGGCGCAATGGCTCGACCTGGCCGGAATCCGGCGTCTCGCGGTCAATCCCGAGTATTTTGATTTCCAGGAGAAGACGAAGGACCTCTTCGAAGAGGAATCCATCCGGTTCGTTCACCATGTTCTGAGTGAAGACCTGAGCATCGCGAACTTCATCGACTCCGACTTTGCTGTGCTGAATCCCACTCTGGGGCGGCATTATCGAATTCCCGGAATCAGCGGCGGTTTTGCAATCCGTTCGATCGCCGACGAGCATCATCGAGGGGGTCTGTTGACGCAGGCCAGTATGCTGTTTGGCAATTCCACAGGAGCGGAAACTCATCCGATCAAGCGAGGCGTCTGGGTGCTCGAACGAATGCTGGATGATCCACCGCCCCCGCCTCCACCCAATGTGCCGGACCTTCCCGAACCGGAAGTGAAGGACGAAGCATCGCTGTCGCTGAAAGAGCGGCTGGTGGCTCATGCCCAGGTGGCAAGCTGCCGCGACTGTCACAGCAAGATCGATCCCTGGGGTGTCGCCTTTGAGAACTACAATGCTCTCGGTCAGTGGCGAGAGGGCACCAGAGATCCGCTCCTTCATGCACCGCACCAGAATGTTACGATCGATTCCTCAACCCGACTCAGGAACGGGAAGGCGATTCAGAATCTCGACGACCTGAAGAATTACATCCTGACCGACAAGAGGGCACAGTTCAGAAGAGCCGTCGTACGAAAGGTGATGTCGTACGGTCTTGGCCGCTATCTGGAGTTTTCCGACCGTGCGGCAGTTGATTCCATCTGCGAAACTGTCGAAAAGGAGAATGGCTCCTTTCAAACTGTTATCGAGCAGATTGTGCTGTCAGAGCCGTTTTTGACCAAATAAGCAGCGAGCATCCCATGAAGCTGAAACCCTGGCATCTGAATCGGAGAACCGCCCTGAAGTCCGCCGGTGTCTGCCTCGCACTTCCCTGGCTGGAATGCATGGCGTCTGACAAGGCCGCCGCGCCGAAGCAGCGATTCTTCGCTGGCTATTTCGCCTATGGCGTTCCCATGCCGGCTGATGATGCGCCGGACAGGCTGGACCACGGATGGTTCCCTCTGGGTGAGGGCCACGACTATCAGACGCCGGCCATGCATGCCGCCATCCTGCCACTGAAGGACAAGGTCACGTTTCTGTCAGGGCTCTCGCATCCTTCGATGAGACGCACGTCGGCACACAAAGGCGCTGATTATTTCCTGACCGGAGCGAACATCCTCAAGACCTACGACAAACAGTCGATTTCCATCGACCAGTATCTGGCCCAATCGCTGGGTCAGGACACGCGTTTTCAGTCGCTGGTTCTGTCCTCGTTTGGTGGAGTCAATCGTCCATACCGCTCATCAACACTGTCGTTCGATCGCAGTGGTCGCCCCATTCCGGCGCTGAATCGACCGGCAGAGATCTTCCGCCGCATGTTTGGTGAAGTCACTGCGTCCGAAAAGAATGCCCTCGCCAGCCGGGGCAGCATTATCGACGAAGTTCTGAGTGAGGCCCGTGATTTGAATCGTCGACTGGGAGCAAACGACAGAAAGAAGCTGGACGAGTATCTGACGTCTGTGCGTGAAGTCGAACGCATGACAGAGCGGGCAAAAGCCTGGCAGAGCACACCCAAACCGAAGATAGATTCCAAACGTCTTGAGCTGAACGCAAACCCCACCACTCCGCGTGAATACCTGACGGTTATGTACGAATTGCTCGCTCTCGCATTCCAGACGGACAGCACGCGAGTCGCCACATTCCAGACGGCCTGCGAAGAAGGCGGACAAACAGACCGTTTTCCATCTGCCATTGGTCTGGCCCACTCGTCTCACAAGTTGTCTCACGAGAAAAAGAACTACGCAGACGTCGCCAGCTACATCACGTTTCTGAACGAGATGCATGCCAGCTTCATCAAAAGGCTTGACTCCATTCAGGAAGGAAACGGCACGTTGCTGGACAGCACGCTTTGTTTCTATGGCTGCGCAACCAGCAAGACGCACCAGGCTGTCAACTACCCGATTATCCTCAGCGGGGGTAAGAACATGGGCTTCCAGCACGGATCCCATCTCCGGTACGAAGACCACATCCCACTGTCGAACCTCTTCGTGACCATTGCCAATCAGCTCGCCAGCCCGACGAAAGCGTTCGCCGACAGCACTGCGGACATTACTGAAGTTCTGGGGTAACTCATCGCCCGACGCGATCGAATGAGAATGACGAGTGGATGACGACCGCAGTTCTGCTGGCTGGGATCGGACAGTTGATTATTGTGGCCGGTAGCCTAGCAATTCCGATTGTACTGAAATGGAAAGACGACGTTGCAAAACTACGGCCGCTGACTCGGCAGGTGTTCTGGACATACGCCGGCTACATCTGGGTAACCAATCTGTGCTTCGGATTGGTTTCGACAGCCGGGCCAAACCTGCTGCTTGATGGGACTCCTCTGGCTGCAGCCGTGACCGCGTTCATCACGCTGTACTGGGCCGCTCGGATCATCATTCAGTTCACGTACTTCGATCGCGGCGACGCACCGGCCGGAGCGTTCTTCGTCTTCGCGGAAATCGTTCTGGTGGGACTGTTTGTGTTCTTCACGGCGGTCTACGGATACGCCACGTTCCTGAACTTGTCGCACCAGAATCTGCCGTGAACGCTTATGTTCCCAACGATATGACGATCGCGGCGGCTGTTGCCGTCAGTCTGGCAACCACGCTGCTGATCGGCTTTAGAATCACACGAATCGGGTCATTGTTGACGGCTCGCTGGTCGGCGTGGTTGCTGGTCATTGCTGGCGTAGCAGGCTTCGAGCAACTGACAACGACGCAGCCAGCCGGCTTCCGAATGATCGCTTTGATCGCCGTGTTGCTGTTCGCCATGAAGTCCGTTGTCGTCGTCGAATCCCGCAAGGGCGACAAGCCAGCCATGCGATTTGTGACCTGGCTGGGATTCGCGGGCCTGTGGTTCGGTATGCGTCCAGCACTGTTCGCCGACATGCCCGGCCCGCGACAGGACGGCGCCGCCGCACTAATCCGTCAAGGCATCATCCGACTCATCCTCGGTGCGATTTTCGTGACCATCGCGCGAATGATCTGGGTGACTTTTGAGGTCTCACTACCGCCGCCGACACGAAAGGTTCTGGCCGCCGCGTTCCTGTTACCAGGAATCAGCCTGATCGCTCACTTCGGTGTTTTCAACATC
>CAYSJO010000862.1:0-4131 GCA_964431285.1 uncultured Planctomycetaceae bacterium
CAGCACCATCATTCCCCGAACCGTCGCGGTATGCTCTCCTTCCTCTTCTTGAGGTGATTCGTACCTCGTTCGACTCAGGCCGGCTCCGCCCGGCCGACTGCAAACAGACCGCTTTCACCAACACATTCCGGCGACGAACCCGAAAACAAGACATACGTCATGCCAAAACAGGTTTCGGTGAACGTTATCTTCTGCGCGCTGAGCATGCTGGTGAGCGGATGCGTGCTTGGTCCGGGCAGCCTGCGGCACAGCGCACCAACTACAACCGAGCCGTTCAACAAACGGCGAGCGTAGAGCTGCTCCTGAACCTTGTCCGAGTCAAATATCACCAGACGCTGGAGTTCATTCCCATCCCGAGTATTACCGGGCAGTACACATACGACGCCGACTTCGGTGGATCGGGTTTCTGGCAGAAAGGGGTCGCCGCGAAACTGGGACTCTCGTTTGGCCTGGGCGCGATGAGCAAACCGACCATCGTCTACTCACCAGAACAGGCGCAACAGTTCAATCAGCGTCTGCTGGCTCCCATCAGCCGCGAGACGATCGATCTGCTGACCTCGAAGGGTTGGGCGTTCAATCGCGTCCTGCGATTGACAGTTCGCAACATCAAAGACGTCGACAACGCCACCAGTGCGGGTGGTCCAACACCCAGCCTGAAAACGGAATTCGAAGAATTCACGTACTTGTGTGATTTGTTCCGGGAGTTGCAGCACCATGGTCGTCGCATCGAAATTACTTACGAGGACAGACCAGTTTCCTCGGCGGTCCAGCTTTCCGCTCCTCTACCCTCAGACAGGATCAGCCCGGAAGCGGTTATTCTCGCGGTGGAGAAGGGGTACCGCTTCGAGCCATCCGTAGATGGCACATCGCAGGCCCTGTGGACTCGGCCGTCGTCCTCAGAAACGCACGTTCTGCGCATCGCCCCTGAGGCCCGGGACACACCTGAGGTCCAGGAAATTCGACGAATCCTTGAGTTGGCCCAATTTGACAAAGCGTACCGCATTCGGTCTGATCATCACGGGCAGTTGCAGCGGCCACACGGAAGCCGCACGATAGAGGACGAACCAGCAAACGACCTTGACGAACTGGTCGTCAGTACGCGGTCGGTCAAGGAGATGATGTTCTATCTGTGCCGGCATCTCGGTGCCGGATGCGCACCTTGAAAAGGGGCTTGTTCGCCAGACGTACGATCGCGAGGGACGGCCATTCGACTGGAGCGACATGACCGGCACGATGTTCCGTGTCTGCGTGCAGCGTATCCGTCCACGCAACGCGGCTGTCGCCGTCCAGCACGATGGATACTGGTTCTACGTTGACGAAACGGATTCGGGGTCGATGTCGACCTTCAATCTGCTGCTGGAGCTGTTCAATCTGGAAATTCGTGCCGGCGGTGGCGGTCAGAGCCCTCTCCTGACAATCTGACATCGGCGGGGCCCGGACGATGACGTCGCCAGCGATCAGCTACTCGACACAGTGTGAAAGTGCGAGTAACGCATAGGCCGTCAAGAGATTCGGATCGCCTTCGTACCAGCGATCCGCCCCATTGATCCAGCTTCCATTTGGCCGTTGCTTTGTCGCCAGAGTTTCCACCAGGTCCGCTCGCCAATCGTGTTTCGCGCCGTCGGCGTCTTCGAACTCATCCTCACCCAACGCCGACAGCGTCTTCGCGAATGTGGTGTAGTAGTAATAAAGGCCCTGCTGACCGAGTCCCGGGTTGTCTTTCAGTGAATAGTGCTTGCGGAGCCAGGCGACGCCGGCAGCAACTCGCGGGTCGTCTTTCTTGAGTCCGTCATAGATCATGCTCTTCAGACCGGCGTAGGTCATGCTGGCATAGGATCGGAGGCCACCGTTGGGCAGCACGCCGGCCTGAGACGTTCCGCCTGCTGCGGGCGTGTAGTAGAAGCCCCCGTCGTCGACTTTCGATGCGAACGGTGTGTTGTTGTGCTCCGTCTCCAGGTTCTGGCAGCGTGAAACAAACATCAGCGCTTTTTTCATCGCGGGGTCGTCGGCTTTGACTCCGGCTTTTTTCAACGCTTCGATCAGGAACGACGTGTTGGAAAGATCGGGCCTCTGATGCTTGCCGTATCCCGCTCCACCGAAACCGGGGTCTTCCGGCTTCTGTTCTTCATCCTCGTCCCACTGCAGACCCTTCAGAAACTTCTTCGCGCCGGCGATCGCGGCATCGTATTTCCCATCCTGATTCGCAGCGCCAAACGCCATCAGAGAGATGCTGGTTTCATAGATCCGGAGCAGTGTTTTCGGGTGGTAAATGCCGCCGTCTTTCTGTTGCAGCGCGAGCAGGAACGCAAGACCTTTGGCCACAGCTTCGTCGTCCGCGGGGACTCCACTTTCCAGCAATGCGGTTACGGACAATGCCGCAATGCCGGGCACATTCGGCGACGTCCAGCTGCCGTCGCGTCCCTGTGTGAGGCGAAGAAATCGGATGCCCTTCGCCTGCAGTCGTCGTGCTGTGCTCTGCGCCTCAACCTGTGCCCGTAAAGGACTCACGCTTACGGCGAGGGCTCCAATCAATGACAGCACGGTGACGCATCTGGGCAAGCGTTTCATTCTGCGTAACTCCTGAAGAGTGGATCGCGTCGTTCTTTCGAAGAAGTCACTATTATCGACGGACTTCACCAAGCGACAACTTACGCAACCGGCCAAAATCAAACCGGCAGCGAACAGTCACTGTCCGCTGCCGATCTGGATGGTGTCCCACGCCTGGCCGTGTCACTTGCCATCTTTGGTCGCGGGTGGTGCGGATTCCGTATTCTCAGTCTCGTCTGGAGCAGCCGGCTTCACGTCGGATGCCACGGGAGCGTCGGTCGTAGTTTCAATGTCCGTGGTGTCGGGTTCTTCCGTGGTTGTCTTCGGAATCTCGTGTCCGTCATCGGAATCTTCGCCATGTGCGTGGCCATCCTCATCACCGTGCTCATGGTGCCCGTGATCATGGTCGTGGACCACAGTGCCGGTATAGGCGATGCCATCGGCCATGAACTGCAGAGCAGCACCTTCCTTGTGATGGTGCAGTTCCTGGGAAAGATCCTCGCTGGTGATTGAGTATTTCGATGCTGTGCCTTCGGCGTCACCTTCCTGCGGAGCCGCCGCCAATTCAAAGTCTTCTGATTCATCACCGTGTTTGAAGCTGAGAGTCAGCGACGTGGCATCAATGGCCTCGGCAGTCTTGGCGTCGCTGCCAAGGATGTAGATATCCAGACGACTTTCATCCTCATCAAGGACGGCTTCGGCGTGGATGTCGTGCGTGCCGAGTTCGACAATGCTCCCGCCATGTGGACCGTGAGCGTGGTGATCATGGCCTGCGTGAGCGTCGTCGACCGGCGCATCCGCTTCCTCAACGGTTGGCACTCGATAGTCGTCCTCCTGAGTGCATCCGGCGAGGGAAAGACACACGAGAAGACCAGGCAGCATTGTGCAGGCAGTTCGAAGATTCATCGTTTCGTTTCCTGAGGGACTGGCTCAGCAATGCCGGGCCATGACGAGTGAGAAACTCACCTTTGCGGCGAGACAGGTCAATGTATTGCGTGGCCCGGAACGTCAGCAACCCGTTGTGATAACGGCAGACGCCGAAACGGGTCGCTATCATTGAACCGATTGGCGTTCCGAGTTGTCAGGCTTACGTCAATCCTTGCAGGACTTCTGGAGAATGCCATGCCGGAATTGGAGTTTTCCCGGCGGCATTCACGCGCTCGGCAGTCGCACTCTAGAGCATTTCCAAAGTTGGTCTGCAGTAGGCCTACTCGAAACCCCGTCTCCCTAACCATCTCCCCAGCGGGAGAAGGAACTCGTCTGACTGGTTCCCTCTCCCGCTGGGGAGATGGGTTTGTACTGAAGACAGATTTTGGAACTGCTCTAATACATGAAGGGACGTGGACCGATGGTCCGAATCGCTGTTGCCGGAGCCACCGGCTACACCGCTCTGGAATTGATCCGAATTCTGCTGCGAAACCCCGACGTGCAGATCACCGCGGCGATGACCCGCAAGGCCGGGGAAACTCCGATCGGCACGATTCATCCCTCGCTGACCGGGCGGCTTGATTTGAATTGTGCAGACCTGTCCGTGGATCAAATCGCGGATCGAGCCGACTTTGCATTCTGTTGCCTGCCGCACGC
>CAYSJO010000863.1:0-11091 GCA_964431285.1 uncultured Planctomycetaceae bacterium
GTCGTCGGCAGTTCCGGCCATGCTCATCGAGCCGCCCACGACCAGCAGCGCCAGTCCGGTTCCGGCCAGCAACAGTCTTCCCTTGTTCATGTCTGACCCTGAGTTTGCGACAGAAATGCGACCATCGGCTGCGGTACGACCGAATCCCGGGAATCACTGGCGAATATTACGTCGGGGACTCGGTACGTTGAAATACCTCACGTCCTGCTGAGTCCAACAACCTCCTCGGCAGCAGCTCGCTGACTCGAGGAAGTTTCCGAGTTTCGTCTTCGACAGGAGTTCCGCGCGCAAGAAGCGGAAATACTTCTGGCGGACGGCTTGCGCCGTTCCGCTACAACTCTGGGACCATTGGGCGACAGCAACCGGATCTCTCAGGTCACTACCGCCGCTTCGCGGCTGAAACAAATGGAGCTTGGCAGCATTTCACACGTCTGCGCCAGTCCCGTGGGCTGGCACTTCGTGCCAGTATGTGAGCGTGAGGACTTGTTTACAGTCGATGTTGGGCTTGGCACAATGAAGGTTCCCTCAGCCAGACAAGCCATGGTCAACACAACAACAGAAGACAACTCCAGGCGCCAGTCATCTGGACGACGATTTCTTGTGACCGGTTGCGCCGTCGTCGCCGTGTCCGTGGTGCTGTGGTTTGGTTATGTGAATCTGATTCGCGATTTGGGGCCGCTGGATGTCGACCTGCCAACAATGGTGTGGGGTGACGTTCCATCATCAGCCCGCCGCGCAGCCATGGAAACCGGCGAATTCAGCAATATCAAGCGCGACGATTATGTGGGGCCCCAGGCATGCGGCAAGTGTCACGAGAAGCAACACGAGGGCTGGTCGAAACACCCGCATCGCTGGATGAATGCCTTGGCCTCGGAAGAGACGGTCAAAGGTGACTTCGATGATGTCACCATGCAATATCGTGGCGGGACCGTCCGGTTCACTCGGGATCAGAACCAGTATCGGATGGTACTGACGCGCCGCGACACGGTGCGGAAATATGTGGTAAACCAGACCATTGGTTCCCGGCATCTGCAGTTCTACGTGGGAACACTTACGGAAGGGCCGGAACCCGAGGGGCACGCTGCGTATCTGACCAATCATGTGCTCCCGCTGGGCTACGAATTGAGGCGGGGTCGATGGATGCCGGCGACGGGGGTCGGATGGGACGCCGAGACCTACGGTGACGTTGTCGATCCCTTCCAGGCAAATCGCGTCCCCTCGTACCACGCCCAGTGCATCCCCTGCCACACGACGCTGCCCTTCGGCGACTGGCTGCTCAAGAATTCGCCCGCTGGAAAGCCCAACCCCAGGTTGGATGCGTTTGCGCAGATGGCGAAGTTTTCGTTTCACGCGCCGGGTTACCTCAGCGACGCCTACCCCGATCGATTTGAACGCTCGGACGATTCACAGTTGGGGCCAACACGCCGAGACCTGCAGTTTCTGTATCAGCTGCATCAGACCGACGCCAGTGAGCTGGCCGTCACGCTGGGCATCAGTTGCGAAGCCTGTCATCTTGGCGGTCGAGAACACGCGGAGAACCCCAAGGTCCCGCCGCGGTTCTTTCCAGCCGCGCCCAGCCTGCTGGTCCACAACCGGGACGAAGACACAGCATTTCGCCGAACGGCCCAGAACATCAACTGGGTGTGTGCACGGTGTCACTTCAATATCCAACCGACCTACAGCGGCGGTATGGCGACCTACAACTCGACGGAATACCGGGATGCCATTGCCGGAGCATGCTACTCGGAACTGAGTTGCGTCCACTGCCACAACCCGCACCAGGCGACCGGACCGTCCTGGTCCGTGCCACGGGAAAAGGAAGACGGCATCTGTCTGAAGTGCCACCAGCAGTTCAACGCCCCCGAGGCACGGTTGACGCACACACATCACCTTGCTGACTCCGAAGGCAGCCGCTGCATGAATTGCCATATGCCACGGATTACCGAAGGACTGGCGACCGTGGTGCGGACTCACTCCATCTTCTCGCCCACGAACGCACAGATGCTGGGGGCGAACGAGCCCAACGCCTGCAACCTGTGCCATTTGGAGAAGTCCATCAATTGGACGTTGCATCATCTGGAAGAGTGGTACGGTGCAACATTCGACGAAGGTCAACTTGCCGAGCACACGGACCGCGACCAGCCAGCCGGCCTCGGTTGGATGCAGAGTGATCATACCTGGACTCGGATGGCGGCCTCGCACGCGATCACGTCACAAAATGCCCGTTGGGCCTTGCCGCAACTCCTCGACCAGCTGGACGATCGTTTCATCATCGCCCGCCACATTCTGGAGATTGACCTGGAAAAAATGCTCGGCGTTTCGCTGGCGGATTTCGGTTACCGGTTCTACCAGACGTATTCAGAGCGCCGTGAACCAATCGAACGGCTGCGCGACGGACTGGGCCAATGGATGCCGTCCGGCGAAGATCAGGACGCCGGGGATGAAGGACCCGAGTAGAGCATTTCCAGAGATGGTCTGCAGTAGACCCATCCGACTCGAAACCCCCTCTCCCCCGCGGGGAGAGGGGCTTGTACTGAAGACGAATTCTGGAAATCATCTAGAGCAACTTGCGAAAATGCGTAGTCGCTGCGGGTCGCGGGAGTACGTGTTTCAAAGGCTCTCGCATGTCGCTCGCGATCATGGCTCAGCGTAATACGCTGTAGAAAACACTGCCTCGCTGGCGTGCCTGAATGGCGTCTTCGAGACAGCGTTTCACGTTGAGTGCGTCTCCGCTACTGACGCGATCCTGGTACCGAGCCGCAAAATCCGCGGGCACGCGCAGCGACCAGTTCGATTCGTCCACGTAGCCCGGGCGATTGTAGAGTTCGTTCATGCCCAGCAGGTCGGTGAAGAAGACCGACACATGACCGGCCTGGCTGGCCAGCATGGCAGTGAAGATTGCGTTGACGAGGTCGCCGGGAGTTGCAGACGTTTGCTTTACAAACTCCGATCGTTCGCCGACGGGAATCCACAGGCGACCCGCCAGGTACTCGGCCCAATCCTGCGCCCGACTGCCGTGACACCACTCATGAGCCAGCAACCAGATGGGTGGTGTGTCGTGATTGCCCAGCATGATCCAGTCGGCGGGCTGTGCCCGTTCGATACGGTAGACATCGGATGCGTCGTTCAGCTTCGCTTTCTGAATCACGCGAAACCGGCCCAGTCCATGTCGCTGCATGACGCGACCAAGTGGGTAGGGCAGGGTGCTCAGGACCTCGCAGGCAACATCCGATGAAACATCGCCACCCGCATCGCGTACGACATCCAGAATCACATCGATCAGCATCGAATAGCGGGCGACCTGTTCGTCGTCGAGTTCGCGAACCCAATGCTCGGCATATCGCGTCTGTGCCAGGTCGAGCTGGTCCGCTCGGGCGATGTGGAATCGTGCCAGGTCCGGGTGATCGTCCAGGTCGGGCGACTCATACATACGGGCGCCCGACTGCACTGCGGTCTGGGATGAGCCAGAATCACCGCGATAAACCCACGGACAGACCAGGCCGTGAGGATGATCAATCCGAATCCCGTCGAAACCGTCGAGCATGTGCAGCACACGCTGTCTGAGGAACTGACTCGCCGCGCCGGACTGGACCTGACGAGGGTCGAAGATGGCATATCCCCAAGGCTGGCCATCCGGGTTGGTCCGGCTGGGCGGAGCACCCATGCGATAGTACGGATGAAACAACTCCGCGAACTGCGTCGCATCTTCCGGACATGTTCCGACCTGCAGGTCTCCGTAAAACCGCAGGTCCGGAAACTGCTCGCGTAATTGCCGATGCTGTTGATGCAGAATGAACTGCGCGAAAGCGTGCCGTTCGAAATCATCGCCTGCGTCCCGCTCGAGCCATTCGGCGTTCCCCGCGCGAAACGCGTCGAAATCATGTTCGAGTGCATCAGCTGTTGCACGTCCCGCCCGCAAACATCCCAGCGCCTCATCCAGTGCCGCGGAAATCTCCGTCCACGCATACTGGTGATGACAACGCCCCGTTCCGCCTGGAGTTCCTTTGACGACGCGTTCGAGAGTGTCTTCCGAAAGGATGCCGCGCCAGTACGGATCACGAACCAGCGGTTCCAGAGCGACGGAAACGAAGTTGCGAGGAAACAGACGCCCGTCATAAGGACACGGGTTTCCATACGACGTCTGTCCCTGCGGCCCGAGCTGTACCCCGTCAAAACCCAGTTCTTGAGCAAATGCCAGAAAGTCCCGGGCCCCGGCTGAATACGGCGACCCGCGACCGACGTCTTCATTGGGCCGCGACGGAAAGCTCGCATCATGAACCTGCAGGACAAGCCGTCGGATTCCGAGTCTGTCCTTGAATTCCTGCATCAAACGCGCTTTCCGTATCCAGAGCAGTTTCCGTGGCGGGCGCCGGAAGCCTGGAAACCCCCGCCACAAACTGTCAAACGAATCCTGGAGCCATACCTGATAACCTCCCCGTGTCTGTCCACGTATCAGGTAAATGAATATGCCCGTATCTGTTGGAATCCTCACCTCTGGTGGTGACTGTCCTGGTTTGAATGCGGCCATCCGCGCGGTTGGCAAAGCCGGACTTGAATCTCTTGATCTGAAGCTGGTCGGTTTTCGTGATGGCTTTCGCGGACTGATGCAGGACCGCACGGTCGATCTCGATCGCGAGGCGCTGTCGAACATCCTGACAGTGGGCGGCACAATTCTTGGGACGAGCCGCGACAAACCACACCGCATGCCCGTCGGGAATCAGGTGCTGGACATGACCGAAGTCATGCTCGAGGTCTACCAGAAGCATCAGTTGGAGGCACTGATCTGCCTCGGAGGAGGGGGCACGCAGAAAAACGCCCGCCGTCTGATGGATGCGGGCATGAACATCATCACGTTGCCCAAGACGATCGACAACGACGTCGCGATGACCGACGTGTCCTTCGGTTACGACACGGCACTGGCCATCGCAACAGATGCTGTCGATCGACTGCACTCGACGGCGACCAGTCATAACCGGGTGATTGTCGTCGAGATCATGGGACACCGGGCCGGCTGGCTGGCATTGGGAGCCGGCGTAGCCGGCGGGGCCGATGCCGTGCTGATTCCCGAAGTTCCGTACAACATCGAATCGGTTGCCCAGGCCATTCGAGAACGGACCCGACACGGTAAACACTTTTCGATCGTTGCAGTCGCAGAAGGTGCGATGTCTGTCGAGCAGGCCCGGGAATTCGAATCGGCGGCCGAGTCCAAACGGCGGGCAGAAAACAAGAAGGAAAAGGAGCGTGCGGTCGAACGACTGGCCACTCTCGATCAGTCACTGAAAGGCAACACACTGCGCGTGACCGAGCAGCTCGAACAGCTCACTGGCATGGAATCGCGAATGACGATTCTGGGACACCTGCAACGAGGCGGAACACCATCCGCGGCTGACCGATTGCTGGCAACGACACTTGGCGTTCGCTGTGCCGAGCTGATCAGTGAACGAAGTTTTGGTATTATGGTGGCCGCAAGGAGCGGAGGTACAGCCATCGTTCCGCTTAACGACGTCGCGGGCAACCGCAAGATCGTCCCTCGGGACCATCCATGGATCACGACTGCCCGTCGCCTGGGTGTCTGTCTCGGAGACTGACACCCAGTCAGTCAGGCTGTTCGCAATCTTCCGACTCAGTGGTCTCGTCACCGGTTGCGCCAAGCAGTCGTTCAATAAACTCCTCACTCAGTCCCGCCTCGCGTCGTGCCGAGCGCTGGAACACGTCGCCGCGAGCTTTGGACGGACGAAGCGGCCAGGCAAGATGGCTGCTGAAAGCGTCCCAGTCGCTTTGACCGGCCGGCTTCAGCCGTTGCAGCCATTCCATGCCGAAGCGGACATGCTCGATTTCGTCACGATGTACGACGCGCATTAGTGCCGCACTGCGATCATCACCAGCCGCTTCGAAGTGGCTGGCGAACTCAAGCGTGTGGTCCAGATTTCGACCTTCGAACAGCAGTGGCAGCGTGGCCAGGTAATCCAACAGCGACTGGAACGTCAGCGATTTCTGCCAGATGTAACTGTTGACCGGCAGATCACCGAACTGCAACCCGAGCATGGCCGCTCGCTCGACATGCATTCGCGTATGACGTTGCTCGTCCTGCATGATCGTGGCCAGACCAAGCCGAAAGTCACCAGGAGCAGTGGGGAAGAGCAGGGCGACTCGCGCCATGACTTCCAGCGCCTGCAGCTCGTGATTCGCCAGAATGTGGTGCGCGACGGCTCGCTTTGCCTGATCAAACAGCGCGCCCGGCTTCGGCATGGGTGGAGCTGTACGTCGCGGGGCGAATTGCAGACTAGCGGGTCGGATCGGCTCAGACACATCCGCGACCGGTCCCGGAGTTTCATCTGTGAAAGCATCCGGGACCGTCCGTAGCTTGTCCGTTAGCGATTCCGCAAACAGAACCTGCTCAGCAAACTGGCGGACTTCCATCGAACCTGTCCATTCGAAACGACTCCAATCGAGAAGCCCTATTTCATCGGTGAGTATTCCGTCGAAGTCAGATACTGCTTCACGACCTTGGTCACAATCTTGCCGTCTGCCGTGGACGCTTTGTACGCCTTCTGCCATTCCGGGTCTTTGCGGAAGGCGGCCCAGGAAGCGTCGGCAGCTTCCTTTGACTTGTGTGCAATCACGTAGACCAGGGTGTTCTCTTTATCTTCCGGCACCCAGTAAATGATGTTCTTCATGCCATGCTTCTCGAAGATCTGCATGGTGTGCTCACTGAATCGCTTATGCAGAGCCGGCAGACGTCCCTCGGCCGTGGTGTACGTTCGCAGTTCGTACAGAAGTGGCTTGGCCGCTTTCTTTTCTTCGGCGTTGGACGACGAGAGTTGTGTGCCCAGCACGACGGCCGACAGCAAGACAACCAGGCTCAGAGCAACTCGAATGTTGGACTTCATGTGCGAATCCTTGTTGTAGAGAAACAGCAGGGCTTGCGTCGCATTGGAACTCACACATGGCAGGCAAGCTGCGACGCGGGCAGGTTAAAGCGTCGTACCCGGTCCCTGCCAGAGAGCAGACCGATACGGGAAACGCCCGATGGCACTCACTTTGTGAGCCGCCGCCGCTACCCGCGGTCCAGTAGCTGTCCCCATTCGTCAAAGGCTCAGCACTCAGTTGCGTGCTGCCTGGGACAAGTACTGGTCCACCGTTTCGACAAGCGCTTCAGGAACAAACGGCTTGGAGATGTATCCGGCACAACCGACCAGTCGTCCGCGCAGACGATCGAACATGCCATCGCTTCCGGACAGCAGGATCACGGGAATGTGCCGTGTGCTGTCGTGCTCTTTCACCAGTTTGCAGAGCTGGTAGCCATCAAGCCGTGGCATGTTGACATCCATGAGAATCAACGCCGGATTCTGCGCCGCGATTTCCTTCATGGCCGCGACGCCGTCAAAGGCCGTCACGCCGCGGTAGCCGCGTTTCTCAAGTGTCATGGCCACCAGTTTGCGGACTGTGGGGCTGTCGTCGACAACCAGAATGCTTGTGATCGCAGACGTGACATCGCCCGAAATTGTTGGCGATTCGACAAACGAGTCCGCGTTTTCCTGCGGGACGTTCGAAGCATCAATCGAGGAAGCGTCGGCGTGAACGGCCGGCACTTCATACGTCGATGCGTCGCCGGGCGGTTGGACACTCGCCGGACGCCGCCAGACCGGTGGGGGTGATTCGTTTACGGGTCGATGTGCCGTTTGAATCATCGCCGAAGCCTTGGACGCTGTTGCCGGAGCTGTTTGACCCGAATGTGTCGAAAAGGTGTCAGGGTTCGTCGAGTTTTCCTGCGTGAGGTCGACTTCAAAGGAAGCGGATTGCGGCCGTTGTGGCACTGCGGGCTGAACCTCAGATTCTCCCGGACTGAACCAGTCCGTGCGTGCCGGTCGGAACATCTCTATCGGAATGGCGATTGGTTCAGTTCGATCCGGCTCGCTAAGCGATTCAATTTGTTCGGCTGGTTCCACGGCCGGTTCGCCTGAGGCCTCAGTTTCCTCGTCGGCAAAAAATGGAGCCCACTCGCTGGACCATGCTTGACGCGCCTGGTGCGAATTCGGGGATACGTCCAGCGTCTGTGAGGTATCGAGTGACTCGGAGACTTCAGGCTGCGCATTTAGTGTGTGCGACGCGGAATCATACGACTTTTCGAAGACGATTTCCGGCACATGTTCGACAATCTGCCTGGGCTCGATGATGTCGTCCTGGACGTCATTGTTCTGCTGAGTTGGGGCGTCTTCTGCGAAAACGGAATTAGCAGGCTTGATTCCGTCATCCGGCTGGAACGCGTTGTTCGATTCGGTCGGTTGCGATTGTGTTGAGCCAATTACCTCGTCCGATGTAATCGGTGATGCCACTAGGGACGCGACTGTCGGTGGCGGATCTGCGGATGGCTGAGCGGGAGTCGCCTGTGAATGCGTGACATCGTTCGGCATCGCGTCTGTGCGAACGTCGTGGCCGTGCCGAAACTGGTTAAGAGTCTGCGCGAAGTGGATTCCCGATTCGGCAGCAGGCAGAAACTGCTCGTTGTCCAGCAGCATTTCAAGGCACTGAACCATGCTCATGGGAGAATCGGAGAGCCAGCTCATCCACAGCCACACGGCTGGATCATCCGGATCCGCTTCAGCAGCCTTTTGCAGATGGACCTTCGCCAGCGCAGAGTTTCCAGCGCGCGGCGGCATGCTGCAGGGGATGTGCATGAGGCATGAAACAACTCCCGAAGAACTTTCCGAATGCATCAGCGGATTCCAGCCGCACTCGTCCAGATGCCCAATCCGAGTGATCAGCGTGTCAGGTCCGAAATCTCCTCCCGGAACGATCAATGGTGAGTACCTAGTTTCCCGTCAGACCTGCGCACCCACATTCCGAGTCAGACTCGGAGGGAAAGAGCGGCAGCAGATACGGAGCACTCCGTTCGGTGCGGATGCAGCGTTTCTGTCGACTGCAATTGCGAAGGCACGGCTGTCCGATTTAGCGATTGTCGCGATTATGTGTGTGACGCTGTGGGTGGCCGGCCGGCCACTCGGAACCGGGTTGCGTCCCCGCTTTCCAAAGTCCTGTTCAATTCGTTCAAATGATCGTTCCGAAGACTTCACCCCGAATACAGGAATCAGTCGATGACGCCTTTGCGAGGAAAAAGTAAAGCCCATTTCGAACAGGCCGAGAAGTTGATTCCTGGTGGTGTGAACAGCCCGGCGCGCGCGGTCGGTGCGGTCGGCGGCAGCCCGTTATTTATTGATCGCGGCAGAGGTGCTTATCTCTACGCCGCCAATGGCAATGAGTATGTTGAATTCGTCGGCTCGTGGGGCCCGCACATTCTGGGTCATCGTCACCCGGACGTCATTGCGGCCATCGAGGACGTTCTGCAGAAGGGCACGAGTTTTGGAGCACCGACCGTCATCGAGACGGAACTTGCGCAGCTGGTTGTCGATGCCGTGCCGTCCGTCGAGAAGGTGCGGATGGTGAATTCGGGAACCGAAGCTACGATGAGTGCGATTCGAGTTGCCCGCGGATTTACCGGCCGCGACAAGATCGTCAAGTTCGCCGGCTGCTATCACGGGCATGTGGACAGCTTACTGGTTCAGGCTGGCAGTGGAGCGCTCACGCTGGGCGTTCCGTCCAGTCCGGGCGTACCTGCCGCGTGTACCGCCGACACTCTGGTGCTGGAGTTCAACGATGCGACTCAGTTGGAAGAAGCATTTGCTCAACACGGCGACCAGCTGGCCGCAATCATCCTGGAACCGGTGGTTGGAAATATGGGCTGTGTCCCACCGGAACCCGGATTTCTCGAAGCCTGCCGGGAGCTGTGTACAAAGCACGGCGCCGTGCTGATCTTCGACGAAGTGATGACGGGATTCCGTGTCGCCTACGGTGGAGCGCAGGAGCTGTACGGCGTGACGCCGGACCTGACAACACTGGGCAAGATCATCGGCGGCGGAATGCCGGTCGGAGCATACGGCGGGCGAGTGGACATCATGGACACGGTCTCGCCAGTTGGGCCCGTATACCAGGCCGGCACGCTGTCGGGTAATCCACTGGCAATGGCGTGCGGCATTGCCACGTTGAAGAAGCTTCGCGACTCGAATCCATACCCCGCTCTCGAAGCGACGACGACGCGACTGTGTGAGAGTCTCAGGCGGGGCGCAAAAGCCGCGAGAGTTGACCACTCAGTCAACCAGGTCGGCAGTATGTTCACACTGTTCTTCAACCCGGAGCCCGTCGTGGGGTTTACCCAGTCCAGCCAGAACAACACGGAACGCTTCGCGGCGTATTTCCAGGGCATGCTGGATCGCGGAATTTATTTGCCCTGCAGCCAGTTCGAAGCCAACTTCGTTTCGACAGCCCACTCAGCGGCGGACATCGACCGAACAATTGCGGCCGCCAACGAGGTCCTCGCGTTGATCGCGTAGCTTCGCGAGGGCACGGACGTTACGTGTGATCGAGGACGCAATTGACATGAGACTCAGTTGTAGCGCTTTGGTAGTCAGCATCCTTGTCACAGTAATTCCTCTGACAGTTCAGGCAGAGAATTCGCCACAACTGAAGTCAGGCGCGGCTGAGCTGGTCTGGTTCAATCTGCAGATTGAACCGCTACCCGGTCGCGATCCGGCACGTTTCTTGATGGCGCATGATGGCAAAACCGTGCGCCGAGTAATGGTGGACAATCTCGGGATTGCCTCGACCCGGATTGTCAGTTCAGAAGTCGATCGTGGCCGGTTGCAGGCCGAACTGGTGATCGGTCACTCGGGCTTGTGGATCAATCTCGGGATTGCCTCGACCCGGATTGTCAGTTCAGAAGTCGATCGGTGGAAGCCGCCTTATGGGCTCGTTGCAGGGGCAGGGTCGAATTAACCTCAACGGGAGGGAACCCACGACTGTCAGCGGGATCGTGAGTGGCTCAGTCGTCGATTCGTCCGGCAACAAACTCTCACGACATGCGACCTGGCCATCGTACCTTGTCTCTAATCAGAACTTCAGCGCTGGTGAATTCACAGCGTCAATCGTTGATGACCTGAATCAGGCACGACTCGTCTGGGTCAGTGAGTACATCGGCCCGACCGAAGCCGGCTCGCATCGTTATGGCGCATGTGTCGGTGTACCGTCAGGAGCGGG
>CAYSJO010000864.1:0-12604 GCA_964431285.1 uncultured Planctomycetaceae bacterium
AGGAAAAAGTTTACTGCCTTCTCATTTTGAGTCGTCGGATGATCAACTCAGCAGCAAATACTTGTCGCGAATCGCAGCTCAGGATAGTTCTTCCAATACGTCGACTCTGTATCGCGAACCCACTCTCGCAAATCCGTGGGCGGACACCAAGCGACGACTGCGGCAACCCGACATGGCTCGTCCTGCACCGGGCTGCCGTCGCCAGGCCCTGGCTGACCGGTCGTGCCGAGCACCAGCGAGAGATGTCCGCCCGCGCTCGCTCCATAAACGCCCAGACGCTTGGGATCGACGCCGAACCGTTGCGCGTAATGCCGCACGAACCGAACGCTTCGCCGCACATCTTCGACGATTTCGGGAACGACATACCGTGGACTGCTGCCGTGTTGCACACGGAACACAACAAAACCCGCGTCCAACAGCGGTCTGTGCCAGGTCAGCGTTTCGCGCGGATCGGACCAGCGCGAACGCCATCCGCCACTTACCATGAATAACACGCCGGCGCCGTTGGCATTCTTCCTGGGCTTAAGCACGTCAAGCGTCATCGCCAGCCCGTCCTTGCGCCCGTAGACGACATCAGCGACGATCTCAACGTCGTCTGCATACGTCCGGCCGACCGCCGCCGCAGAAATGATGAGGACCGAAACACAGACTGTGTGCCTTTTTATCGCGTTTCGTTGCTCCATTAGCATTCGACGGAATCAATGTTGCAGGATAATGGGCAGCGGGTCAGCGGCGCACCAACGGGGTATCAGACCAGTTCCGGCAATGGGCTGGTGTAATCCAGAAGATACTGAGGCCTGCCATTGGGGTCCGTGATTGTGACCTGGGACGGATCGATGCCCAGGTTGTGGTAGAGCGTCGCGAAGACTTCCTGGAAATGCACAGGCCTCACAATAACCTGACCCGCGTGTCTGTCGGTCGCGCCGATGAATTGCCCTGTGTTCATTCCGCCTCCTGCAAGAAACGCAGTGCTGACTGCCGGCCAGTGGTCACGCCCCGCATTTTTGTTGATGTGCGGCGTGCGTCCGAATTCACCCCAGGCAACAATCGAAACGTCGTCGAGCATGCCATGACGCTCAAGATCCCAGAGCAGCGCACTGATTCCCTGATCGAACAGCGGCATCAGGTACCGCAACCGTGAAAAGTTGTCTGCGTGCGTGTCCCAGCTGCCGTAACCGATCTCTGTTGTGATCACCCTTACACCGGCCTGGATCAGGCGCCGGGCTTTAAGAAGCATCGTGTTGCGCTTGCCATACCGATCAACAACCTGCGCCTCTTCCTGTGAGAGATCCAATGCATCGGCCACTCTCCCGGAGAAAATAATGTCGCACGCCGTGCGGAGGTGATCATCCATTGCATCCATCTGACCCGAGCTGTCGATCATCCCAGGTAGCTGGTCGAGACCGCTCAGCAGTTTGAGCCGACTGTCAATCCGTGACCGGCTCATCCCTTCGGTCAAACGGAGCGATCCCGATCCGCCTGGATGCACTGGTTCCGAGTAGCCCATGCTGTAAAAGAGACGCTGATCGGGCGGAGCGTAAGGGCCATAAACCGGAGGCAGGAAGCCAGTCGGTTCAAAGTGTCCCTGCGCATACTTGTTTCCGGAGGCCCACGCCGGAGCGTCTCTGGCTCCCAGCAGTCTGGAAACAACGGCCGCCAACGCGGGCCGTCCACCGACGTTCTTCAGACTCTCCTGCCCATAACCGGTCTGCACACGGTAATTGTCATGGTCGTTGGTAGCTCCGATTATCGATCGGATCACGCAGAATCGGTCAGCTATCTGCGCCAGTCGCGGTAGATGCTCACAAATCGACATTCCCGCCACGTTTGTAGCAATGGGAGCAAACTCTCCCCGGACCTCCGCTGGAGCATTCGATTTCAGATCGAACGTGTCCTGATGCGATGGACCTCCGAACAAATGAATGTTGATCACGGCTCGGTTAGAAGATCTGACTCCGGCCTGAGCCTCGACACGCATCAGTCTTGCCAGCGCGTGAGCGCCAACGGCATTACAAAGAAACCGGCGGCGGGAAGAGCGGGCAGGTAATTTGACGCGACCGTTTCGCATGTCAGAATTGCCGGAAAGGAATGGCCGTTTGTATCCACCATCTTAGTGTGTGATTCGTTTTTTACGAACAGACGAACCGCCGTCAGTTATATCTTTCGTTTATCATGTGCGATCACTCAACTGGGCGTCCTCACCAGCCAACTTGCAGAACAATCCGCAGCCCAACTTTCTTTCAGAATGATGAGGGACGAGATCATGCGATATCCCCAACGAACGTTCTGGATTACATCCATTGTCGCCGTCGCTGCCGCTTTGCTGAATTCAGGGATTGCCGAAGCACAGGTGTGTCCGGTCACTGGTGCACCCCTGGGAGGCGGTGCCGTTGTCGGCGCTATCGGAGGCGCGAATGCAGGTCGTGTCAACATCGGTGGTAACACTCCCGGAGCCGGAGCAGTCAATCCAGGACGGGCCGGTGGTGGTGCTGCCAGTTCCAGCGGACTGTCTATTGGCCAGATGCTGCGCATGCTTTAGCTGGCACAGCAGTTCCAGAACCAGACGGGCACCAACGTGATGCGTCAGCAGTCACATTTTCGCCAGATGAAGCTGGCACGCCAGCAGGCGTCGCGCATGTCCGGTCAGACCGCAGGGTGTTCTCAGCAGCAGGCTGCGCAGAAACCGGCAGTGAGTCGGCGCGAGCGGCTGCGTGCTTTGATCGCTGATCGCAGTGGGAAGGATGCTTCAGAACGTCTTTCCCGCCGCGAACTCACGCTGCGACGTACGGCCCGCCTCCGTGCCGAACGTCAGACGAAGGAGGCAGCCAGTCTGGTGAAGCCACCGGCTGTTGCGGCAGCAACCACAACGTCGGCGAGCACTGTGGCTGCTTCGCCCGTAGGCCGTTGACTTGAGCGCAGACGCTCGCCGTCAATCGAAACAGAGTCCGTCTTTGCGGCAATGAATCCGTCTTTGCGGCAATGAAATAGTGCAAGCGGCCGGCGGCGCAGGGTTGTTCCGTGACGGTCCCCGAGGAGTCGACTTGGGCTTACATGCCCTCCAAGGCTGAATCGACACCGCTCGTCTATCTGCTCAGTTCTCCCGCGCCGAAGATGCTGCAAAACACTTTTGTCACTGGGCGTGGTCTCCCCCACTGCTATTGCACCGCGTGCGCCATTTGCGCCGGATTCTGTAGGACGGGCATTCCTCATGGACGCTTCCACTTTGCGCCGGTATGACAGTCCTGGACGACGCTTCGCGTTGCGCCTCACGTCATCGGGTTTCAAACGCCATTTCCCCAGGAATTTCGACGATGCGTTCCATTATCTGCTGCCTGTTGTTCCTGCAGACAACGCCGATCATCCTGGCCGACGATGCCGGTGTCAGCGTGCGATTCAACGAGCACATCCGGCCGATCCTCGCGGAGAACTGTCTGGAATGTCACGGATCGGATGCTGAACAGCGGCAGGCTGAACTGCGGCTCGATATCAAACAGCACGCAAAGCGGAAGCGTGTCCTGGCGCCCGGGGCGGCGGATGGGAGTGAACTCGTGCGGCGCGTGACTTCCGGAGATCCCGACCTCCGCATGCCGCCACCGGATTCGGGCAAGACACTCACGGCGCAGGAGATCGAACTCCTGCGCCGGTGGATTCAACAGGGCGCACAGTACGAAGGTCACTGGGCGTTTCAGCCGATCCGAAGTGATGCACGGCCGACTGTCGACGACCCGGACCTGACAGAGATCGATCGGTTTGTCGTCGCGGCTCTGAACCGGCACGGGCTGTCGATTTCGGAAAAGGTCTCGCGATTGCAGCTCATCAGGAGGGCGACGTTCGATCTGACCGGTCTGCCACCGGAGTGGAGCAATGTCGAAGACTTCGTTAACGATCCCGATCCGCGGGCGTTCGAATCGGTCGTTGATCGTCTGCTCGATTCACCGCAGTACGGCGAGCGGTGGGGACGGCACTGGCTCGACCTGGCCCGGTATGCGGACACGCACGGAGGCTCGGCCATCGGGTTTACCCGGTTCCCGTTCTCGTACACGTACCGCGACTATGTGATCAACGCCTTCAACGCCGACCTGCCGTACGATCAGTTCATCGTCGAGCAGATCGCGGCTGATCAGTTGAAGCGGGATGACAACGACCCGTCGCAGGCCGCTCTGGGTTTCCTGACAGTCGGCCTGCAGTATCAGAACCGGCATGATCAGATCGATGACCAGATCGATGTCATCAGCCGCGGTCTGCTGGGGCTGACAGTGGCGTGCGCCCGTTGTCATGACCACAAATTCGACCCCGTGCCCACGGCCGACTATTACTCGCTGCATGCCGTGCTGGGCAGCAGCGACGCCCCGATCGAGCTGCCGGTGATCGGCCAGCCGCCACTCACCGAGGCCTACCGCCGATACCAGACGGAACTCACGCGGCTGGAAACATTGCGCGACGATATCACTCGCGAGCAGGGCGAGGTCATGCGCGGCCGGCTGCGTATGCAGGTCGGGATGTACCTGCAGGCACTGGCCAAAGGCGTTCCCGAGCAGGATACGTCCACGGCGTTTCTCTCGTTTCGAACCGACGACCTGCGGCCCATCGTCCTCGAACACTGGCGCAGACATATCAATGCCCTCACACAGCAGGACCCGGTTTTCGGACCCTGGCACAAGTTGTCGGCACTCGACGCGAAAGGTTACGCGGAACGCTGCCAGGAACTCCTTGACGCGCTGATCAAAGAGAACGGAGACCCGTCGAAGTTTGCTGCGGAGCATCAGCTTGAGACGTCGCCGCCGCGCTGGAATCCGCGCGTGCTGGAGGCACTCGCCGCTGCGAAGCCGCAGTCGTTTGTGGACGTAGCAAAGGTGTACGGCAAAGTCTTTGCGGAAACTCACCGACGCTGGCTGACGGCATTGCTGGAAGCATCGCTCGAAGCTAGTCCGGAAGGCAGGACCGTGCCCGATCAGGACCGGCGACATCGAGTCATCAACAGCTCCATCGAACGCCAGCTGCGGCATCACCTGTACGCGCCGGATTCCCCGACCGCGCTCAGGGTGACTGCAAAATCGAAGAATCGAACGCTGAACCGCAGCGTGCGCGATCACGTCAACAAATCCTACACCGCGATTCACCAGCACAACCTTGGAGCAGGCGTGCCTCCGCGCGCCATGTCGCTCAATGAGGACAAAGAGCCGGCCCAGTCGTTCGTGCTGGTCCGCGGAAACGCGATCAACCGGGGACAGCGCGTCGAACCGGGGTTTCTCTCGGTGCTGTCGAAACCGGATGCGCAACCGTTTGAAGACGGGGTGCGCCGGCTGGGACTGGCTCGCGCGATCGTTGATCCCGCGAATCCGCTGACACGCCGCGTCATCGTCAACTGGGTCTGGCAGCATCACTTCGGACGTGGACTGGTGCGGACTCCAGACGATTTCGGAACACGTGGTGAACCGCCGACACACCCGCGTCTGCTCGATCACCTTGCCGACGCCCTGTCGTCCGATGGCTGGTCGCTGAAGAAGCTGCATCGCCGAGTCATGCTCACGGCCGTTTATCAACAGGCGGCCGTCGAAAACAAACAGGCCCGGGCGATCGATCCAGAAAACCGGCTGCTGTGGCGCATGCCGCGGCGCAAGCTGGAAATGGAAGCTATGCGCGACGCTATGCTGGCTGTCAGTGGAGAATTGCAGCTCAAACCAGGCGGCCGTCCATTTGATGAGAAAGCCGATCGGACGATTCCCCGCCGCAGTGTGTATGCATTCGTGAATCGCGACGTCGTGTCTCGACTCGCGACAACGTTTGATGGAGCCAATCCGACGACGTGCACGGTCAAGCGGCCTGAAACCATGGTCCCGCAACAGACACTGTTTGCCCTCAACTCCGAATTCATCCACAGCCGGGCGCAGGCACTCGTTAAGTTACCCTCGATACAATCAGCCGAATCCGACAGTGAACGCGTGCGAGTGATTTATCAGCGAGTGTATTCCCGACCCCCTGAACGGGAAGAAGTCTCGACTGCAGTCGACTACATTAACTCGGGCAGTGACTCGTGGGCACAGTTCGTGCACGTGCTTCTCGCCGCCAACGAATTCCATTTCGTGGATTAGCTGTCATGTCTGACTGGAACGTTTCCGGCGACTGCTCCCGCCGCCGTTTCCTGACCCGCAGTGGTCTGGGAATCGGGTCGGTCGCGCTGTCGCACATGCTGTGTTCAGAATCAAACACCGCAGCTGGAATGCATTTTCCAGGTAAAGCGAAGGCCATGATTCATGTGTTTCTGAACGGAGGCATTTCGCAGGTCGACTCGTTCGATCCAAAACCGGAACTCGCCCGGCGCGGCGGGCAGATGCTGCCGTATCGGAATCTGCAGACCGAGCGGCGGACCGGAGTCGCACTGCCGTCTCCCTTCAGATTCAAGCAGCACGGCGAGAGCGGGACTCCGGTCAGCGAGATCTTTCCGCATCTCTCGCAGCACGTGGACCGCATGGCCGTGGTCCGGTCGATGTACTGCCAATTGCCCAGTCACGATATGTCGCTGATGCTGATGAACTCGGGAGACCAGCGGCTGGTGCGTCCCAGTCTGGGATCGTGGTTGAATTGGGGGATGGGTTCCGAGAACGAGAATCTGCCGGGTTTCGTCGTCCTGTGCCCCGACGGACTGCCCGTTGGCGGAGCGAACAACTGGCGGTCGGCGTTTCTGCCGGGCGTGTATCAGGGCACGCTGGTGCACACGTCCCAGTCCGATCCGACGCGACTGATCGCCAACATTCGCAATCGACACCTCTCGACTGACGATCAGCAGCGGCAGTTTGATCTGCTCCGACGATTGAACGCGCGGCATCTTGCCAGGCGTCCGGACGAATCCGCACTCGAGGCACGCATCCAGTCGTTCGAACTCGCCTACCGCATGCAGACGGAAGCGACCGACGCGTTCGACATCAGTCAGGAGCCGAAACACGTCCGCTCCATGTACGGCAGCGGTCCGCAAAACAATCAGTTGCTGATGGCCCGGCGTCTGATCGAGCGCGGAGTGCGTTTTGTGCAGACATGGCACGGTAGTGGGCAGCCCTGGGACAGTCACAGCAACATCCGGTCGGAACACCGCAAAGTCGCCAGCGAGTGTGATCAGGGCCTGGCGGCTCTCATCACGGATCTCGACCAGCGTGGGCTGCTCGACGAAACGCTGATCCTGTGCAGCGGCGAATTCGGCCGAACGCCGACCGTCGAAATGAATCAGACCGGTGGCAGCGCGACCCAGGGCCGCGACCACAACCACTGGGGCTTCTCAGTGTGGCTGGCCGGCGGAGGCATCAAGGGTGGAACAGTTTACGGAGCGACCGACGACTTCGGGTTCCGCGCGGTGGAAAACCGGGTGTCCCCTCACGACCTGCACGCGACAATCCTGCATCTGCTGGGCATCGATCACGAACGCATGACCTACCGCTACGCCGGCCGCGACTTTCGCCTCACCGACGTCCACGGCCGCGTCGTCAAAGAAGTGATTGCCTGAAGTCTGAAAGTACTGGAAGCCGCACAGCGCCTGGAGACTCACAAGCACGGGGGCACGTTCGGTGAGCCGCAGATAACGCGACACGAGGAATGACAATGCGATCCACATCCGTTGCCGCGAGCGTGCTGTTTCTGTGCAGTGTATTGGGAGTCGATTGTCCTTCCGTGCATGCCGACACTGATCTTCCGACGGAGCCGGTCGAGATCGGTCATACACCGCAGTTCATTGATGATGCCTACATAGTCGAAACACGCTGGCCATTGAAGAAACGCGAGGAGTATCTGGTCCGAAAGATCCATCAACCGGTGAAGCATCCGGCGAATCCTGTGATTCCCGGCAAAGGTGGTTACGTCAATGTTGTCTGGGACGAGGACGCGAAGCTGTACCGAATGCTCTATCAGGACTTCTGGTACTACAGCAAAGATCCTGTCAGGTACACCTACGCGGTTGCCTATGCCGAGTCGAAGGACGGACTCGAATGGGACATTCCGGACTTGGGATTTTACAAGTGGAGGAACACTCGCAGGAACAACATCTGCTGGCAGGTACCGTCAGATCGCAACGGTCCAGTCAGCGTCGGTGCCTACTCACAGTATCTGCTCCATCTCCCGAAAGAGCATCGCCGCGGATACCGGTTTGTCATGTATTACGTGGGCTCCACCGGCGTACGTCTTGTCGGGTCGAATGACTGCATCCACTGGGATGAAAAGAGTGTCACGCGAATTGGTGATAACTTCCATCCTGACACACACGCATCCATCGTCTGGGATCCGGATCGTGCGAAGTTCGTCTGGTTCACACGAGCCACCGACCGATACAGCGACTCCGACAACCTGACTCGCGGTGCGACCCGTCGCGTCGCACGACTGGAGAATCCCCGACTGTGGGAGCCGTGGCCGCTGGAAACACAGAATATCTTTATCCCTGACGCACAGGACGCGGCCAACCGCACTGAAAAGGTCGACGGCACGAATTTCTTTTACGGCATGCCCACGCGCTATCACGCGGGAATCTACTGGGGTTGTTTGTGGCCGTATCGTCTGAAGGCCGGACTGATTGAAACTCATCTCGCCATCAGCCGAAACGGCCGTGTCTTTGAACGACTGCCTGGCCGCCCTGCTCTGATTGGTCTCGGGGCGGATGGGACCTGGGACGCCGGCATGGTGTTTGGAAATCCGGACTGGATCGAAGTGGGCGACCAGTGGCGCATCTACTATGGGGGATCGGACAGGCCGCACAATCTGGAACGAACTCCCGGCATCGGGCTGGCCACGATTCGCAAAGAGGGTTTCGTTTCACTGCGAGGGCCGCAACACGGCGGAGTCGTCTGCACGCGCCGTATCATCTGGCCCGGCGGCAGTCTCCATGTCAATTGCGACACAACGCTTCCGAATTCTCAACCTGGGGAACTGAAGGTCCGCATCGTTGACGCGGCCCGAAAAGTAATTCCCGGCTTTGATTATGCCGACAACATCCCATTCACGGGCGACAGCACTTCGCATCAGGTGGCCTGGAAGGAACAGCACATCGATTCGCTCAAGGGCCGCGAACTGCGACTGGAGTTCATCCTGACGCGCGCCGATCTGTTTACGTTTCGCGCCGTGGAAGCAGAAGGAATCTGAAACGGCGAGAGACAACATGCAATACCGATGCTGCCGGGGGACGGGAAATGGGACGCAGCGAGTTGCGCAGGCTCCTCTCCGGCGACGTTACAGAGCGTGAGCAAATATTGTCGATTCAATTGCTATCAATCGGGAGGTCAACATGAGTCGGGGCCCAGCTTTCACAGTCGTTGGATCGCTGGTTGTAGTACTGGTCGCTGGACTCGAATCGGTTGCAGCTGATGATGGTCAGACAGCGCCGGATGTGAAGGCGGCGGCCGGAAACGTTTCTCAGATTATTGCTCACCGCGGGGCCAGTGCGGAGCGACCGGAGTGTACGGTATCAGCTGTTCGGCGGGCGATTGACGTCGGGGCGACGGCGGTCGAAGTGGATGTCCGAACGAGCCGCGACGGGAAGCTGTTCATTCTCCACGACGCGACGCTGGATCGGACGACGAATGGAACGGGACCGGCGAGTGCGCTCACGCTGGCGGGGTTGCAGAAGCTGGATGCGGGATCGTGGTTTGATCCGAAGTTTCGCGGCGAGCGGATTCCGTCTCTGATTGAAGCGGCGCAGGAGTGTCGCGGGCGGATTGATCTGCTGCTCGACCTGAAGGAGCAGGGGGACGAGTACGATCGGAAAGTGGTGGGCGTCATCAAGGAGCACGGCGATCCCGCGAAGACGATCGTTGGCGTGCGGAGCGTTGCTCAGGCGAAGCGGTTCCGCCGGCTGTTGCCAGAGTCGCGACAGCTCGCGTTGATCCCGTCGGTTGAGTCGATCGAGGACTTCGCAAAGGCGGGCGTCGACACGATTCGCATCTGGCCACGGTGGCTCAAGGGCGGCAACGAACCGGCGCATCGCGTTCGCGCGGCGGGGAAGCGGCTGCATCTGAACGGGACGATGGGCGAATATGCCGAGACGCTCGACTTGTTGAAGCTCGCTCCGGATTCGCTGTCGTCCGATCATCCGGGGCGGCTGAAAGGGACGCTCGATCAGATAGCCCGCGGTCCGTCGGGCAGGTTTCGCGTGCGTAAGCTGGGCGTGTCGTTTGGGCAGAAAGACGCCTCACAGACGGTTTATGAGTTCGTCAACTATGCCGCCAACTGCGGGCCGGGCATGTTTCGCGTGCGGTACGAGGAACTCAAGGACGACATTTTTTCGAACTTCGAACTCGCGATTTCCGGCGACCATGGCCGGACGTGGACCGACACGGACAAGTGGAAGTCGGTCAAGCCGCGGCCCGATGGTCAGGAGCGGCGATTGTTCCTTTACGGCAGCTTCTTCGATCCGAAGAACGGCCGGCTGCTGTTCATGGGCAATCAGGGAGTCCTCCGCAACGACCATCCACTTGACGGGCAGACGCAGAACTATCCGGTCTATCGTGTTTCGAATGACGGCGGACGCACCTGGCTGTTTGAGGAACGGGTCATTCAAAGTGGCCGCGATCAGGCTGGCGACGGGTTCTCCCCGGAGCAGCCCTTTGAGGGCGTGCGGATCGGCTCGAATTCGCTGACGGTCTGCAACGCGGTGACTCACCGCAGTGACGGCGCCGTCATTGTGCCCGTCCAGATCAGCCATGCCGGGCCGGACGGAAAACTCTACCGCCCGCCGGGGGCCTACACGTATCTGGATGCGGCCGTGCTGATCGGCACGTGGCGCGACGACGGGCGTCTGGACTGGCGACTCAGTCAGCGTCTGAATCTTCCGCCGGAGAAATCGCTGCGGGGCATCTTCGAACCGACCGTGGCCGAGTTCCCCGACGGACGGCTGCTCATGGTGTGTCGCACCAACAGCGGCCGGAAGTGGTTCAGCGTGTCGAAAGACGGTGGCCTGACGTGGGCCGCAGCGGACGTGTGGCGGTACGACGACGGCGAGCTGTTCTACTCACCCAGCAGCATCTCGCGGCTCATCCGGCATTCCAGCGGCGCGTATTGCTGGATCGGAAACATCTCGCCCGGGCATCCGCGCGGGAATGCTCCGCGGTACCCGCTGGTGATTGGCCGGGTCGATCCGAAATCGCTGAGTCTGATTCGCGACAGCGTGACGACGATCGATACTCGAGGCCCCGCCGACGTGCCTGGTGTGCAACTGTCGAACTTCTGCGTGCACGAAGACCGCCGCACGGGGCGCTTCCAAGTCCGCGTCACCCGCTGGAACGGCAAGCCGAGCGGGTTGGGACCTGTCGATGGAAGCGTGCATGCGTTTGAAGTCGGGTTATAGCGCGACCTGTCCAAAGCCAACCCCAAGAGCCGCCAATGAATCGAGTCAGACAGTCGCTCCTACTTCATCGGCCTGACGTTTCTCGTACTGGGCGGCACGGCTGCAGCGGAGGAGCCGGCCAGGCTGATAGCCTCCTGGTCGTTTGACGAGGGCAGAGGCAACGTTGTGCGGGATTCGTGCGGCAACGGGCATCACGGCACGATTCACAACGCCGAGTGGTGTGAAGGAAGATCGGGGAGCGGGCTGCAGTTCAATGGGAAGGACGCACTGCGAACCCGACGTGGCCGAACTGCCCGACGGCCGGCTGCTGTGGTTGCTCCGCCCGTGCATGTGCCAGACGAATTCCCGCGACAAAGGCCGCACCTGGAGCGAACCCGTCCGACTACTCCGCGGAGAAGCACCAAGCCTGCTGCTGACCTCAGCAAACGTACTGCTCTGCGGACACCACGAACGGCCCGGAGTTCGCACCGGCGTCCTGCTGTCGACCGACTTCGGCACCACGTGGAGCCCGCCGCGGATGATCGACTACGCCGGCGGTGCCTATCCGGCATTCGCCGAACTAGACGACGGCCGCATTCTCTGCATCCACTACCAGGAGGCCGCCGGCGGCAACATCCGGCAGGCCGTCTTTCAGGTCGACGGGGCCTCGCGAACGATCCGGATCGTCGATCCGTAGCGTTTCTTTGCCCTCCCGCGCAGCCGGAGTGTGACTCTGCATTGCATATAATGGCCCTGACCCGTTAGTTCTCGGCACAGAATTCCCGCTGACTATCAACACAAATTCGCATCCGAGTGCGCTTAGTGCGAGGACGGCTGAGCGTCGCCAGGGCGCCGGCTCAAGCCACCAGGCTGACGACGCAGTGGATTCTGGCAGTAGAGAGATGTAGCGTCAGTTCCAGCAGAAGTCTCTACAATCGTTTGCCGAATGTTCGAAAAGTAAGTTTCTCGTGACAGCATTCCTGATTGCAACCGACAAGACAGCAGAGCTCATTTACCGCGAATACGAGCGATTGCACGCGAGCATTGACCGCACGGTCGACAGCTCTGGGATGCCTTGAATTCCTGTACCAGGTCCTATGAAGGTCTGGTTAGGTAAGAACCGCTGGGCTGCTTCCACTCCGGAGAAGTCTTCGGCTACGCCTCAGACCTGTGCTGGTTCAGCGGGAACTGGAATTTGAGCAGGCTGGCGTTAGCGAGTTGAGTTTGAGTTCATTGTGGGATCGAGTTGAGTGTCAGGCAACTGCCCTTGGGTCCTGACGTCGCTGGCGGGCTTCTTCCAGTTTGCGG
>CAYSJO010000865.1:0-14476 GCA_964431285.1 uncultured Planctomycetaceae bacterium
CCTTTGGGAGAGGTCTGAAAACTCGTGATAACATCAGATTCATCCCTCAGCACGCCGCCGTCTTCAACTCCTCGTAAACACAACTTCTGACAATAGCTCCGCACTCACCGAAGCCGCCCGCAAGAAAGCGGAAGAAAACCGCAAAAAGAAGAAGACCAAAGCATCTTGAATTGATGCTATGTTGATTGACATCATGTGAAGAGCCCTCTCGAAGTCGATTCGAGAGGGCTTTATCTGTTTGCGCAGGTTTCTAAAGTCTGACGTTCGCAAGCGATCCAGGATGTCTCTGTCTGCCGAGTTCTCTGTGTCCATCACCCGTTCTGAATTGTTGCTCGTTCTGGCACTCACACTGACTGGCTTTGCCACGCGTTTTACTGCCTTGGACGAGCTGGCTGTCGAGCATTTTGACGAAGGCGTCTACGCATCGAATCTGTGGTTTCCGGATTCCGGCTATGCGTACCCACAAAGGCATCTATACGCGCCGCCTTTGCAGCCCGAGATGATCGAGTGGTCGATGCTCATCTTTGGCGAAGCGCGCTGGGCACCGTTTCTTCCCGCGTTGCTGCTGGGAAGCCTGACTGTGCCGCTCGCCTGGTGGGTTGTGCGCCGCTGGAGTTGTGGAGCCGCCGCAGTGGCCGCTGCATCCCTGGTGTCGCTGAACGACTTCCATATTGCGATCAGCCGTTCGGCGCTGACGGATGGACCGCTTGTGTTCTTCCTGCTGTTGTCCGTCTGGCTGATCTCGGAAGCTCTCGCACGGATTGCCCTGCGAATCGCTATTGCCGCCGGTCTGGCCACCGGACTGACCTGGGCGACCAAGTACAACGGATGGCTGCCGATAGCGATTGGCGTCAGTGCAACACTTGCGGCAGTTGTGTGTCTTCCCAGGCGGCGCCAAGAGTCAACACAGGCAGCCGGTTCATCGGACGGGTCTCCACTAAGTTGGCGGGACGCGCTGATCATTCTGACGCTCTTCATTGCGACGAGTCTCGCAGCGTTCTATCCAGTCTGGTCGGGACTGCAGCATCCACCTGGTGTTGACCAGCCAGGCGGTGCACGATCGGCCGGCGGCTACACGGCAGTTATGCAGAATCATCGTCGATACGTGACCGGCCTGTCCCGGTGGTTACCTGCCGCGCAGCGTCACGTGGCTGTGCAGCGGCGCTACTCTGGCTGGCCAACTCTGTTCGGCGTCTGGCTGGCCGTGGCCAGTGCGGCTCTAGTCGTCCGTGCGGAACGTTCCACGTGGAACGCCGCAGACAGCGAACTCGCCGGGCGCGACCACTCTGCCACTTTCATAGATCGTTCCACGTGGAACGGGGAGCGCTTCAAAGGAACGGTGTTGATCGCGGCGGCAATGACCAGCTCACTGACATGCAGCCCAGTGTACCTGGTCGTGCTGTGGGCGCTGCTCGAATTCGTTGGTCAGATTCTGGCGAGTCGCCGAAGTGGTCTCGTCTCTGCTGACCGGGATTCGTTGTCGCTTCGCCATTGGCTCGGAGCGTGGCTCGGACTGGCTTGGCTGGTCGGCCTTGTGTTGGCCACTCCGTGCTACGTTGCGTACCCGCGACTCATACTTCCGCTGCTGGCGATTGGGTGGCTGGGAACAGGGATGGTGATCAATCGACTGCTGACTGGTCCGTTGCTGAACGTGGCCAGAACCACCGCGCCGGCATCCAGTTCCGGAGACACTCCGGTCAGGGAGCGAAACCGATGGGTTCGATTTGGCTGGCTTAGCCCGATCGTGTTTCTGGCGCTGTGGCAGGCGGCGTCCCGAGAGGGTCTTGCCTGGCAGGTGCGGACGGAACTGGTCGATGCCGCCGAACAGGCGCTGGCTGTTGCGGCTGAGAATTGTCGCGACGAGGACTCAGGTCTATCGAATGTCCGATTCGTGCTGTATGTCTACGGCGAACCGGGGTTGTTCTTTCACTTGCCGCAGGACGGCGTGCCAGTGCAGCCGGTGACGGACCTCAACTTTGCTTCGCCAGGTTCGGACCACGCGCGAGTTCCAACGTTCGTTGTGACGGGACCCAATACGCTCAACGACGAGAACTTCGCCAGGCACATGGAAGCCGCGGGCGAGTCACTCGAACTGGTCGGCGTGTTCCCCTATCGACCGAGCGACTTCGTCCTACTGAATGATTACATGCCCCGCCAGGTTGACGATCATCGTGCCGCCGATGTGCGACTCTACCGCGTTCGGTTTCGAGATTGAGCAAGTTCATTGTGCTTCGGAATCTTCGCACCGGAGGGTGATCTCATTCCACCTTGCTGTCCCAGGGCCACTTGATCAGAATCCCGACCCCGTGCGGTACGGAGACCGCGGCAGTTTCAGGGAAGGAATTTTTCGCATGGCCGACACTGATCAATCTCAAAGCGGCGGTGGAGCCAGACGCCGGCTTGGTCGGGGACTGGATGCTCTGCTTGGCGGACTCTCCCAGCCGCAGCTTCTTTCGTCTGATGCACTGAACGCACACTCACCGCCTGTAAGTGATGGCTCCGCCATTGAGGCCCAACTGGTTCGCATCGATGCCATCCACCGCAACCCGTTTCAGCCGCGATCTGAGTTCGATGAGGAATCGTTGAACGAGCTGGCGGCGAGCATCTCAAAGCACGGGATACTGCAGCCGGTGCTGGTGCGTCGGCACGAAAAAGGATTCCAGCTCATTGCTGGAGAGCGTCGCTGGCTGGCCGCGCAGAAAGTCGGACTGACGGAAGTCCCGGCGCGAGTTCTGGCGCTCGATCACCGTCAGGTCAGCGAAGCCGCACTTGAGGAGAACATCAAGCGCAAAGACCTCAACGTACTGGAAAAGGCGCAGGCCTTTCAGGACTACGTCCAACGGTTCGGCTGCACGATCGAAGAACTCGGCAAGCGGCTTTCGCTCGACCGCTCGACCGTTTCGAACATGCTGCGGCTGCTCGAACTTCCCGAGTCCGTCCGCGCACTCCTCCAGCAGGAGAAGATCTCAGCGGGACACGCCAAGGCGATTCTCCCCCTGGAAGACGATTCGCAAATCGCCATCTGTGAGCGCATTCAGGCCGAGAGCCTGTCCGTTCGCAAAACCGAACAGGCCGTGCGAGAACTTCTCCGCGAAGACAAACCGGCCACGATTCCGATCTCCACAGGAAAGCCGAAGTCGCAACCACCCCGGAAGACCGCTCACATCGACTCACTCGAAAGCCAGCTTAGAGACCTGCTTGGCCTGAAAGTCGAAATCCGCCTGAAGAGCGATCAGTCCGGCCAGGTCATGATCAACTTCGATTCGAACGACGATTTCGAACGCCTGACGCGATTCATTCGCAAAGCTGCCTGACCACGAGAGCAATCGTCGAATTCGCTGTTGCATGAGCCTGGCAATCTCGCCTCTCGACATCCGGCCGGACTGTTGCGTTCCACGTGGAACGACGAATGGTCCATTCATCAGCGGCCAAGGCCGCGCCAATCAAGAATCGAAGAATCTCTCGGGAGTACGCCATGAAGGCAATCTGCACGCTGTTGGTCCTACTGGTTGTGAATGGAAGCGGCTGCCACTCGCTCAATCGAACCGATCCCAGCGGCCCACGTGGAGCATTCGTGTGAACGACGGCAGCGACGAGCTTTCTGGCAGAAGCCACGTCCGGCGCACTGATCGGTCGCACATATGATGGTGAAAAAGTACCAATGCGTGAACGTCCGCTGTACGCGGGCATGGGTGCAGCTGCGGCAATTTTTCTGCCGGGAGCACTCGTGATGGATGTCATCAACGGTCCCACTGAGTGAAGCTGTTGATTCAACCGGCTGGATGTCGTGCAACCACATAGACAAACTGCGTTGCGGTTCGTCTGATCCGCCGTGAGAATCGACTTGGAACACCACTCAGCGAGGCACGTCATGGCACAGGCAGTTGTCGATCCCGTTCAACTTCGCCAGTTCGCGCAGACACTGAAGCAGTTCAACGAAGAGTTGCTGGAGAGATCGACTGCTCTGGCCAATCAACTCGGCACATTGAGCAATACGTGGCGCGATCAGGAGAACAAGAAGTTCTGCGAGCAGTTCGAACAGCACATGCGGCTGCTGGCTCGATTTGTTGAATCAAACAACGATCACGTCCCATACCTGCTCCGCAAAGCCGAGCGGATCGAGGAATACCTGCAGCAGCGGTAGTCAGCGGCGGCCCTACGGATCAGCGAACATCCGCTGAATCCGCGTCCCAATTCGAAAAGCGACGACCCGTCTGAATCCATGCCCGCGAATGTCCAGTCAATCGAAGCTCTGCGGGACTTCCGGGCCCGCCTGCTGATCTTCCAGGAGAAGGTCAACGACGCGCTCATGACCATGCAGGAGCAGGTTTATCATGCCATGGACTGGATCGAGCGCGATCGTCCGCGCTACTGGCATCAGGCGGAGTTAAAGGCGTTCGATCAGATTTCTCAGGCGCGTGTCGCGTTGGAAACCGCCCGCATGCGGACGGAAACCGATGGCTTCCGTCCGTCCCTGATCGAGGAGAAGCAGGCGATTCGCGATGCCAAGACGCGTCTGGCTTTTTGCCAGGAGAAAATTCGCATCCTGCAGGCCACGATCTCCCGCGTACATCATGAGGCCGACGAGTTTCGCGGACGCCTTAGCCAGATGCAGCGCTTGGTCGAGACCGATCTGCCGAAGATGGTTGGACTTCTTGACAGCATGGTTAAAGCTCTGGAAGCCTACGCCGAAGTCGTATCGAAGGAAGACGCTGACGGCGACCTGAACGCTCCGTCGACTCGACCGAACCCGCTCAAGAAGTAAACAAAGTTATAGGTACATGATGCGTACAACAGACCCGCTCTATCTCGAAGCCATCGAGACGTTTCGCGAGAAGCATTCCCGTTTTGACGAACTGGATGTCCGCGAATCGGATGCGGTCAGCCTGGCGACGGTGGGCAAAGATGGGCAGCCGACGGTCCGCACTGTTCTGGTCCGAGTCTTCGACGAGCGAGGGTTTGTGTTCTTCACAAACTCAAACAGTCGCAAGGGGACTCAGATGGCGGAGAATTCTCTGGTCGCGCTGGGCTTTTATCTCGACCGCTGGGCCGAGCAGATTCGGATTGAGGGCCGGGTCGAAAAGATCTCCGACGAAGAATCAGACGACTACTGGTCACGGCGACCGATCCAGAGTCGCGTGGGCGCGTGGGCGTCGGATCAGTCACAGCCACTGGAATCGCGCGAAAAACTGATGCAACTGTTCGATGAGTATGAGGCGAAATTCGAAGGGCAGGACATCCCGCGTCCTGACTGGTGGTACGGCTACCGGGTGGTCCCATCCCGAATCGAATTCTGGAGTGCCGGTGACGCGCGTCTGCACGAACGCATCGTTTATCAACGCGAAGGCGACGGCTGGACGAAAGGCATGCTGAACCCGTGAGGTGTCCGCACGACGGGTCAGCCCTGAAACTCTTCGTTCTTCAGACCGTCTGGCCAGCCGCACCGAGCAATCCGCTCGTCCAGGTCGTCCAGTAGCGAACGGCCTCGGTGAAACCCGCGATCTGTGATTAGACGCAGACGCGAACGAGTCTGTTCGACGTCATCGGCTTCCGCGACGCGCAGCAGTTCGATGATGTCCTGCTCGTCCTGATACCGATGCTCGGCCGTTGACAGAAGTTTCATCGCAAGCAGGTCAGCGACCTGGGCGACAGGCACGACAACCCCAGACTCAAGCGCCGCGTCAGTTGCGGCCCCGGTGATCTCACTTTCGATGCCGCAGGTTGCGAAAATCACATCAGTAAGTATGCCGTCCGCGCTTCTGCGCGGTTTCAGTCGACATGTGGCGAGTCGCTCCGCCTGCTTCTGCTCGATGACGGTCTCGCAGTGATACCCGCGTCCAATCAGTGCGTGGATCAGCTGCTCCGCATGACAGTCACCGCTGACCTGCACGGCGACATCGACATCGTGCGTAAACCGTGGTACAGCACGGACTGAAACAGCCAGACCACCGACAAGCGCGAAATTGACGGACAATTGAACGAGGTCCTCTGCAAATTCTTCGAGAACATCGAAAACAGGATTCACACGATTGTCCTTCCGTTCGGGCCGAACTTGCTGGTAGGGATGCCCATAAGCGCGTGACCCTGCAGCCATTGAACCAGCCGCTCTTCGATCTCAGCCATGGATGCGTCCGGGTGTCGCCGTTTCAGATTCTGTCGCATCATGGAAACACCGGCCTCATGCAGATGTAGCGCCAGCGTAAGTTTTCTTCCAGCAGCGATCGCTTCGAGGGATGGACTCGACACAGCGATACTTTCGTTCATTCACCACACGATGCTGAAGTGGAGCCAATCGACTAAAGCCCTGCGAGTTCGGCTATGGATTCTCATCGATGGCTCGACTTACGCCATCCATCCTCGCAGTATATCGCGCAAGACCGTGAGATCACGAAACAACTGCCCACGATCGGCGTGCGCGTGCTCCAGACACCATGGTCCGCGGAAGCCGGTGTCCCAACCGGTCTGGAAACATCGTTTCAGATCGTACAGCGGATGCTCACCTTTCGGGCCCAGTTGCCGGGCTTTGAAGTCGCAGGTCACGGCGTGCGGGAAGGTCGCGGTCAGGCCAGGGAAGCGGACGGAATTGTCTTTCCAGTTGCCTGTGTCGGGGGACGCTTTGACGTCGCGGTCAATCGCCTTGATCAACTTCACGACAGACTGCGGATCGGACTCCATCCAGCCGTAGTTTTCGACCAGCATCCGGACGTCACGCTCGGCGGCGTAATCGGCCAGTTCGCGGTACGAGGCAACGTGAATCGCCATGTCCGGCGTCTCCTTCAGCGGCAGTGGACGAGCCCACGGAATTCCCAGCATCGACGCGGCGTCAATCGACCGCTTGTAAACGTTGAGTGCTTTGGTTCGTACGTCCCGGTCTGGACTGTTCATGTCGAGGCCACGTTGATTCAGTTTGAGATTGATCATCACGCAGCCGGCGTCGGCAACAGCCGTACGAACCTTCTCCAGCCATTTGGGTTCCTGGCTGCCCAGCGAGGACGTGTTCAGATCGATGACTCGCATATCGAGTTCGTCGCGCATGATCCGAGGCAGCTCCAACATGCTGAACTGCCCCTTGCCTGGGTTGGCGACGAGGTGCCGCGAGAAGGACGACGTCGTCACACCGACTTCACGTTCCAGCGACTTGCCGCCTGCCGGATCCTTCGCGGAAACCGTCTGACCGGCGACCCCCGCAACGGCGATCGTTCCCAAAAACTGACGGCGTGAAAACGGACTCCTGGTCATGCCCTGCATGACAACTCTCCGCAACCGGGTAGTGAGATGGACACTCAGATGGGTACGATCATAACCAGCGTGGTGATCTCCAGGCGAAACAACCCCAATCGGAGATGCTGTCGTGAAACTCATCCTGTCTGTTACCTGCCTCCTGCTCGTCGGTCTGGTCGAAGCCAGGGCTGATGAGGAACCGATTTTTTCCGGACCTCAACCCGGCGAAAAGCTGCCGCCTTTGAAAGTGCGAAACGTCCTGGCTGAAGAGGCCACCGATGTCAGCCTGATTGAGAAGGCGGCCGGAAAGCCCGTGCTGCTGGTTTTCTTTCATAAGCGAACGCGCCCGGCATTCGGATTGACGAACGCCCTCGTGAGACTGGCAAAGACTCGCGAAAAACAGGGGCTTGTCAGTGGAGTGATCATGCTCACGGATGACCCGACGGAAACCGGCAACTGGATGAAGCGAATTCGCCATCTGCTCACCCAAGACACTCTCTATGGAATCTCGATGGATGGTGCGGAAGGACCGGGTGCTTATGGCCTCAACCGCGAAGTCACACTTACGGTTCTGGTCGGAAAAGAAGGCCAAGTGACGGCGAACTTCGCGCTGGTTCAGCCCAGTCTTCCTAACGACGGTCCAAAGATCGCAAAGGCGGTCGTGGACGTCACGGGTGGCGGAAAAGTGCCAGACATCCTGTCTCTTCTCGGCACCCGCATGCAGAATCAGAACAAACGGCCGGCACAGCGACCGCAGCGGAAACCGCTGCCGGAAGAACTGACGGGTATGCTGCGGCGTCTGATCAACAAAGAAGCATCCGAAGAAGACGTCAGCAGTGCGGCGAAGGACATCGAGGAGTTCATCGCGAAAGAGGGTAACGAAGAATGGAAGAAACGTGTCGGCCAGATCACAACGAACATCATTTCCGCAGGGAAACTTGAAAACTATGGGACCGAACCAGCTCGTGAGCAGTTGAAACAATGGGCTGAAAAGTACGGTCCGAAGAAGCGGCCTTCTGGGCGCGATGCGCCGGAGAAGGGTGAACGCTCGAAACCAGAGAACGAAAAAGCCAACGAATCGAGCGACAAAGACACGGAAGCGAAAAAGAAGGACACCGAGTGAATCCGTTCTGGTTAACAGCTCTGGCGCTCACCGTTGGCAATGCTGAGGAAGTCGATTTCGACACTCAGATTGTGCCCGTGCTGACTCGATACGGCTGCAATTCGGGGGCGTGTCACGGATCGGCGGCTGGTCGAGGTGGATTTAATCTGTCGCTTTATGGCAGTGACCCGGAACGCGACCACGAAGCTGTCGTCTTTGACCTGGAAGGCCGACGCGTCAATCATCCCCGTCCGAACGAAAGCCTGCTGCTGTTGAAAGCGACTGAGTCGCTCAATCATGGCGGTGGCCCGCGGTTCGACGTCGACAGTGAAGCGGCCCAGCTGCTGATCCGCTGGATTCAGAATGGTGCCCGACGCACGGGATCCCGCCATCTGGAGAAACTGGAACTGCAACCAGAATCGCTGGTCCTTGAGTCTGCCGATCAGACCACGGCGATCAGCGTACTGGCCACATTTAATGATGGCTCGCAGCAGAACGTGACGCGCTGGTCGACAATGATGCCTGATGACGCAGGTGCGGTCAGCGTCGATTCGGACGGCATGGCAACCGTACATCGTCGAGGACGGCATCTCGTTCAGGTGCGATACCTCGACCGCGTCCTGCCCGTCGAATTGATCGTTCCGCTGAACGACCAGCCGGTCGACGTGAGTCCTGGACCGGACGGGAACTTTATCGACGAGTTCATTGATCGACGCCTGTCAACGCTTCACATCCCCGCGTCACCCGCGTGTGGTGATGCAACATTTCTTCGCCGCGTTCGTCTGCGTCTGACCGGACGATTGCCCACTCCGGACGAAGTGCGAGAGTTTAAGAGAGATCGGCGACAACTCGTCGACCGACTACTGGACAGCAGTGACTTCAGCGAATACTGGACTCACTGGCTGGCGACCCTGTTACGGATTCGAACCCAGCCGCAGGAGGACACCGCAGCGCGGACCTATCACGCATGGCTTCGCTCGCAACTGGATCGACAGACGCCGTTCGATCAACTTGCTGTCGAGTTGCTGACTGCGACTGGAGATTCGCACGAGGTCGGTCCTGCGAGCTTCTACCGCACGTCACGTGACGCACGCACTCTGGCCGAGTTTGCCAGTGAGCTGTTCATGGGAGTGCAACTGCGTTGCGCCAACTGTCATGACCATCCACTCGACCGTTGGACTCAGGACGATTACCACGGTCTGGCCGCGATCTTCGCGCGACTGGATCTGGGCCGAGTGATCTCGGTTCGGTCCCGCGGTGAAGTCATTCATCCGCGCACTGGCGAACCAGCCGTCTCGCGCATTCCCGGTGAAAGATTTCTGACGGACGCGACCGACGCCCGCGCCGACCTGGCCCAGTGGCTTACCTCGAAGGGCAATCCTTATTTCGACCGCGCGATTGTGAATCGATTGTGGAAAGCTGTCATGGGACGTGGCCTTGTTGAGCCCGTCGATGATCTGCGCGCGACGAATCCGGGTACGCACCCGGGTTTACTAAACCGGCTTGCCGAAGACTTCGCGAGCAACCGTCGCAGTTTGCGAGGCACCCTCCGCACGATCTGCCTCAGTGCCGCTTTCGCTCGTAGCAGTGTTGCACTGTCGGGCAACGGGTCCGACGACGAGTTTTATTCGCATGCACTCCAAGTGCCGCTGTCGCCGGAAGTCCTTGCCGATGTCATCTCCGATGTCACAGGCGTTTCCGAAACATTCGGGGATGAACCGGCTGGCACGCGCGCGGTCAATCTGTATGCGGGCAACGTACCGTCTGCGTCGCTCGACATTCTGGGTCGGTGTTCACGAACAGAATCCTGCGAGTCAACGAGTTCGGCCACTGGCGACCTGCCGCGTGCGCTGCATCTGATCAACGGGCCGCTGTTGAATCGACGTCTGAAAGACGCGAACGGCCGCGTGCACAAAGCGGTGACGACACAGTCCGACGTAGAACTTGTCGAGGAGTTCTACCTGAGGGCACTATCGCGGTTTCCGACTGAATTGGAACGAAGCTTCTGGCGCGACCGATTCGCACGCGTCAACGGCCCCAGGCAGCGCAAGGAACTGGCAGAAGATTTTGTATGGAGTCTACTGACGTGTCAGGAGTTTGTGACGTCGCGCTGAACAGGGCCGATCCAGGGAGTTGCACCATGATTTCACGACGTCGGATGCTCAGTCGCAGTGCGGCCGGATTCGGCTGGCTGGCAGCCATGTCCATGCTGGCCGATGAGCAGTCGGCTCGTGCGCACACGAACCCGCTGGCGCCGAAACAACCGCATTTTCCTCCGCGTGCAAAGCGTGTGATCTTCCTGTTTATGAAAGGCGGACCATCGCACGTCGATACGTTCGATTACAAAACAAAGCTCCAGGCTGATGACGGAAAGCCGCTGACATTCGATAAGCCGCGAGTGCAGTTTGCTCCGACGAACAACCTTCTCAAATCTCCGTGGAAGTTTCGCCAGCATGGGGAGAGTGGCCTGTGGTGCAGCGAACTGTTTCCCAACGTTGCCCAGCATATGGACAGTCTGTGTGTGCTCGCTTCGTGCCACGGGACGAACGCGGCTCATGGGGGAGCCCTGTTGAAACTGCATACGGGAAGTGACAACTTTGTACGGCCCAGCATGGGCGCGTGGGTGACGTATGGTCTGGGCACGGAAAATCACAGTCTGCCGGGCTTCGTCACGATCTGCCCGACGCTGGCACATGGTGGCGTCAAGAACTGGGGCTCGGCGTTCTTGCCGGCTCACTTCCAGGGGACACCAATTGGTAACGCCAGCGTGCCTTCCGAACAGGCTCGCGTGAAGTACATCACGAACGACCGCATTTCACGGTCACTGCAACGTAAGCAACTCGACCTGTTGAATGAGGTCAACCGCGGCCATCTGAAGCAAACCGGTCCACACACGGCGCTGGAAGCTCGGATCAGCTCGTTCGAACTGGCGTTCCGAATGCAGACGGAGATGCCGGAAGTCGAGAACCTGTCGACGGAGTCGCAGGCGACTCACCGCATGTACGGTCTGGACGAAACGATAACGGCGGACTTCGGACGCCAGTGTCTGATGGCACGCCGATTTGCCGAGCGGGGAGTGCGGTTCATTCAGGTGACCCACAGCGACTCGAACGTGCAGTGGGACCAGCACAGCAATCTACTGGAAGGTCACACGAAGAACTCGAAGGAAGTCGACCTGCCGATCGCGGGACTGCTGACCGATCTGAAGGCCCGTGGCCTGCTGGAAGACACGCTGGTTTTGTGGGGCGGCGAGTTCGGGCGCACGCCGGTAGCTCAGGGGAAAAACGGACGCGACCACAATCCGGACGGCTTCACCATGTGGATGGCCGGCGGTGGCGTGAAGAGCGGATTCAAATATGGAGCCACGGACGATTACGGATACTTCGCCGTGGAAAACAAGATGCACGTCAACGATCTGCACGCCACGCTGCTGCACATCATGGGTCTCGACCACGAGCGACTGACGTATCAATACGCCGGCCGAGACTTTCGCCTGACCGATGTCGCCGGTCATGTCGCGCACGACATTCTGGCGTGACACCGCGGGCGAACAGAGAACAGAGTCATCGCCTGGTCGAGATGAGTCTCGACTACAGCCGCTTGATGACCGCCAGTTGAACTTCGCTGTCAAAGAACCGGTTCTCACGGCTGCGACGCAGTGGCACGACGGTGGCAAGTCGAACAGATGTGTCTCCCTGCCATTCGCTGTGCAGTCCAATCGTCAGATTCACGACGTCGATGCGGTTGTCGAGATTGCCGATGGACAGGATGCCAACTTCGGCGATGTGAGCGTCGTTGAGCGCTGTCGAGTAGTGCAGTTCGAGCACCGATGCCAGGCCCGTCAGACCAGTGCTGTCGGGCGTGTCCGTCCGCATCCACCAGTAGCCGGCTGCGACGTCCAGAAACATCAGTGTCTGCTCGACTAGACGTCCTGTGTTCGTCCCGACTCGGATGCCATCACCGTTGGCGGCCACATCAACCTGAGCGAACGCGTGGAAGAACCAGTTGTCGTCCGGTGCCACCTGGACGGCCAGGTAGGGCAGCAGATGAACGGCCTCGTTCTCGATTCTGACCGGCAAAAATCCAGAGAAGTTGATGTCGACGTCGTCTCCCGTCGGTGCGGTGACTGCCAGTCCCATCGCCACGGCCGCCTGCGAATCGGCGTACAGAAGCTTCTTCAGCGTGACCACCAGATTGCCCAGTCCGTCGGTCTGCACGCGACTGTTGTCGTTGGCCAGATCGGTTTCTGTGGCAACCGGAAGACGGATTTCCACAGACCAGTTCCCGTTGTCGAATGTCTGTTCCGCTCCGAATGTGAACTGGTTGATGTCATCGGAGCTGTTTCCACCAAACCCGCTGATATCGACCGCGTTGTGGAAGTGATTGAAGAAGGCGAAGACGCGATCTGTTGGCAGTGCCCGCGCCTGTTCGTTCTTGTAACGACGCACAGCTCCGCCACCCGGCACACTGACAACCGGATCGGATGACGACATGAAACTCCTGGATATCTGAGCGACCGACAGCGTGTTGAAGTCACCGAAGAGATCCGGTGTCCGCGATAGACGCGCCAGAAACGGACGCCGTCCCGCTGGCAGTTGCAGGTTACTGAACGGCGACAGAGGCGAATCCAGCGGCTGGACCACGGCCGGTGCCGGAGTTTCCTGGGGCTTGTCGTCTTTCGGCTTGTCAGCAGCCGGTTTCGCCGGCTGTTTCGGCTTTGCTGCCGGAGTCTTACCGTCAGCAGGTTTTGCGGGTGGTGCCGGTTTTGGCTGGACCTTGGCTTTCGGATCCGCAGGTTTTTCGGCGTCCGGCTGGGCATTCGCCGTCTGGATGAAAGACGCGGCGATGAGACCCGCCAAACAGGCGGTCCAGGTGCGTACGATGCTTGTTCGACTAAACATGAGTGTATTCCGGGCGAGTGCGAAATCGAATCGGCGGGCATGATCCGCCCAGCCGTCAGATTCATCGTCTTCCACCTGCTGATGCCTTGCGGAACATCGTGGTCACTCACGGCTTACTTCAGGTTGCGCAGCTGCTCCAGCATCTGTCCGGCAAGATCGTGCAATTCGGCATAATCAGATCGATCCGGCAACTCTTCAGTCAGCTGCCGCAGGAGTGACTCCGCTTCCTCGATCAGCTCGCTGGATTTGTCGAAGCGTTGCCGCTGAGCTTCCAGTTGGCCGAGATTCAGCAGCAGCTGTGCAACCTCACCACGATAGGTCGGTACTGCGGGATTGCGGCCAGCCAGTTCACGCATGGCGAGCAGGGCCTTCAAGTAATTCTCGACCGCTACGTCGACGAGGGCTGGATCAACCGCCGCCATAGCCGCATTCAGATCCGCCAGCAGTCGGTAACACAGGCCCAGCATGTAGCGGTCGCTGAGGTCCTCCGAGTCTTCATCGAGCAAGGATTCGAATTCATGAATCGCCAGCACAACGTTGTCTTCAACGAGTTTCGCGTCGTCCACATCGACGCCCAGGTTAGCCAGGTTGTACCAGCCCTTTGCCAGATCGCGTCGCATCGCTCGGTCGGCGGGGCGGACCGGCAGCGTTTTTCGACGATGCTCCTGCGCCTTCTCAATCAGCCGGCGCGCTTCGTCGAAGTCCTGCAGATTGCGATGCAGCAGCCCGATGTTCATCCAGCCGTTGGCCAGCAGTCGATCAAACTCGAATCGCTCACCAGGATCCTCGGTGGCCTGCACGAGCGCTTCACGGATGGAAACCGTTTCATCAAAGCGTTCGCGGGCTTTGTCAAAATCGCCGCTACGAGTTGCGAGTCGTCCCAGCGCGTTGATCGTCTTACTGAGTGCCTGCCGTCGCTCGCTGGAATCAGGTTCTTTCCGGCACAGCTCGCGCTGCAGAGTTAGTGCTTTCTCGTACGAAACCTGCGCGGCTTCGGACGAATCCAGTTCTTCAATAATCAGTCCCAGTCGAAAATGGCTGGCTGCGACTTCGGATTCCAGTTCGGGGTCACCCGAGCGACGTTCGATCAACTGGCCGTAGTAATCACGAGCCAGCTCCAGCAGGTCGCGACGCAGCACCTGGAATCCTGGCTCGTTGAGGAGTCGATCTTCACTGACTCGAGTAAAGAAGTCGTTGACCGCTCCAAGTGCATCCTGAAAGCTGGCCTCCGACAATACTCGTGCTTCTTCCG
>CAYSJO010000866.1:0-3354 GCA_964431285.1 uncultured Planctomycetaceae bacterium
TGGTGCTCTTGATTCGCGAGGATCGGGCGCTCCCATCGCCACCCATTTTTCTAATAAGGCAATTTCACTGGCAGGAAGTTGTTTGTCCGGCGGCATCTCATAGCCCTCGTACCGCACGGCCTCGACCAAGAGACTCTCACCGGGCCTGCCTGGAACGATCGCCGGTCCTTCGCTGCCACCCTTCTTCCAACCATGACGCGAATCCAGAACGAGCCCGCCTTTCGCCTTACCGGATTCGTGGCTGTGGCATTCGTAGCAACGCCGCTTGAGGATCGGGGCGATCTGCTTTTCGAAGAATTCCGTACTCCTGACTGCCCCCTTCGGCGCGTCTTCATCGGCTGAGACGATTGAGCAAATAGCGAGCGTCGCCACAAAAGCACGAATCACAAGCGAGGGGATCACCACGAATACGAAATTCACTCGCTTGAGCTTCGTGCTCGTATTCGTCCGCGATTCGAACGGCGAGAATGACATCTCAATTCCCTCCGTTCATTGCCGGCGGCTGTCGCATCTCATCAAGCAGGCTGTCGTAAGCCGCGCGAATGTGATCACGCATTTCACTCTGAGCCTGATCGACATCGCCCGCTGCAAGTGCCGAGTAGATCCGTGCGTGCTGTTCGTTCGTTTCCAATCGTTGATTGTCGGACCATCGGATTCGATCCAGATGAGGCCTGACCTCGACCAGAAGAACTCTAAGCAGCGACGTCATCACGGTGTTGCCGGACAGACGTCCGATCTCCAGATGAAATTCGACATCCAGCCGAGCGTACTCGGTTGATTCGACTTCCAGCGGAATGGCCGCCATGTCGGTAAGAATCTGCCTGAGCGGAAACAGCTCAGACAGCTCTCTCCGCTGAGCCGCACGCGCAACCAGCGTCAGTTCGAGCGTCTCTCGCGTCTCCAGCACATGGAACAGATTCTGGTCCTGCTGCCCAACGAGTTCTGCAAAGTCCTGCCCGACGCCCACACCAACCGACTGCGAGCCCTCGGCATCTCCTGCGGACTGCACAATTGCCCCCACGCGAGGAAGAACCTTTACGAGTCCCTTGCTCTGTGCAGCAAGCAAAGCATCGCGGACATTTCCCGTCTTCACTCCGAACTGCACAGCCAGTTCCCGAATCGGCGGCAGTCGGTCGCCGTCCTTCAGATCTTTGCTCGCGATCAGATCGCCCAGAAGTCGGACAACGTCGACCGATTCAATCACTGCTGTGCTCATTCTGTCTCCCTCTTTATTTGATCATCACATGAGGACTTTCTGTTTGATGACTATCACTCGATTGGACAGCAATCACAGGACATGTGATAATCAGAAAGGACTATTGATTTTCACGTATCCCTGATTGATTATCAATAGTGGAAGATCAGGAAGCCTGCACGGGCATGTCGTCACGACCAACCGACGATTACGATACTGAGAGTTCCGGTCCACCTTGATGACTTGCATTACCGGGCGTCGGCCACGCGCAACTGACTTTCAGATTCGAAGGCCGCAATTGGTCTTGTGATGGACGTGCCCAGCCGAATTCGCATGGAACTTACAGCTCTGGCGTTTCTCTCGTTGAGGACCCGATGCAGAATTCGTGCGACATATCGATGATGGCTTTCCGTTGGATGTTATGGAGCTTGTTATGGTCCATTCGCGCCAGCTGTTCTGTCTGACAATCGCTGTGAGCCTTTTGGCTGGCCGTTCCGTCCAGGCGGACGAAGCAACTCCAGAGTCTGGAAAATCAGCGTTCGAGTCTTCGACCTTAAATGTGTTCGAAGGGATGCAGACGCGGCAGGTCGAGGTCAAGCTGACCCAGAAAAACGAGAAGTCCGGCGTAATGCTGGTCCGCAACACGACGAAGCAGCCCATCACAGTTGAGTTCCCCGCCGCGTTCGTCGGCGTACACATCACGAATGCCAACCTGGTCGCCCGAGGCCAGGCTCCACAATCGAACGGGCAGACAGCACAGTCGACCGGTGTCAGCATCAGCGGTTCACCCGCAAAGCTGGCGGCAGACGCTCCCGTTCCCGTCAAACTGGATGACACGAAAGCAAAACCGAAAGACACACCGAAACCTAATCAGTTTGAAGTTCCAGCGGGGCAGACGGTCCGATTCCCCGTGACGTCGGTGTGTCTGGAATATGGCAAGCCTGAGCCGCATGCGAAGCTGCCGTACCTGATCGTTCCTGTCGAGCGATACAGCCGCAATCCCATACTGCACGAACTGCTGCCCCTGTTTGCCAAAGCACGAGTGAGCCAGAAGGTCGCTCAGGCCGCCGCGTGGCACGTGTCGAATGGACTGACCTGGCGGGAGCTTGGCGGGATCATGGGACAGGGCGCAGCGCCCGTACCAATGTTCGACACTCGAACTCTGCAACAGGCAAACGTGCTGGTCAACGAGGCGGCTGCTATTGCTGTGAAGCGGCGCAATTCCGGGACGCAGAAGCCAAAGCCGCGAAAACGACCCGGTCGAACCGAAAAGCCGCGGACTGAAAAGTGAGAGGCTCGATTACCAGCGGCTGCCAATGCGAAACATGACCGTGTCGTGCGGTCGCAGGTTGTCCAGGCCGGAGTGGTATTCGAGATCGCGGCCAAACAGCCAGCTCACCTCGACGAATGAGATCCGCGGTTCGTCATCGTCGCCATCATCCTCTCCTCGCCGCGTCGGTTCAGATTCCAGGCCGATGGCGAGTCGGTATTCGCTGAGAGTGGCGACATCCGCCAGTCCCGTGGCACTGCGTTCGATTGCCCAGGCACGACCTTGATACTCGCCCAGAACGTATAGCCAGTCGTCGTGTCGCTCATGTTCACCGACTCGCACGCGAAGCCTCGGCCGTGGAAAAAACAACTCAAGGTGTGTGTGTTGTCGTCTCGCACGATCAAACCGCCCGCCGGCAGCATCTGGATGTGTTCGAGATCCAGATATTCGAATCCTGCCGCCAGCCACATACCTTGCGTGTTGGTTTCACTGACCAGCAGCACGCGTCCGGGAAAACGCCAACCATCGCGGGCACTGTCTTCAAAGTCGGAGTGAATACCGATGTCGAAATTGACGTCCAGGCCGATGTCGTGATCGAAGCCGTTGATGAACTCTGGCCACCAGTAGCGCACGTTCCACCCAAAATCGTACAGCCGCTCAGGCAGGTCTGAGCCGGGCCGACTGGGTCCGGAGACAAAATTAAACGAATCTTTGAACGTGATGAGGGTCTGCTCGGGAGCGTCGAATTCGAGGTCCCACGCCTGGTCGTCACCCAGTGTGAACATTCCAATGCCATCAAGGTCCGCGCCTCGGAGAGTCCAGGCCCAGGACGACTCCCGGAATCGAAAGACATCGATGGCCCGGTCATCTGGTGAATCTGGCTGGTCCA
>CAYSJO010000867.1:0-9759 GCA_964431285.1 uncultured Planctomycetaceae bacterium
TCCCGGCCCATGTCCGCCGTCTCCCCCGAGTCCGCCAGTTCGTCAACGCCAAGCTGATCCTCAACGGATTCCGTATCCTCAAAAACAAAAACCAGTTACAGCTCCAAGCCCCATGAATAAAGTTCCCAACGGGGAGAGGGACAAGCGTGGTTCAGGCGACGATCCGGTCAATCAGTTTTCCGCCTTTGATCATCTCGATAGGTCGAGTTCCAAATGCCAGTAACTCCTGGTTCGCGTCGATGCCAAGCTGGTGGTAGACGGTGTAGAGCAGGTCTTCCAGCGTTACAGCGTCTCTGGCTGGCTCGGATGCCGTTGCGTCTGATGCTCCGTAAGTCTGACCACGTGTGATTCCGCCACCGGCCAGCATGGTGGGATAAACTCGGGCCCAGTGATCACGACCATTCGTCTGGTTGATCTTTGGTGTGCGTCCGAATTCCGACGTAATCAGGACGAGCGTGGAATCGAGCATGCCTCGCTGATCGAGATCAGTGATCAAACCGGAGATCGCGTGATCGAGTGCAGGCATTTTGTCGTCGCACGTGCCCTTAATGTCGACGTGCGAGTCCCAGCCGTTGTAGTTGACGGTGACGAATCGAACGCCAGCGGCGACGAGTCGTCTGGCCAGCAACAATCGGCCTCCGATGGCCGCAGGCTGATTCCGGTATTTCAGGACGTAACCGTTGCCGTACAGGTCGTGCATGGCCTGCGGTTCGTCTTTTATGGCAAACGCGGCTTGCGCTTCCGATGAACTGAGTAGTGTGTACGCTCGCTGATAGAACTCATCCATCGTATTCAGCTGATCCGGGTCGGCTTTGCGCGACTTCAGGTTCTTCTCGACGATCGCGCGGGCTGCTCGACGTCTCTCGAATCGTTCTTGCGAGAGGCTATCGGGAATCGAGAAGTCTTTCACTCGGAATTCACCTCGCCCGCCCGGATCGGCGTTGAGCTGGAAGGCTCCATACTTACTGCTGAGATATCCCGTGCCGCCGGTGAATCCGTGCAGGGCTGGAATCGCGACGTAGGGCGGCATGTCTTTTCGTGAACCGAAGTGCCGGGAAACGACTGACCCCATTTGCGGGTAGTCGATCACTGTCGTGGGCAGGTAACCCGTGAAGGTGTGATATGTCGCCTGGCCATGATCCGGAATGCGGCCAACGACCGATCGAACGACCGTGAATCGGTCGGCGACTTCGGCCGTCCGGGCCAGTGTGTCGCTGAAAACATTCCCGGTGTTCGTCTTCACGATGTTGTACGGGCCGCGGTATTCGGTGGGAGCTTCCGGCTTGGGATCCCACGACTCCTGCCCGGAAAAGCCGCCGCCCAGGTTCAAATGGATAATGCTGTGCGCTTTCGGCTCCGGATGCCCCTCGGATTCTGCCTGGGCACGACCGCGCAGCAGGTCGGTCAGAGTTAATCCGAGTGCTCCACAGACACCACTCAGCACGATGTTTCTTCGTGGAATGGACCGGTAGCCAAAGCAGCCGCGGGTCGATGTCGGTTGACTCATTGAGACTTCGCCTAGATTAGTTCGGTTTCACAAGTGTGTGCGATAGACGCCTGAACCTATTTTACCCGTAATGACGACTGCTTTCGATCCAAGTGCAGGTCTGAACGAAACGAGCCCACCAGCTGATAACTGGTGGGCTCACGATTGCTGACTGTCAGAATCTCGGCTGAGGGCATTAGGCCAAATGGGCGGGTCGTGTCGGCTGGGTAGCAAATAAAACAGGGCGGCTGGCTCACGTGAACCAGCCGCCCTGTGGTCGATGAAAGAGAGATTCTGACGAGCTTGCTTTGGAGTAAGCGTCCCGCTGCCTCGCAAAGCGGTGTCAGAAATTGCTGCCGGTCGAAACCAGCAGACTTGTTGCCAGGGGAAAAAAACAGCACCCGCTCCAGAAGGAACGGGTGCTGGTCTCTAACTTACACTCTTAGTGACCAGATGCCGGAGCGGCACAGGTCGGGGCACACGGAGCGGCACACGACGGTGCGCAGCTGTGGCACTTGCCCAAACGGGGCAGCTTCGGCAGGCTGATCTTCGGCATGCAGATTTTCGGCATGCGAAGTTTCGGCATGCACCACTTCGGGCCACAGCCGGCGTTGCAGCCAGCGGGGGCACACGGTGCGGCACAGCTCTTGGCCTTCGGCGCACAGGCCGGGGCACAAGGAGCGGCACAGCTTTTGGCCTTCGGGCCGCAAGCGGGAGCACAAGGAGCCGCACAGCTTTTGGCTTTCGGGCCGCAAGCGGGTGCACAAGGAGCAGCACAGCTTTTGGCCTTCGGGCCACACGCGGGGGCACATGGTGCGGCACAGCTTTTCGCCTTCGGCGCACAAGCTGGGGCACACGGTGCTGCACAACTCTTAGCCTTCGGCGCACACGCCGGAGCACAAGGAGCGGCACAGCTCTTCGCCTTTGGAGCACACGCGGCCGCAGCCGGTGCGCAACAGGACGGATCGGCGCTGCGGAAGTTGAACAGTCCGGCCTGAGCCGAGCTGATCGACGCAGCGACGACCATGAACGCGGTCGTCAAGGTCGTACACTTCATTCGGGAGATCTCCTGAAACACGAAACACGAAACCAGATACCTGTACCTGAGTGGTCACTCCAGAGTTGATTGGGCTGTTTGACCCGGATGGAGTGTCCGCTTCGCAGCGGCAGCAGCGATGGGTAACACGCCATAGTTTTCGGCGGGCCACGCTGTCGATCCGCTGTTCAATGACGCTGATTTCGTTCAACGCCGCCGACGCGCTGAGGTGGTATCGATTGTGCCGAAGGTGCCTAGTCCGGTCGTAGGGCGAGGTTATCTCCTGACAGAAGTGCGGGTTGTGCGGACGCAAGGGCGTCCCGGTCAGAGCTGTGAATTCGGCCAGCCGCTCTCTCTCATTCCGGCCCGGTGCTTGATTCATCCGGGATGACACTGTCTTGAAGTGTCCCGTCGTTCCTCAGCACGCGGCCTTCGGTTGTCCTGTTGCCGTGCGACTGATTCACTGTGAGCCACTGGCACCAGCGCAACCCGCACCAATCCTCGAACTGGTCAGGTCACATGCCTCAGAAGTGGCGTATCGGAGTGCTCGGCAGCACAGGACGTGGCAACTATGGACACGGCCTGGATACAGCCTGGTCTGCTTTGCCTGAAACTGAAGTTGTCGCCGTTGCCGATGACAATCTGACAGGTCTCAAGCAGGCGGCGACTAAATTGAAAGTCGAGCAGGCGTTTGCTGACTATCGCCAGCTGCTCGACAATGCGAAGCCGGACATCGTTGCCATTTGCCCACGGTGGGTTGATCAGCACAGCACGATGGCGATCGCAGCGGCCGAACGTGGTATCCATGTCTATATGGAGAAGCCGTTGTGCCGCACGCTGGCCGAAGCTGATGCAATCGCCACAGCCTGCACGGCCGGCAAAGTCAAACTTGCCGTTGCACATCCGACGCGGTACAGCCCGAAGCTGGACACGATTCGCAAGTTGATCGCAGACGGCCAGTTGGGACAGATTCTTGAGTACCGCGCCCGCGGCAAAGAAGATCGACGCGGTGGTGGCGAAGACCTGTGGGTTCTCGGCACTCACGTGCTCGACATGATTCACGCCATCGCGGGCAAGCCGGAATGGTGCTACTCCCAGGTGAACTGGAAAGGCCATTCCGTTACGTCCGCCGACGTATTCAATGGCCCAGAAGGCATCGGCCCGCTAGCGGGCGACGAAGTTCAGGCAACGTATGGACTGCCAGGCGACGTCCGCGCGTACTTCTCGTCAAAGCGAAACATGGCCGGACGGCCGGCAAGGTACGGCCTGCAGATTCACGGATCGAAAGGGATCCTCGAACTCATTGAAGGCACGCTGCCGTCAGTGAAGTTTCTACCCGACCCAGCCTGGTCACCGGGACGAACGGGCAAGGGTTGGTTGAACGTGTCATCGGCCGGAATTGACAAGCCGGAGTTGCTCACCGGGCCGGAATATTCCGCGCGTCACACGCTCGCCATTCGTGACTTTCTGGACGCGATCGAGAACGACCGACCGCCGAGCGGCGGCATTGAAGCCGCTCGCGATGTGACAGAGATGATTGCCGCGGTCTTCGAATCCCATCGAACTGGTGGCCCGGTTGAATTGCCTCTGAAAACCCGCGAGAACCCACTGACTCTACTCACGTGAGCCCCGCCCCGCTGTTCCCCCCATCAGACCTTAGACCTCCACATTGCACTATGCCCAACCCGATCACGTTTTCCGGCGAAGACCGTTCCAACGCCGCACGCACAGTCATTGCGACGAAAGAACCCGTCGCACTCCGCACATGGACGCCCAGCCAGGCCGTGTTATCACGGTCGGCCGGTACGTTTCACTGGACTGCCGATGGACGCCGTTTATACGACTACAGTTCCGGCGTGCTCGTCGCGAATCTGGGGCATAACCCGAAGAACTGGGCGAAGCGATTCGTCGATTACCTCGGCTGGACCCCAGACGTGTTCGCTGGCGGAGACGGCTATCACGAATTCGTCCCCCTGACCGCCTACAACGCCGTGACGGAAGTCGAAGCGAATGCAGTCAACCGACTGCTGCAGAGCGTCCAGGCCACATCATTCGGTCAGCGTCTCGATACTGTCATGTGGTCGGCATCCGGGTCAGAAGCAGTCATCAAAGCCTTGTGGTCCTGTCTGCACCGCGACGAAACTCGCGACATCATCATCGCGACTCGTGGAGGTTTTCACGGTAAGAAGGGACTTGCCGGGGCAGTCACCGGCTCGGAGAAGGATTCTGATCGCGATCCGCGCGTTCGCTTCATCAGCTTCCCCCGCGACGAAGTGGCCGACTGCAGCCAGTATGGCCAGCCGATTGACCTGGCACCTTACGAAGCGGAGTTGCAGGCACTCCACAACGAGTTTGGCAGTCGCATCAACTGCCTGATCACCGAACCCTACCTTGGTGGCGGTGGCAGCTATCACCCCCCCGCTGAGTATCTGCAGATGCTGCAGCGATTCTGCAACGAGCACGACATCCTGTTCATCCTCGACGAAGTGCAGTCTAACTTCGGACGCACGGGCAAGATGTACGCCTTTGAGAAATACGAGATCGAGCCCGACTTTGTGACCCTGGGCAAAGGTCTGGGCAATGGAGTTGCGGTCAGCGGCGTTGTTGGCCGGGGCGATGTGATGAGCAGCCTGAAATACGGCGAAGCGTCCGACACATGGAGTGCGAACCCGATCGCGAGCGCTGCCGTGCTGGCAACTTTGGATGAATTCGAAGAGACCAATGTCCTCGTGCATGCCGAAGAATTGTCGGCGGCCTTCTTTGACGGCCTGAACCGGCTCAAGGAAACAAGTCTGATCAGCAAGGTCCGTGGCGAAGGCATGGTGTTTGGAATCGAATGTGCCGAGCACAGTGGTCAGCCGGCAACCGAAGTGGCCTCGAAGATTGTCGAAGCGACTTACCTGGGCATCGATGGCGGTGACGGAATTCACTTCCTTGGCCCGCTGGCCAGCACGGTCCTGCGAGTCAGCCCGCCGATGACCATGACTCTCGACGAAGCGCGGGATTCTCTGGCCCTGCTTTCCACGATCTGCCAGCAGCTTGCGGATGGCGGGCTGTCGTGATCGAGATAAAAGACGTCACCAAAACATTTCTACGCGGACAGACCGAAGTACATGCTTTGCGTGGCGTGACGTCGCAGATCGAACGTGGCTCGTTCAACTTCATCCTCGGTCCGTCCGGAAGTGGCAAGAGTACTCTGTTGTACCTGATCGGTTCGCTGGACAGCCCGAGCAGCGGCGACATTCACGTTGATGACCGCAGCCTGGGAGGCATGTCACAGGCGGAATGCAATGCGTATCGCCGTGACGACGTTGGCTTCATCTTTCAAAGTTTCAACCTGCTGGGCAACCTGGACGCCGTCGACAACGTGCTGGTGCCGTATCTGCCTCAGGGATGCACGCCCGAGTTGCGGAAGCGGGCCGAGGAAATGCTCGAACGCGTCGGACTTGGTGACCGACTGGATCACCGTCCCGCTCAGCTGTCTGGTGGAGAACAACAGCGGATCGCGATCGCGCGAGCACTCCTCAAGCAACCGAAACTCATCCTCGCCGATGAGCCTACAGGGGAACTCGACACCGCGACGGGTGATGAGGTGATCGGCCTGCTGCGGGGCCTGTGGGCAGATCAGAATTCGACTGTCATTGTTGTCACACATGACCAGTCCTACGTGACCGAAAACGACCGTGTCCTGCGCATGCGGGACGGTTCGCTGGAAACGACTGAGACTCCGACATTGCCATGAGTGATTCCCAGGCTGACATAACTCCTGATCCATCCACATTCGGCACGCCACCGGATCGAGACCGTAGCGCGGAAGCCTTCATTCGATTGTGTGAGGTCATCGCGAAGCTGCGTTCCCCCGAAGGCTGTCCGTGGGATCGACAGCAGACGCTGAGCACCATCAAACCGTACACCCTCGAGGAAACGTACGAATTGCTGGAAGCGATCGACGCGGACGACAATGCGGCGATCTGTGAGGAACTCGGTGACTTGCTACTTCAGGTCGTTCTGGATGCCCAGATCGCCAGCGACGAAGATCGATTCGACATCATTCCGGTCATCGAGGGCATTACGCAGAAGATGATCAGCCGCCATCCGCATGTCTTCGGTGACGAGGTGGCCGAGACGGCTGACGATGTTTATCAGCACTGGGACAAAGCCAAGCGGGCCGAGAAAAGTGAACGGGAATCTGTTCTTGATGGAATTCCGGTTGATCTTCCTGGACTGGCACGCGCTGCACGTCTGGCTAAGAAGGCCGCACGCGTTGGATACGATTTCCCGCATCGTGCAATGCTGTTCGACAAACTGAATGAAGAGGTTTCCGAGCTGGCTGCCGAGTTGTTTTCCGACGGCCAGATTCCTGTGGTCGAAGCAACAATTGATGCTCCACCAACTCGGGATGAGCCGATCGATAACCCGGACAGGAAGGCCCGAGTGAAAGACGAAATTGGCGATGTGCTGTTTGTTATCGCCAACATCGCGCGCCGCTGGCAGGTGAATCCCGAAGAAGCACTCCGCAAGAGCAATGCAAAGTTCGAGCGTCGATTTCGCTACATCGAAGACCGCCTGCGTGAACAGGACCGGGACGTGCAGGACGCTTCCTTGATCGAAATGGAAGAACTCTATCAGGCCGGTAAACGGCGGGAGAGCAGTGGTCGGTGATCACTGATGCCCGACTGCCAGCTTCGCCGCCTGCCACTGATCAGCCAGTTCAATCTCCGAACGACGGCGAGATTCATACGTCGTTCCCGCGACATGTAATTCTTCGAGCCGTTCCAGTGTCTGGACGTCCTGATCGGCCTGTACCAGTGCCGCGCGACATTTATCGCTGTCGACCTGCAACAGCAGCAGTTGTTCGTTGACGACCAGCAGTTGCATGTCGAGCTGACCGGCGAAGTAGCGTCGTCTGGTAGCTGCATCGACGCTCAGATCGCTCGACTCGGCAAGTTGACGCAGTTCCTGGAGCTGCCGCCGTCTTTCCACTTCGAGTTCTGCCCGGTGGTCCTGCAGCTTCTGTTCCTCGGACAAGACTTCAGCGAGTTTTTGACGGCACTCAAGCCTCATGTGCCGACGGTAATTAAGGACGTTAACAAACGGAAACGGCTGCAATTGTCTGCACCTGTTGTGTTGGTGAGTGTGGCGTTCAGCGTATTTCGAGAATCGGGATTACGACGTAGCGGTGTTCTGGACGCTCTCAAGTAACTGCCCGATTGACTGCCGCAGTTGCGTCAGTTGTTGACCGGTCCCGGCAAACGTTGAATGTTCGACCCGTTGCTGTTGAAGAAACGCGTCGATCGGTTGCGCAAGCTGCAGTGCGGCATCCACCAGCGGATTCGTGCCTTCCCGATATGCGCCGATCGAAACCAGATCCTCCGATTCAGCTCGGGCGGCCAGGATGCGACGCAACACTCCGGCTGACTCCTGCTGCTCCGGAGTTGTGACTTCCGGCATCAGGCGACTAATGCTGCTCAATACATGAACGGCGGGCCAGTGGTTCTCCTGTGCCAGTTTGCGGGACAACACCAGATGCCCGTCGAGGATTCCACGGACTGTATCCGAGACCGGTTCGTTCGGGTCATCGCCCTCAATCAGCACAGTGTAGAAACCTGTGATACTTCCTTTGTCCGTAAGCCCGCTACGTTCGAGTAATTTTGGCAGCAGAGAAAACACGCTCGGGGGGAAACCTCTTGTGACCGGAGGTTCGCCCGCGGCCAGTCCGATCTCCCGTTGGGCCGTGGCAAAGCGAGTGACGCTGTCCATCAGCAAGAGCACGTGCTTCCCTTGGCCACGAAAATACTCAGCGATCGCCGTACCAAGCCACGCAGCGCGCAGACGCATCAGCGCGGGTTCGTCACTCGTGGCAACAACAACGACGCTCTTCCGAAGCCCGTCTTCACCCAGTTCGTTTTCAATAAACTCCCGAACTTCACGACCACGCTCACCGACCAGCACGACAACATTAACATCCGCTGAACTGCCTCGCGCCATCTGGCCGAGCAACACGCTCTTACCCACACCACTTCCAGAGAAGATGCCCAGCCGTTGGCCCAGTCCACACGTCATCAGGCCATCGATCACTCTCACGCCTGTTGACAATGGATCATTGATACGTGGTCGATTGAGTGGTGAGACTGGCTCTCCAAACAGACTGATACGGTCGCAAAGAACTTCCGGCGGCCGTCCATCCACAAACTGTCCCCGGGCGTTGATCACGCGCCCGGTTAATTCAGGGCCAACCTGGGCGGTCGGGACGGAACAGGTCAATTCGACGTGACTTCCCCGTCGCACACCGCGCAGTTCTCCGAACGGCAGCACGAGCGTTTCTTCACCGCTGAATCCGACAACTTCAGCATCGAGTGGCTCGCAACCCTCTCGATGAATTCGGCACCTTGCTCCCAGAGGAGCAGGGAAGCCGAGAACGGCGGCCGCAAGTCCGGCAATGCGGCTCGTATTGCCCATGATTCGCGGGGCAATCGTCTGTTGGACCAGCTGGCGACGCTGCATGTGGACAGGACAACAAAAAGATATGGGCAAACGGAAGACGGTCGTTGCTGCGTTGTTACTCAAGTCCCTCAAGCAGTTCCGACGAAATGCGTGCGAGCATCGTTTCCAGACGCCCGTCGATCTGACCTCGGTCGGTCGTGATCAGGCAGCCACCGGGTGAGACGTCAGGATTCGGAATCAACGTGACTTCAACACCGAGAGAACTGTCCTGTACCACACCGCAAATGCGATCGCCGAGTGAATCCAGGTCAGCCGGGTGCAGTTGAATCTGCATTGACGTGCTGCCAATCGCCAGTTCAACCGTCTGCTCAACAACGTCGACTGCCAGGTCCGGCCGCAACTGCAGACTTGTTTGAATGATCTTTTCAGCGATGGCCACGGCCGTTCCGACCAACTCGGCCTCCCAGTCGAGGCGACAGCGACTGCGAGCGGAGGCCAGCTCCCCGAGCATGTCCGAAACGGCGGGCATGACAGTACTCAACCGTTGTTCCACAACTTCGTTTGCCCTCTGTCGGATCCGTTCGTTGACCTCAGTCTCGGCCTGGGCCAGACCGTTGCGGTATCCCTCGTGTTGTCCTTCGGATTCCGCTCGATTTCGATTCTCTGCAGCCTGACGCTGCGTCTTCAGCACCAGCTTCCGACACTCTTCTTTGACCTGCGGCTTGTTTTCCTCGCATCGGACAGACATGTCCTCAAAATTGTACGCCACTCGACCCGAGGCCAGGTCCCCGGA